>JAUHXY010000008.1 GCA_030426785.1 bacterium
TTCACGCCTACCTGTCCAGCTTGCAGGGCCGCGGCCACGCGCCGACCGCGATCCAGGTCTTGGGTCCAGACGTTGGCGCCTAGGCCGTACGGCGTGTCATTCGCCAGGCGGATCGCTTCGGCTTCGTCCCCAGAAAAGCGCGTCAGGGCGATGACCGGACCGAAGGTCTCTTCGCGCGTGATGCGCTGTTCTTGGCGCACATCGGCCAGGACCGTGGCGGGATAAAAGAAGCCGGGACCATCGGGCTTCTGCCCCCCCAGCACCACCCGAGCCCCCTCGGCGCGGGCCTCTTGCACCTGCTGATCGACGATGTCGCGCTGGTGCTCGCTCACCAAGGGGCCCATGGCGACGCCTTCGGCAAAACCGTCTCCATGGTGCCAAGCCTGGGCCTTTTCCCGCACGCGCTCCTCGAAAGCCGCCGCGATCGGTTCTGCCACGTAGACGCGCTCGATGCTGCAACACACCTGACCGGTGTTGCGCAGACTGTGGGTCACCGCGCTTTCGGCGGCCGCTTCCAGGTCCGCGTCCGCGAAGACCACCATGGGGTCTTTGCCGCCCAACTCGAGCACGAGGCGCTTCAAGCCTTGGGACGCCGCCGCCATGATGCGCATGCCGGTGGCCCGGCTGCCGACGAAGCCGACCATGTCGATGTCGGCGTCGACCAGGGCCGCGCCGACGTCGCCGGCGCCTTGCACCAACTCCAGCACGCCCTCCGGCAAGTGCTGCGCCAAGACCTGGTGGATCAAAGCGCCGGTCAACGGCACGTGTTCGCTCGGCTTGAAAACCACCGAGTTTCCCGTGCCGAGGGCGGGGATCAAGATCGACAAGGGCATGCCCAGCGGGAAGTTCCACGGCGTGATGGCGGCCACCACACCATGGGGCACGCGCACCAATTGGGTTTCGTCCTCGGTGCCTGCGAAGGGTTGCGGGGCGATCGCTTCGACGATCTCGCGGGTCTTGGCTTCCAGGCCGGATAGGTAGCCTTCCACCTCGCCGAGGGCCGACCGCCGGGTCTTGCCCATCTCGCGGGTGATCGTGTCCGCCAGCTCGTCCTTGCGATTCTCAAAGGTCCCCAAAGAAGCCAACAAGGCTTCGCGACGGGCTTCGGCGGACAGCGCGGCCCAGGCGGGTTGCGCCGCGCGAGCGCGAGCCACGGCGGCGCGGATTTGCTCTACGCTCGCGCCGGGAATCTCGGCGAGCACTTCCCCGTTGGCGGGGTTTCGATCGATCACGGTTTGCATGCGTTCAGTCTAGAACCTATCCCAAAACCCTGGACTCGGCAGGTACGCTTTTTGGCCTACCGCACCTGGAGCACGGAACGCCACCGGATCCCGTTGGATACTGCGAGCCAACGCGACGCTGGGCTTGGAGGTCAGCAGAGGTGCCTGTTGCGCGAAGGACTTAGGACAGAAATGGTCCCCAACCGGGAGGCGTGAGCCGTGGGAACCGTTTCTTCGAATGAGCCCGGGGCGGGCCGCTAGAGTAAGAATCCGCCCGCCACTTCCAGATTCTGCCCGGTCACGTGTTCGGCTTGCAGCAACCAAGCTGCGGCGTCGGCGATTTCCTCCACACGACCCGGCCGGCCGAGCGGGATCGATCCCCACAGCTCCGGGTCGTGGGAATCGGGTGCAGCGCCCGCATGGGGCACGATCCCCGGTGACACCATGTTGACGCGCACACCGAATGGCGCTTCTTGGAGCGCGAGCGATCGCATGTAGACCAGCAGCGCGGTTTTGGCGGCGGTGTAAGCGGCCGTATCGCGGCGAGCGCGAAGTCCTTCCAGGCCCGCGGCACCGAACAACAGAACCTGTCCATGGGCGGCGCGCAAAGCCGGCCGGGCTGCATCCACGAGGCGCACGGCGGAGATCAAGTTGGTCTGCAACAGATCTTCGAAGGTCTCGACCGGGGTGTCAGCGAGCGGCGCGGTGGCGTACGTGCCTACGCCGTGGACCAAACCGTGCAACGCGCCTTCTCGCTCGAGCACCGCCTGCACCACGCGCGTTGCCGTGGCCGGATCGCGCAAGTCGCCTCGGTGGACCCTTTCCGGGCCCAACCGGTCGGCGAGGCCCGCGAGACGCTCCGGATCCCGAGCCATCCCGTGCACGCGCCAGCCCTGCTGGGCGAGATGCTCCGAGACCGCTTGCGCGAGCCCCCGGCCCGCCCCGCTGATGAGGACGACTGGGGAACCGGTGGACTGGTCTTGCATGGCCCTACCGTAGCGCCTGCCCGTCCAGACTCGACCCTCGGCAGGAAAAGTTCCGATCCCCAGCATCGGGTTGGGACCGGACTGCGAAGGATCTCGGGCGCAGAAGGGACCATGCCCTACGATGCAGGCCTGCCCCCACCCCTACGATCCATGCAAAGCACCCATCAGGATTCTCTCGAACGCTTCCTCGCCGGCCTGCGCCGACGCAACCCCGGCGAACACGAGTTTCACCAAGCGGTGGAGGAGGTGGCGGTGAACATCCTTCCTTTCGTCGCCGAGCGACCGCAATACGAACACAAGCGAATCCTCGAGCGCATGACCGAGCCGGACCGCATCATCATCTTCCGGGTGTGCTGGGAAGACGACGAAGGCAACATCCGCGTCAACCGTGGCTACCGCATCCAGTGCAACAACTCGATCGGCCCGTACAAGGGCGGCATCCGCTTCCACCCCTCGGTCAACCTCAGCATCCTGAAGTTCCTCGCGTTTGAGCAAACCTTCAAGAACAGCTTGACGGGCCTGCCCCTTGGCGGCGGCAAAGGAGGTTCGGACTTTGACCCCAAAGGAAAGTCCGCCAACGAAGTGATGCGCTTTTGTCAGTCCTTCATGACCGAGCTGCACCGCCATGTGGGCCCCGACACCGACGTGCCGGCGGGCGACATCGGAGTGGGCTCGCGCGAGGTGGGGTACCTGTTTGGCCAATACAAGCGGCTCACCAACCGCTTCGAGGGTGTCTTGACGGGCAAGGCGTTGGAATTCGGCGGCAGCCACATCCGCAACGAAGCCACGGGTTATGGAGTGGTGTACCTCATGGAGAACGTGCTGCAGCGCTGCCAGGAAGAGCTGGAGGGCAAGACCTGCGCCATCTCGGGGGCGGGCAACGTGGCCACGCACTGTGCCGAAAAACTGATCGAGCGGGGCGCAAAAGTGCTCACCCTCTCGGACTCCTCCGGCTTCATCTACGACCCCGAAGGGATCACGCAGGAGAAGCTGGAGTGGGTCAAAGAGCTCAAGAACGAACGCCGGGGCCGCATCCAGGAGTACGCGGAGCACTTTGGCTGCGAGTTTTCGGAGGGGCGCCCTTGGAAGGTGCCGTGCGAGCTCGCCTTTCCTTGCGCCACCCAAAACGAAATGGAAGAGCCCGACGTACGCACGTTGGTGCGCAACGGCTGCCAAGCGGTCGCGGAAGGGGCCAACATGCCGACCACTCCGGGGGCCATCGAAGTGCTGCGCGAAGCGCGCGTCCTGCACGCTCCCGCCAAAGCCGCCAACGCTGGCGGGGTGGCCGTGTCCGGCCTAGAAATGTCGCAGAACAGCGTGCGCATCCGCTGGAATCGCGAAGAGGTGGACGAGCACCTGCAACGCATCATGAGCGAAATCCACGACCAGTGCGTGGAATTCGGAGAACACGGGGAGTACGTCGACTACATGCGCGGAGCTAACATCGCCGGATTCCGCAAGGTAGCCCACGCCATGCTAGCGTACGGCGTCATGTGAGCCGCCGCTCAGTCGATCCAGCCGAAGCGGTCCAAAGGCCAGACGCGCAGGCGCACGAGCCCGCGCACCAACTCCTGGGGCACTTGGCCGAAGTCGCGCGAGTCCGAGCTCTTAATGCGGTTGTCCCCCAGCACAAAGTAGTGCCCGGGCCGCACGGTGGTGCGCAAACTGGTAGTGGGGTCGATCGCCCGCACGGACACGTAGGGTTCCTCGACGGGATCCCCGTTGACCCATACGCCGCCGTATTGCACGACGACTTCATCGCCTGGCAACCCCACCACGCGCTTGATGTAGTCCATGCGCGGGTCGAGGGGATAGCGCAGAACCACCACGTCGCCGCGATCGACCGGCGCAAATGCGTAGGTCAGTTGGTCGACGAGGATGCGATCGCGGTCGTGAATGCCCGGCATCATGGACGCGCCGCGCACTTCCGAGTAGTTGAAGGTCAGGCTCACCATCACCGCCAAGGGTAAACCCAGCTTGAACACGCTCCACAGGAAGCGGTTCCAATAGGGCTTCGCCATCGAGGCTGGCACCCGGGGAAGGCGCGGGTCGATTTCCACGGGGGGCAGGGCCCCGCGAACCTCGCCGGGCACGCTCATCAGCTCCGCCAGCGAGGCCGGGGAAGCTTGGGTCGCCTGGGACTCTGAAAAATATTCCGAGTCGCTCGGCGTAGGCGTGCTTTGTGGCCGAGTTTCCATCTCGCCGGTTATCGGACGATCGACGGGAGCGCTTTAGGAAGTGAGTCCACTCTCGAGGGCCCCATCCCGTCGAACCTCGATTCCCCGGCACGCCGCTTTCCCCGCTTCCCTGCCGGTTAGGGGATGATTCGCGCCCCGGCCAACGGCTACGCTAGGCACCGAATCATGGCATCCGCACCCTCCCCCCGCGCTCCCCGAGGTTGGTCCGCCATCTACCACGTGGCCGCCCAAGAATTGCGCACCAGCCTGCGCGATCGGCAAACCGTCGTGAACTCGGTGGTGCTGCCGATCGTGATGTATCCGATCTTGTTCTGGTTGATCCTGCAGGGCTTCCTGGTGGTGCAAGGCCACAAAGAACGCACGACGGTCGAGGTCGCTTTGGTGGGTGCGCCCGAGCGAGTGGCCCAGGTCCAAGCCCAGTGGATGGCCGAGCTGGATGACGGCCCCAACCACACCCTTTTGCGCACCGACTGGTGGCCCAACGCCGACGTCGAGACTTTGCGCGCGAACCTGCGAGCCCCGAAAGCGAGCGCGACCCAAGAGGAGCACAGCGCCGATCGGCCGGATGCCGTCTTGCGCTTACCCGACCCGTCCTCGGACGAGTCGGCCCAACTATTCATCGAGAGCACGCGGTCGCAATCCGAGTTGGCCGGTGAGCGCACCAGCCGGCTCGTGGGTCAATGGCAACGGGACCTGCGCGATCGGGCCGCTCAGGAAAAGGGGCTTGGCGACGAAGATTTGGACCCCTTCGACGTGACCTCCCACACGATCACCGCCGAACGGGACCAAGGCGCGTTTTTGCTGTCCTTGTTTCTGCCCATGATGATCGTCTTCATGGCGGTCATGGGAGCGTTTTTCCCTGCGGTCGATTCTACGGCGGGCGAAAAGGAACGCGGCACCGCCGAGACCACCCTGCTGCTGCCCTTGTCCCGAGAGCACGTATTGCTCGGCAAGATCTTGTCGACCAGCACCTTGGCTTTCATCGCAACGATCCTGAATCTGACCTTTATGGGCATCGCGGCGCGGCACCTGGTGGGCACGCTGGGTCCCAAGGTGCCCTTTTCGATCGAGTTTCCCTTCCTGGCGCTGCTCTACTCCCTGCCGCTGATCGCGCTGTTTTGCTTCTTCGTGTCGGCGGTCTTGACGGCTCTCGCCGGTCTGACCAAGAGCTTCAAAGAAGGGCAAGCCATGCTGGGCCCCGCCCAGATGGCCTTCATTCTGCCCGCCATCGTGGGCATCATGCCCGGCCTCAAACTTAGTGTGGTTTGGGCGCTGATCCCCGTCATCAACGTAGTGCTCGCCGTGCGCGCCATCCTCGTGATGGAGTGGTTGCCGATCCCCTACCTGACCACCGCCTTGGTGCTGTGCGCCAGCGCGTGGCTCGCCGTGCGCTTGTGCGTGCGCCTATTGAGCCTGGAGGCCCTAGCGTTTGCGGGATCCTCGATGTCCCTGAAAGACCTCTTCCGCCGCCTGCGCCAAGGGCGCGCCACCCCCGTCGGAAAACCCTAACACCGTGCAAGATCCTCAATCCCACGCTCCCGCCGCAGCTCCGGCCGATCGGCCCGCGATCGAAGCCACCGGCCTCGTCAAAACCTTCTTCGATCCCGAGCGGGGCGAAGTCCAAGCCGTGCGCGGACTCGACCTGCGCTGCGAGTACGGCGAGATCTTTGGCTTGCTGGGTCCCAACGGCGCTGGCAAAACGACCACCCTGCGCATGTTGGCGGGCATCTTGGTGCCCACCGATGGGCACGCCTCCATCGCCGGCGTGGATGCGGCCCGCGACCCCATGGGGGTGCGGCAACGCATCGGTTTCCTGTCCGGCAGCACCGGGCTCTATCCTCGTTTGACCGCCCGGGAGACCTTGCGCTACTTCGGCCAGTTGCACGGCATCGCCAAAGGACCGCTCGAGGAGCGCATCGAGGAACTGGTCGAGGTCTTCCAACTGCACGAGTTTGCGGACGGGCGGTGCGAAGCCCTTTCCACGGGCCAAAAGCAGCGCGTCAACATCGCGCGCGCGGTGGTGCACGATCCGGAGGTTTTGATCCTCGATGAGCCCACTACCGGACTCGACATCATGGCGGCCAGCGACATGATCGACTTCATCGAGAGCCGCCGTTCGAGCGGGCGCTGCGTGCTGTTCTCCACCCACATCCTGTCCGAAGCGGAACGCCTATGCGACCGCATCGGCGTGGTCGATCACGGGCGCACCTTGGCGGTGGGCACCCTGCAGGAACTGCGGGCGGAAACGGGCCAAGAGTGGCTCGGGGACGTGTTCAAAGAACTGGTGCAACGAGCGGCCCAGGAGTCCGCGCCTGCTTCTTGATGACCGGATCCAAACCGCAAGCCCGCCAACAGTTCGCGGCCATCCTGCGCGTCGAGCTGCTGCAGCTCGTACGCGACAAGCGCGCGCTGTTCGCGGCGATCGTGCTGCCGGTGCTGTTGTATCCGTGGCTATTCGCCGGCCAGAAAAAGATCGAGAAGATCTCCCAAGAGTCCTTGGCGAGTCGCTCGTTGAGCGTCGCCTACGACTTTTCTGCCCTCCCCGAGCCCTGGGAGGCGCCGATTTGGGAGGCGCTGGCCGCCGCGGACCCCGTGGAGTGGGTGCCGGTCGATGCACAGGCTGCCCGGACCCTCGAAGAGGAACGCACCAGCACCCTCGCCGAACCGGAATCTGCGCCGGACCCCGTCGAGGCCAAGACCCAACGCCGCCAGCTCTACGAACAGCTCGTGGAGGAACCGCAGGTGTTGCTCGTCGTGGCGCACGCCAGTCGCAGCGGGCCGCAGCGCCCCGAGATCTCGATCTACTTCGACGTCAAACAAGACGAGAGCCGTGAAGCCCAAAGCCGCATCGCGGGGGCCTTGCGAGACCTGGAAGAAGCCCGCACGCAGGCCTTGCGCGAAGAACTGCTCGGCGGCGACCCGGCCGCCTTCCTGGCGCTTGAGACCGTGGACATCGCGAGTGCCGAAGAGCGCAGCGGCGCCAACCTGGGTCGTCTGTTGCCCATGCTGCTCGTCTTGCTGCTCATCTCGGGCGGAGCCTTCGCGGCCTTGACGGTTTTTGCCGGCGAGCGCGAGGCGGGCACCTTGGAGTCGATCCTGGTGCAGCCGATCTCCCCACGTACCTTGGCTTTCGCCAAATACACGGCGGTGGCGGTCGCCGCATTCGCAACCCTGCTCGCCAACTTGGGGGCCCTGTACCTATGCGTCGCGATGGGTTGGACCGGCGACGGGGCAGGCGGCGGGATGGACGGCTTGCGCGTCACGCGGCTCGTCGGGGCCTTGGGTTACCTGCCTGGAGCGTTGCTCCTGTGCGGTTTGTTGTGCATGGCGCTGGGCCACGCCAAGACCTTCCGCGAGGGCCAGTACCTGCTGTTCCCCATCACCTTGCTGGCCGCGATTCCCTCGGCGGTGGTGCTGCAACCCAGCTTGCCCAACAACGCCGTGCTCAGCGCGATTCCGTTCACGGGGCCCGCGCTGGTGCTGCGCGACATCCTGCGCGGCGACGTGCAACTGCTGCACTTCGTGGTGATGACCGTCAGCCACCTCCTGTGGGTGGCGTGGACCCTACGCCGCTTGGGCGGCATGTTAGAGGGAGAACGGGCCCTCGCCAGCACGAGCGAAGCCCGGCGACTCGCGAAACAAGGCCCGGCGCGGCACGGCATGCGCTGGGGTTTCGCCGGCGTGCTCGCGTTTTACTTGGTGGGCTACACGATCCAAGCCCGCATCCCGACCTGGGGGGTGGCGTACTCCATGTGGGGACTCTTGCCGCCGCTCGCGCTGCTGTGCGCTTGGCGCGCGCGTCGCACTTGGGCACCCTGGCCCGGCGAAGCACAACCAGCTCGCTTTTCTCTCGCGGCGGAACTGGGCTTACGCCCGGGGCGCTGGTCGGTGGGTTTGGGCGCCCTGCTGCTCGTGCCCGCCATGACCTTGGGCATGCAGCACTTCCTGACCTGGCAAGAATCCCTGCTGCCCCTACCGCAATTCATGCAGCAGGCGGCCGGCTTGGAGACCATGCTGAGCGAGCTATCGACCGTCCAGATGCTCTTCCTGATGGCGCTCACCCCGGCGATCTGCGAAGAACTATTCTTCCGCGGCGCTGTGTTCTCCAGCTTGCGGCGCGGCCTTTCGACGGGCAAAGCCCTGCTGTGGCAAACGCTTTTCTTCGCGGCCGCCCACGGTTCGGTGCACCGCATCCTGCCGACCGCGATCCTGGGCCTGCTGCTGGGTCTTTTGACCCTGCGTGCCCGAGCCCTGTGGCCCGCGATGCTGTTCCACTTCGCCTACAACGCCAGCCAGGTGTTGCAGGCCACCGGAGAGCTGCCCGCCCAGTCCGGACCGGAAGCCCACAGCGGGCATCAGCAGTTGGCTTGGCTTGCGCTCGTGGGTTTCGCGCTCGTGTTTTGGCCCCAACGCTCGCAAGCGAGCCGTCCGATGACCCGCTCGGCGCAATCGAGCGCCTAAGCCAGAGTCCGGATCACGCCGATCACCCCGGCGAACCCGACCAGGGTTCCGATCACCGAGCGGGGCCCGTAGCGTTCGCCGAACAAACGGCTCAAGGGCAAGGTGAACAGTGGTGTCGTGGCAAACATGACCGCCGCCACGCCCGTATCCAAGTCGCGCAAGGCCACGTGGTAGGGAATCAATCCCAGCACCGAGCCCGCAAACGACGCCACGACGAGCGGCTTCCACCAAGCTCGCCGACGGAAGGGGGCCACCAAGGCGCGCACCTCGCGCCCAGCGCTCTCCTCCCGATCGCCCAGGGCGCGGGCCAACCCGCCCCACAAGGGCGCCACCAAGAAGGCTCCCAGGATGCCCCCCAACATGCGCAGCAGAGTGCCGGGCAACAGGTCCACGTCCTCGATGCCCACGTGCCCCACGAAGATGCCGGATGCGATCGTGAGCGCGTTGAGCACCGCGAAGAGCACCCCGGCCTTGTAGGCGCGGATGCGTTGGCCTTTGCCCGTGTGGAACGGATCGGAGATCACGAGCAGGATCCCGGTCATGGCGACGGCCATGCTGAGTAGGGTGGGCCAGCTCAACTGCTCACCGCCCCAGAGGTAACCCATCAAGGCCGCCAAGGGCACGTTGAACTGCCCCACCATGGCCGCGGTTTGCACGCCGCAGCGCGGCAACGCCGCGAAGTACAGGCTGTCCCCCAAGGCAAAACCCAGCACCCCGCTGATCACCAGCCAAGCGGTGACCTCACCGCCCGGAAGGCTGCCCCCCCAGAAAGGCCACAGGCACAAAAACGCGCCGAAGGCCAGGGTGTTCTTGAAGAGGTTCGCTCCGGCCGCGGAGGGCGGACGCTCGCCCCCGTGCGAGCGCAAGAAGCGGGCGAAGAGCAGCGAAGCCACCCCCCAGGCAGCGGCCGAAAACAGGCCCGCAAAGATCGCGCTGGGAGGATTCAACGGGGGTGGCGGGCGTCAGACGGTTGGGGGGCGTACAAAAAAAGCCCGGTCGCAACCGGGCCTTTGCGGGGAACGCGCAGCGCCCCCCGGACGATCCAGCGCGAGGCTGAATCAGCCTTTTTTCTTCTTGCGGACCGCGGCGATGTGCTTGCCGGAGCCCATGCCGATCTTGCGGGTACGACGGCGACCGCGGGTGGGGCCGCCGGCTTTGAATTGAGACTTGGCCATGACGAGGTGTTGCTGGGGTGGTCGGAGGACCTGCCGGAGGGCGGATCGGGAGGACGGGCGTCCTCAACCGGAGCCCTCAGAAATCGAGCGGAGAGCATACGTCCCCGGCCCCCCCTTGCCAAGAGGTCTGCGAGGGATTCCCAGCAGGGCCCCGCGTAGCCGCAAGCCACCCCCGGGACCCACCGTAGAAGCGCCTGGGGGTGGAAGTCGCGTGCCGAAACTGGCATTTTCCCCGCCATGGCGCGCCATATCTTCATCGGGGACATCCAGGGCTGCCGAGCCGAGCTCGAAACGCTGCTGGAGAAGGTGCGCTACGACCCCGCCGGTGACGAGCTCCACCCGGTCGGGGATTTCGTCAACCGAGGCCCCGATTCCGCTGGGGTGTTGCGCCTCTTGCAGCAACTGGGCGCGGGGGGCGTGCTGGGCAACCACGACTTGCACGCCATCGCCGCCCTCCAGGGCCACGGCCGCCGGGACAACCGCGACACCCTCAAACAACTCCTGCGCGATCCGGACGCCGAGGAACTCATCCACTGGTTGGCGGAGCGCCCTTTCGTGCGCGCTTGGCCGGAATGGATCTGCGTGCACGCGGGGTTGTGCCCCACCTGGGACGATCCCGTCGAAGCGCTGCAAGACCTCGACCCCTGGGATCCCTGCGAGGATGCGCACTTCGTGACGCGGGTGCGCTTCTGCTCGCCCAAGGGCAAGATGGCGCCCAAAAAGATGTGGCGCGCCAAGCCGCCCTTCGCCCCCTGGGATCAGTATTGGCGCGAGCGAACCCACGAGACTCGCACGGTTGTGTTCGGGCATTGGGCCATGCGTGGACTGGTGGAAGAGAAGCGCACCCGCGGCCTCGACACCGGCTGCGTGTGGGGCGGCGAGCTGACCGCCTGGATCGCCGAGGACGATCGTTTTGTCTCCACTCCGGCCCGTCGCATGTACGCATCCTTTCATTGAGCCATGGCGCCCCCGCGACCCCACCCCTCCCCCACGGCCGTCGAAACCCTCGATTGGTACGAGACGCCGCATTACTACGACATCATCTTCGATGAGGATACGCAGCTCGAAGCCGACTTCCTCGAAGATGCGCTCGAACGTTACGCCCTGAGCCGCGGCAAGCGCATCCTCGAGCCGGGTTGCGGCAGCGGGCGCCTGGTGGCGGAAATGGCTGCACGCGGCTACCGCGTGACGGGAACGGACCGCAGCGCCTCCATGCTGGAGTACGGGCGCGCACGCCTGCGGGAGAAGGACCTGCGCGCGAAGCTGGTGCAAGCGGACATGCAGGCGCCCGCACCCGGCGGGCCTTACGACCTTGCCCACTGCTTGGTGAGCACCTTCAAATACCTCCTGCGCGAGGTGGACGCCCAAGCGCACCTGCAGAGCGTGGCGAACGTCCTCGCCCCCGGCGGCATCTACGTGTTGGGCTTCCACCTGTCCGACTACAGCACGAAAGAAGTCGATCACGAACACTGGGAACAATCCCGGGGCCGCACCCACGTAACTTGCGACATCGAGAGCCAGCCTCCGGTGCGGCGCACGCGCTTGGAATCCTTGCGCTGCGTGCTCAAAGTGCGCGAAAAGGACGCTTTGCGCCGCACGGAAACGCGCTGGAAGTTTCGCACCTACGACGCAGCGCAGTTCCGCAAACTGCTCGCCAAAGTCCCCGCCCTAGAATTGGTGGCGGCGCACGATTTCCTGTACGAAATCGACGAGGTCATGCCCTTCGACGACGAGTTGTTTGATGCGCTCTTGATCCTGCGCAAGCGCAAGGGCGCTTGAACCGCTGGGCGAAGCTTTTGAGCCAATCAAGCCGGCGGCGCGGCCGATTCGGATTCCGGCAACTGCGTGCTCACGATCGCGCACTCCAACGCCCCGTTTTTGACCGGCACCTGCTGCTCCCAAGCCAAACCGAAGGCGGGCAGGAGCTCGACCGGAGCGATCAAGGTCAATCCGTACCCTTGCGCCACCGCCTTCCAATGTTGGCCGAGTTGCTCGTACAAGCCGAGCATCTTCGCTTCTTCGCCCACGCGCACGCCGTAGGGCGGATTGGTCAGGATCTGCGCGTTCCAGCCCGGTTTGCCCGCCCATGCGCGCGCATCCAGCACCTGCAGGTCGGTGCTGGAGAAACCCGCCGCAGTGAGGTTGGCCTGGGCCTCTGCGATGCGCTCGGGGCGATGGTCGAGCCCCACCAAGCGCGTTTTGCCCAGGGGGCGCCGGGCCGCTTCGGCCGCTTTCCGTTCTCGCTCCCAAAGCTTGGCGGAGAAGCCAGGCCAGGCCATGAACCCAAAGCGATCCCGCAGGAGTCCCGGGGCCGTATTCGTCGCCCACAGAGCGCCTTCCACCAGCAGCGTGCCCGAACCGCAGAAGGGGTCCACCAACGGCGCTTTGCCGTTCCAGCCGGACAGCTGCACCATGGCCGCGGCCAAGGTTTCAGAAAGCGGGGCTTGCCCCTGAGCATAGCGCCAACCGCGCTTGCGCAGGGCGGCGCCGCTGGAATCCAACGACAGGGTCACGCGGTTGCGATAGACGTGGGCGTGCACGCGCAGGTGAGCCTCTTCGCCCACCACTTGTGGCCGCGGCGCTCCGCGGCGCGTGACCCGATCGACGATCGCATCCTTGATGCGTTGTTCGACAAAGCGGGTGTGATCCAGGTCGGAGTCCTTGCTCTGCGCGTCCACGCGCACGGTGCCGCCCGGGCGCAGCCAGCGTTCCCATTCGCACTCGAGGGCCCCGGCGTAGAGGGCTTCCGAGCCGTGGGCTTCGTAGCGCGTGAGCCGCAGCAAAACCCGACCGGCGGTGCGCAGCCACAGGTTGGCCCGCATCCAATCGGCGGGACCACCCGTGAAGCGCACGCCTCCCACTTGCCGCTCGACCTTCGGCATGCGCAGCGCTTGCAATTCGCGGTGCAAAACCGGCTCCAATCCGGGCGCGCAGGTGGCGAAACAGACGCTCGGTCCCACCGTGGGGTCTCCCGCGATCAGCGGGCGCGACGGGGAGGCGCTCACGCGGGCTCTTCCGATTGCAAGAGGGAGCGCATCTCTTCGAAGCGTGCCAATTCCTTTTCGGAGGGTGCGGGAAAGGCCAAGCCCATCTCCTCCATGGTGCGGTTGACGATGTCGATCACGGCGGCGCGCATGTAGGCTTTGTTGTCGGCGGGGATCGCGTACCAAGGTGCCCAGGGACGCGAGGTGGCGGTCAAAGCCTCTTCATAGGCCTGCATGTAGTCCTTCCAAAAGCCCCGTTCGCGCACATCCCCGCTGCTGAACTTCCAGTTCTTCTCCGGTTGATCGAGGCGATCGAGGAAGCGCTGGCGCTGCTCTTCGTAGGAGACGTTGAGCCAGAATTTAAGGATCACCGTGCCGTTGCGAGCCAGGTGCTGTTCGTGGTCCCGAATCGACTCGTAGCGCTCCTGGAAGAGCTCGGGCAAGATCGGCTGATGCGGCAGGCGCTGCGCCCCGAGGTACTCGGGGTGCACGCGCACGACCAACACCTCTTCGTAGTAGCTACGGTTGAACACACCGATACGGCCGCGTTCGGGTAGCGCCAAGTTGGTGCGCCACAGGTAGTCGTGGTCCAGTTCCTTGGCCGAGGGCTGTTTGAAACTGCTGACCTGGCAACCGGCCGGGTTGACGCCCGAAAGGATCGCGCGGATGGTGCCGTCCTTGCCCGCCGCGTCCATGGCTTGGAAAACCAACAGAACCGCGTACTGGTCTTGCGCGTAGAGCATCTCCTGGTGTTCCCGCAACTTCTTGACCTCGCGACGCAGGACCTTCTTGAGGTGCTTCTTGTCGGGCACATCTTCCGGCGGACCGCTCGGCGCCATGGACAGGCGGAAAGAGCCGTCGAACGGGACTCGGTACGGGCTGGCAGTCGGTTGATGCATGAAGGCTAGAAGTGGGTCAGCGGCGGATCGTAGGGATCGCCGAGGGGATCGAGGACGCGCCGGGTCTGGTCGGTTTGCAGCAGACCGTCGGGGTCCATTTCGCCCTTGAGTTTAAGGAACGCCTTCAGATCTTTGGGAGGCAAGAATCGCTTGGTGGCCCCGGCCCCCAGGACTAGGTCCTTGGCGAAGTAGAATTTGCCGCCCGCATCCAGCACCTTTTGGGTCATGGCGTCGCACAAGGACCACAGCCGGCCCCGATTTTCGGGGTGCACCTTGAAGTCCAGGGCCAGGGACCATCCGTCCAGGGCGTGGGTCAAAAGGTAGTCGTCCGGCCGATGGCGCTTGAGCACGCCCAGGTACGAGACGTGACCGGCATCCTGGCACATGCCGAGCAGATCCACGAGCACGTCGTGCGCCACCTCGTCGGGCAGGAAGGGTTGGTATTGGATCAGGCCGTGCCCCGGTTTGCGGCCGTAGGCGAATTTCCAGTTGGGCACGTAGTCCAACAGGAAGTTGAAGCCGGCGTGGGACTGCAGGTAGGGGTCTTTTTTGGCCTCGCGCTTGCCCATGAAATGCTTGAGGCCGTTGAGCCAACGCATGCCGCGATCGCGGTTGAGCACCCGCAAGGGTCGCCAGACCTCCGACTTGGGGAAACCGAGGATCGAGGAGGGCAACTCCTGGTACGGCACCGTCAGGGTTTCGCCGCCGTGGGGATCCTCGCCGGACTTGAGGTGCCACGCCACGTGGGTCAACCCGCGACCGGTGCGCTCGCCGGCTGCAAAGCAGTCGACCCAGCCCACGAGATAGTCCGCATCGCTGTGCCAGGTGCGCATGTGCTCCATCATCTCCGCCAGGTTGCCCGCGCTGAGGGCCCCCACTTTGAGGCGTCCCGAGTGCACGCGTTTGGTTTTCATGCGCACCCGCGTGATGCAGCCGAGCTGGCCCAGGCCGCCGACCACTCCGCGGAAGAGCCGCTCGTTGGACTCGCGACCAACCGTGATGAGCTCGCCGTTGGGCAACAGCAGGTCCAAGTCCTCGATCTGATCGCCCGTCGCCCCCACCTTGAAGTTGTTCTTGCCGTGCACGTTCATGGATGTGACCCCGGCGAGGGTCGGCGCCATGGTGCCCGGCACCACCGCCGGCCAATGACTGCGCGGCAGTAGGTACTTCCAGAGCTGCTCGATCGTGACCCCAGCCTGGGCATCCACGATGCCGGTCTCGGGGTCGAAAGCCAGGATCTGGTTCACCCCCGAGATGTCGATCATCACCCCCCGATCGGAGTGGCTGGCGTCCCCGTAGCTGCGCCCCGCTCCACGGAAGGCCATGGGGATGCCCTCCGCCCCGCAGGTAGCCACCACCAAACGCAACTCTTCGATGCAGCGCGGGCGCAAAACCCGGCCGTACGCCCCGGACACCATGCCCCAGCCCTCGGCGTAGAGGTACTGAAACGGAACGCCCAGCTCGGCGAGCGGATCGGAATCGCGGGTCGGTCGGCGGCTCAAATCGTCATCCTTTTGAACAGGAACGAGGGGATCGACTTGATCACGAGCGCAACGGCCCACCAGCGCAGGGGCACGTAGCGCGTATTCCAAAAGCGCCGTTGGGCGGCGCCGATGATCGTAGCGGCGGCGCGATCGGCGCTGATGGCCATAGGCAGCTTGTCTAGGTGCGCGGTCATCGGCGTGTGCACGCCGCCGGGCTTGATCGTGAGCACGTGAACCCCGACCTCGCTCAAACGGTTGCGCAAGGACTCCAAGTAGGTGGCGAAGCCGGCTTTGGTGGCGTGGTAGGCCGGATTGCCCTTGCGCCCCCGGTCCCCGGCGATGGAGCCGATGCCCACGAGGGTTCCGGAGCGTTGGCTCAGGAACAAGCGGGCCGCTTGGTTGCACCACGCCATAGCGCCCGCCAGGTTGACCTCGATCTGCGCCAGGTCCTTCGCGGTGTCGTACTCCTGGGGACCTACGTCGGGCATGATGCCGGCGCTGTAGATGAAGAGCTCCACCGACTCCACCTCGCGGGCCAAGCTTTCGAACGCGGCCGGAATGCTCTCGGTATCGGTCACGTCTTGCGCCAGGGGCACCACGCGTCCGGGTTCGAGTTTCATTTCCTCTTGCAAGGCGAGCAAGAGTTCTTCCCGACGAGCGACCGCCCCCACCGTGTAGCCCTGGCGCGCAAGTTGGCGTACCAGCTCCGCCCCGATGCCGGTGCTCGCGCCGATCACGATCGCCCCGCGCCGTTTGGGTTGGGTGGCTTTCACGGCGACGCGCCGCACGGGCGCGTCTTGCCAATCTTGAGCGTCGGTCATCGAACTGGGGGGGTTCTCGTGGAAAAGGTGCTCGGGGATTCTAACGAAGGGGCCTGCGCTCGCGCATCGCAGCCCCGCGGGAAACTGCTCGGAGCCGGGCCGTGGGACAGGTGCCGACCCACGCGTGGTTCCGAGCACCGGTTCCCCGCTGTTCTGCGCGCCGACCCTGGAGTCGTCCTAGCGCGGCTGCTACCTTCTTTCGCCGCATGAAAGCTCTGCTCCGTCAACTCAACCCCGAACAACGGGATGCGGTCCAGACCACGCAGGGCCCTTTGCTGGTGCTGGCGGGTGCGGGCACGGGCAAAACGCGCGTGATCACGGTGCGCATCGCCTACTTGCTGCAGCAAGGCGCCGACCCGAAGGAAATCCTGGCGATGACCTTCACCAACAAGGCGGCCGCGGAGATGCAGGAGCGCATCGCCAAACTGGTGGGCAAAAAGAAGGCCGGTGGCTTAACCGTCGGAACCTTTCACTCCTTTTGCCTAAAATTCATGCGCGAGCACAAGGCGGAGCTCGGCTGGGAACGGGGTTTCACGATCTGCGACGCGCAGGATCAACTCACGTTGATCAAGGGAGCTTTGCGCGAACTTCATATTCCCGAAGCCCGCCTCAAACCCCGTGACGTGTTAGGCCGCATCTCCTTGGCCAAAAACAAAGGGTTGACCCCTGAAACCCTCCTGGACGCCGCCATGGGCGACGACGACGAGCTCGTGGGCAAGGCTTGGACCCGCTATCAGGAGCAGCTGCAGCGCACCCGGCGCGCCGACTTCGACGATCTGCTGCTCAAGTCCATGGGCTTGCTGCGTCAAAAGCCCATCCGCTCGGCCATGGCCCAGCGCTTTCGTTACCTCCTGGTGGACGAGTACCAGGACACCAACGGTCCCCAGTTCGACATCGTCAACGCGCTCGCTTCGGAACACCGCAACCTGTGCGTGGTCGGCGACGATGATCAATCGATCTACGGCTGGCGCGGAGCCGACATCCGCAAGATTTTGGGCTTCGACAAGACCTACCCGGAAGCCAAGGTCGTGCGTCTGGAGACGAACTACCGCTCCACCGAACAGGTCATTGCCTGCGCCAACCGCTTGATCGTGAACAACACGGCGCGCCACGACAAGGCTCTGCGCTCGGCCGCGGGCCCGGGAGAACCGGTGCTCGCGGTGCAGATGCGCAACGAGACCACCGAAGCCGAGGAAACCGTGCGGGAGATCAAGGAACTGGTGCGCCTCGGCCATCACTACGACGACTTCGCCATCCTCTTCCGCACGGCCTTGCAAGCCCGTCCCTTCGAAGTCGAACTGCGCCTGCAACAGATTCCCTACGTGCTCGTGGGCGGCATGAGCTTCTTCGACCGCAAGGAGGTGCGCGACGTGCTCGCCTACCTGCGCGTGCTGGCCAACCCCGACGACGAAACGTCCTTCCTGCGCATTCTCAACGCGCCCCCACGCGGCATCGGCAAAACCACCCAGGATCGCATCATCCGCTACGCGACCGAACAAGGCATCAGCGCCTGCGAAGCTTTCGGCGTCGCCGACGAGATCGACGGGGTCTCCCCCAAGCGCGTCGCGCCGGCCCAACGGCTGCTCGACAACCTGCACCTGCTGCGCCAGGAGTACCCCGACAAGGCCAAGTCCCTGCCCGAACTCATCGAGCGCGTGCTCGAGGTGGTCGGGTACCGGGAAGAGGTGGAGCGCCTCTACAGCGACCCCAAAGAACGGGACAAGCGCTGGGAAGGCGTGCAGGAAGTCATCCAATTCGCCACCAACTACAACGACGAGAAAAAACGTCCAACCCTCAACGGCTTCCTCGATCGGTTGACGCTCTCGGCCAACGAAGGCCCCAGCGCGGACGATGCCAAGCGCCGCCAGGCGGTCACGTTGATGACCTTGCACGCGTCCAAGGGCTTGGAGTTCCCGCGGGTGTTTTTGGTGGGCCTCGAAGAGAACCTGCTCCCGCATTCGCGCTCGGCGGTAGAGGACACCATCGAAGAGGAGCGCCGCCTGGCCTACGTGGGCATCACGCGCGCCCAGAAGGTGCTCAAGATGAGCTGGTGCAGCGAGCGGGCCCGCGGCTCGCAGACCATCAAGCGCCATCCCTCGCGCTTCTTGTTGGAAGTGCAAGGCAAGACCCCCGACGCGGATTGGATCCCCGCCGGCCCCGACGACGTGACAGGCAACAAGGCGAAAGCCAAGCGCAAGGGTCGCCGCAAGGCCCGTTCGCGTCGCTAAACCGACGCGGCGCCGCGTGGCCCGCGCCCCGCGGCTGCGTGCCCCAAATCGCGCCGACTGGAAGCCAATACCCAGGCGCCCGTCTCGCATTGGGCCGTCGAGCGAAACGGCTGCGCGCTTTCCCGAACTGGGCTTGGGCTGGTGGGAGAGGACCGTCGATGGCCCACCCGGAAACCTATCCCCAGGTTGCCGCATCCCCTCCCCCTTGGGTGGTCCCCCAATCCCATGCCCATCACTCCCCTGTACAGCTTTCTGTTCGCTGCCGGTTGTGCACTCGCCGGCGGCCTGTTCGCTTGGATGACCGCCGAAGGTCGGCACCGCCGCCAGCAGCGCGGCCTGGCCCGCCACATGACGGGGCAGGTCCACGAACGCTACAAGGCTTTCATGGGGCTAGAACAACGGGTGCGCGGCATCATGGCGGCCTTCGGTCGCTCGGAGCGTGAGCAATCCCAACGCATCCAGCAGCAAAGCCAACAGATCGAAGCCCTGCAACGCGCTTTGGTGGGGCTGGACGGGCAAGAGATCGAAGTGAGTCCGCAGGAAGCGGTGCGCTTCATGGAGTCCATCTGGCCGCAACTGAGCGAAGAGCACAATGACTCGCAGGAACCGGACTTTGGTATCGCGGAGTGGGAAGCGCGCTTGCAAGCCGTCCAGGAGGAGAAAAACCAGGAGCTCGAACGGCAAAGCGAGATCATCCAGCGCTTGACCGAGCGCGTGCAGACCCTGGAGCCGGCCAGCACGGCTTCCCGCGAGCAGCAAGGTACCATCGCCGAATTGCGCGATGCGTTGTCCGCAAGCGAGGAGAACCTCGAGGAGATGCGCCAAAAGGTGGAGAAGCTGCGCGAGTCCAAAGCGCAGTTGGAGGACCAGCGCACCGCTCTGCAAGTCGAGTACGACGGTAAGGCGGAGCGCGCCAGCGTGCTCTCGGAAGAGGTGGATCGCCTGCGCGAGCAAACCGAACGTCAAGCGAGTGAGCTAGAGGCTCGCCGCACCGAGCAGGGTGCTCTGGAGACCCGCCTGACCGAACTCAGCCAGAGCGAAGTGGATCTGCGCGCCCAGGTGGAAGAGCTCGCACAGGAACGCACGTCCCTTGCCGAGCGCGAAGCGATCCTCGCGTCCGACCATCAGACGGCCCAACAGCAGGCCGAGAAGAGCGCCGTGGAATTGGCTCGGATCGAGAACGACCTGGAAGCCGTACGCGGCCAACTCGAGTCCACTCAGGAAGAGATCGCCCAGATCACGGCCGAGCGCGACGAAGCGCAGGAAGAGAATCACCGTCTGCGGCAAACCCAAGACGCTTTGCAGGCCGAGCTGGAGCCGTTGCGCGAACAACACGCGGCCTTGGAAGCGGCCCAGATGGAAACGCAAGCAGCACTCGAGCGCGCCGAAGCCGAGGGTGCGCGCTTAGCCGAAGAACTCCAACAGCATCAAACCATGCTGGAGGGCTACCAAGAGGAGCTCGCCCAAGAGCGTGGCGCTCGAGCGCAGCTGGAGCAAGACTTGGCTGCGTCGCAGGAGCTCGCTGAGCAAGCCCAGGTCCAACACCAGGAAGCCCAACAAGCCCTGGAAGCCGCCGAGGCCCAAACCAAGTCTCTTGCCGAAGAGGTCACCAGCCTCACCGAGGAATTGGAGTCTCTGCACGCCGAGCGCACCACGGCGGACTCCACCCGCAAGAAACTCGAGCGGGTACGCCAGCGTTTGGAACAGGACACCGGCGCCCTGGAAGCGCGCCTCGCCGAAGTCGAAGGTTTCCTCGCCGCTCGCGGGGAAGAACTCGTCGGCGCCCAGGCCAGCGTAGCGGACCGGGAGGCGCAGATCCGTGCCCTGCAGGACGAATTGCGCGACGAACGGGCGCGCAAAGAAGCCTCGGATGCCGAGCGCGCTACCACGCGCCACCAGGCCGAGCAGCAATCCCGTGTTTTGCACTCCGAGATCACCGGGCTGCAGGAACAGCTCGAAGAGGTGCAGGCGCAGAAGTCGCAGGAATCCGAGCGCAACGCGGCCCTGCAAGCCGAGCTGGCCCAGCGCCAAGCCGACCTGCAACAACTGGAGCAAGAAGGCGAGCGCCTACGCGGCCAGGAGAGCAGACTGCAAAAGCAGATCCATACCCTCCAATCCCGGGTGCAGACTCAAACCGAAAAGGCCGGCAAGTCGAAGCAATCCCTGCAGAACAAGCTCGAGAAGCTGCAAAACGCATGGGACAGCGATCAAGCCGAGCGTGCCCGGCAAGCGCACGAGCAGCAGCAACGCATCGATGAGTTGACCTCGGAGAGCAACGCCCTGCACCTCGAATTGGAGACCCTGCGCGCCGACCACGACGCCTTGCAAAGCGGCTCCCAGGAGCGGATCGAAGAGTTGGAAAGCGCCCTGGCCACCAGCCAGGCCACCCTAGCGAACGCCACGAAAGAGGCGCGCGCCTTCCAACGGGAGACTCGCAAAGCCTCCAAACAAGTCGACGCCCAGCGGGACGCTTTGGAGGTCGCTCTTCAAACCCTGCAAAGCGAACACGACCAAGCCTTGGAATCGGCCGCCCAAACCGAAGCGAGCTTGCGCGCCAAACTGAAGCAAGCCACCGAAAAGCGCCAATCCCTGCAGGCGCAACTGAAAGAGGCGCGCTCAGCAACCCGAGCACGGACCCAGGAAGGCGCCGCGCGCGCGGCCGAGCTGGAGACCCAACTCGAAGATCTGCAACGAGCCCTGCAGAGCGAGCAGGAACGTCGCCAAGCGGATGCGGATCAGCACGCGGAAGTGTTGACCTCCATGCGCCGCCAGCAGGAAGGCTTGCAAGCCCGCCTGCTGGAAGCGCAAGACGAGTGCGGGCGTCTCGAGACCGTACTCGCCGAGCAGTCCGACCAGAGCGCAGCCGATCGCTCCGCAGCCCAGGCCGAGCTGATGGAGGCGCGCAAAGAATCTCGGTCCCTGACCAAAGAACTGCAGCGCCTGCAAAAGCAGCAAGCTCGCGTAGAGCAGCAGCGCGAAAAGGACGGGGCCCAGGCCGAGCAAGCGTTGCAGCGCATGGAAGCGCAGCGCGTGCAACTCGAACAGGAAGCCCAAGACCTGCGCGAAACCGTCGCCGAGCTGCAAAGCCAGCAAGCCGCCGCGCAATCCAGCGCCCAAGCGAACTTGGAAGCTGCCCAATCGCAAAGCGAGCGCCTGCAAGAGCAGGTGCAGTCCTTGGAAGCTCGCTTGGCCCAGCAGTCCCAACAGCAAGCCGCCGAAACCCAGGCGAGCGAGCAAGCGCGTACCCAATGGGAGCAAAGCCTCGCCGCTTTGCAGGCCGACAGCGAAAGCTTGCACCAAACGATCGCCGAGCTGGAAACCGAGCGCTCGCAGAGCGTCAAGGCCGAAGCCTCTGCTCAAAAGGAACTGCAAAAGGAACAAGCGCGCTACGAAAAGCTCGAAGCCAAGTTCGCCAAAGAACAAGCTCAAGCTGCCGACTTACGCAAAGCCAAGCAGCAACTGCAAAAGCAATGGCAGGCCGCCCAGAAGGAGCTCTCCCAGGCCCAAAAGCAGCAGCAGAAACTGGTCCAAGCCGGCGAGGAGCAGGCGCATAAGGACCAAGCCGAAATCGAACGTCTGCAAGGCCACGTAGACGCCCTACAAGCCGAAATCGACCGGCGCGACGCGCAACTGGCTCAATGGAGTGAGCAAGAGCGCTCTAGCCAGCGGGAATTGCAGCGGATCGCTGCACGCCTAGCGGAAACCGAAGCCGAACTCCACAGCAAGCGGGAACGCGTGCGCCTGCTCGAAGAACGCGCGATCGAATTGGAAGCGCAGGTGGACACCCTGGACGCCATTCGCAACCAGCAAGAGGCGACCATCGGGGAATTGCAGGAGTCCCTCGAAAACACCAGCGAATCCCTCGAGGAGAAGATGGCGCGCCTCGCCAAGAAGCAATCTTCGGTGGAGGCGGCTCAAGCCATGCTCGGCAACCTCAAGCCCTTGCTCGACGCCCTCGAGCACCGTCTGCACGACGACCAAGAGGCGGCCTAGGTGCGCTGATCAGCGGCCATCGCAACGCGAGCCTGCTCGGCACTCCTCCAGGGGGTTCCGGGCTGGCTCGCGGTCGTTGGAGGCCTTGCGGGCCCCTTTAAAGCTCCACGTGGGCGGGGCTCCCGCGCGTCAAAATCACCGGCACGCGTTCGCCCTCCCCCCCTTGCCAGCGCAGGTCCAACCAGATCTCTCCGGCCGGCAATCCTTCAAAGCGGAAACGCCCGTCTTCGATGCGTGCCCAATCGACCACCGTACCGCCTTCCGCTTGGCGGTAGGCGGCCAACCAGTTGTCTTGGGCTTCGGCATCGGAAACCGTCCCCTCCAAGACGCAACCCAACCCGAGCACGATGGACTCGACCTGTTCGGTCTCGTCCCCGCGAACGGTGATCGACTCGGGGGACACCACGACGTAGTGCTGCCCGCCTTCGGGGATGGCGCGGCTGAGCAGGGAGTACTCCCCCTCGGCGAGCCCCTCAAAAAAGACGCCCTCTTCGGTACTGCGCACAGGCCGGATGGCTCCTTGCCCATCGCCCCCCACCAACTGCAGGCTGCGCGTGCGGATGCGGCCGGGGAACGGGCCCCCGCCTTCCAGCAGGGTGACCAGTTTCAAGCGGCCCCCAGGCAGGAGCAGGTCTTGCCGTACTTCGCCACGCCCCTGCACTTCGATGCGCCACGTGCGCGAACCGCTGGAGTTGTTGTGATCGCGCATGCGCACGGTGTAAGTGCCGGGACCTTCGAGGACCACCCGATACTGACCATCGCTTTCGCTAAAAGCTTGGACCTGGTCGCGCTTGGGCTCCAGTCCGCGGAATTCGAGGATGCGCTTTGGCACCGTCTCCTCGCCTTGCAGCAGGCGACCAACCAGCACTAGCGAGTCGGCGGGCCGGCCTTCGAAGTGCACGTTGGTGGTGCGATTCGAGTCCACCCGCACTTCTTTCTCAAGGTTCAAGGAAATCTGGCGGGAGTAGGACACCCCCTCCGGCTCGACCGAACGTTCCACGGAAACCCGGTAGTCGCCGGCCGGTAACTCCCCCACCGAAAAGCGTCCATCGTTTTGGACGTCCCCGCGGAACACGCTTCCGTAGTCGCCGTCGCTCTCGAGAAAGCGGGCCTCGACCTGCATGTCCCCCTGGAGCCAATCCCGGTGCAGCGTGCCTTCCAATTGCCCCGGGCTCGGCAGACGCAGTTCCAAGTCGTCCACCTGTTGGCCGACGACGACGGTGCCCTCCCAGGGCGGGCTCTTGCCTTCGATGTGTCGTTCGGCCACGACGCGCCAGCGGCCCGCATCGAGCCCGTTGAGGGTGAATCCGAGCAGCTCGGTCGCGTCGGTGCTCTTGCGCGTATCTCGGGACCACTCCATCTCCTGCCCATGCTCGTCCAGGAGCATGGCGCGCACGCTGGCCTTCACCGGGTTGCCCTTGGAATCGACGACCCGCCCTTGGATCATGGCGGCCCGCGGCAACATCAAGCGAGCGGTGTCGTTGGTAGGCACCTCGATCACCACGGGCTCGCCGTCCTTATGGCGCGCAGCCGAGGCGCGCAAAACCCAAGGTCCCGTCGGCAACCCCTGCAAGACGAAGCGACCGTCCGGATCATCGAAACTGTGCCGTTGTTGCCCCGCGCCGAGCTCTTCGAGGTCGTCGCTGAGCTTGGGTACCGCCACAATGCGAAAGCGGTCGATGGGCTTGCCCGTATCGTCGAGCACCCGCCCTTGGACCTGACCGGTCTCCAAACCCAAAACCAAAGCGACCGGGAGTCCGCCTGGACGAACTCCATCGGCTCGGGTCAAAACACGATTCTCGCGTTCCCAGCGGCGAGCTTTGATCCTCGACAGATCGGCCGGCGGCTGCTTGTTGGGCGGCAGCCCCTCGGCGATCAAGCCATACTCTTCGTGGTCCTCGAAACCGGTGAATTCGAATTGACCTTCCGCATCCACGATAGCGGTTCCGGTCGGTCCCTCTTTCTCCATAAAAAAGGGCGTGGTTTCCCCCAACAGGCGCACCTTGACCCCGACGGCCGGTTCCCCCGAAGCCCAATGCACCGTCCCTCGAATCGACTGGCCGCTGTGCAGGCGCAGCGTGCGCTCGATGGTGGTACCCGCGCGCAGTTCTAGTTCGATGGTTTCCGGCTGCGTGTAGCCTTTGCCCTCGAAAGAGACGCGCGCGTTACCCGCGGGAAGCTGCACGGCCCGGTAACGACCGTCCACCACATCGAAGGTCGAGTTGAGCGAATCGTCCCAGATGCGATAGTCTCCATCCTCGTCGGCCACGGTCACGCGCACCTGGCCGCGGTCGACAGGCTGCCCGAGCTGGTCGACGACCGCCCCTTCGACGACGGCCTCTTCGACAAAGGTCAGGGTTTGCTCGGTGTGCGTGCCGGCCTCAAGGTTGGAAAAGTCGAAACGCAGGTTGCCGTAGCCCTCGGCCTTCGCCCGCAATTGAATCGATCGACTGGGCGGCAAGCCGCGCAATTCCAGGCGGTTGCCGGCTTTCCAAGTGGGAGCTGCAAGTACACATCGACGGCCGCCCCTAAGCGCGGCTGCAGGACGAGTTCGCCTTCTTCGGAAGCATTCCAAGCCTGGGCCCGGCGCAGGTAGCAGTACTTTCCGTAGAGGCGCAGGGTGGCCGCCTTCGAATCGACCGCCACCGCCACGCGAAACGTTCCGTTGCGCTGCACGGCCACGCGGTGCTCCCGACGGCCGTGCCGGTCCCACTCGAACACTTTTCCGCGCGCGACCACCTCCAAGACCTCGTCGGGCGGCGTGCCCTCGGGCAACTCGACCCGGCCCTCCACCCAAAGCACGGGATGACGATCCGCGATCGGCTCCCGCGCCTGCTCTTCACGGCTGACTTCGGGCACCACCTCTTCCACGTTGGTGCGCACCTCCTGGTTCTGTTGGGGCTCCTCGACGAGGCCGTGCAGGGCCGGAGCGGACCCGCCGTTGGCCGTAGACGGCGGCGTGACTTCCGGCGCAGCCCCCCATTCCAATCCGCGCGGCGCTTCCTCCGGCGCGGACCCGCGGCTCATCCACCACCAGCCGCCGCCGACCATCAGGAGCAAGCCGAACAAGGGGATCCACCAAGCGAGTTTCATAAGCGCAGAGTACGGAGACCGAGCGGACGCCCGTGGGCGGCCCCTCCTTTCGCCCCTAGTCTACGCGGTGCGCAGGAATGCGCGGGAAAACCGCCTCAGCGGCACCGAGGTCTTTGCGGCGCACTTACCCAGCCTTGGGAAGGCGCACTCGCCGCAGCCCACGCGCGCTCAATCCCCGCCGCCGTACCCGGACGCTTTGAGCGCTTCCAGTTCCGCTTCCGACAGCTCCACGTTCGCTCCACGCCCCAAAGCGGCCATGGTCTTTTCCATGGACTGCAACGTGCCCTGCAGGGCTTGCAAGCGCTCGCTTTCCTGAGCGCTGAGGTTGTTTTGCTCGCCGGGATCCTCGTCCATGCGATACAGCTCGGGCTGCGCATTCTCCGAAAGAATCAATTTCCAGGGCCCTTCTCGCCAAGCGGTGAAGGGCGCCCCCCACATGTTGCCGTGAGCCAACACGTTGCGGTCTGCGCCCGCTTCACCCTGCAACTCGGGCATCAAACTACGGCCCACGAACCCGCGCTCGGCCCCCACGTCGGCCCACTGGCATAGGGTGGGCAAGACGTCGATCATGCGCACCGTGTGCGGCACGCGCGTGCCCGCACGCACTCCAGGACCGGCCATGATCAATGGCACGTGAATCAGTTCGTCGTACACCGTGTGGCCGTGTTCAAAACCGCCGTGATCGAGGAACTCTTCCCCGTGGTCACCGCACAAGACGATCAGCGTATTGTCCGCGAACCCCATGGCCGCCACTTGGTCCAGCAGGCGACCGATCTCGGCGTCGGTGTAAGCGACCTCCCCGTTGTAGAGCCGCTCGGCCCGATCGATCCATTCAGGGTTGAGCTCCAGTTGCCCAGCGCGCAAAGCCATCAGGTGCTCGCGCGTCCCGAACATCGTGCGGTTCGGGCCGGCCTCTTGGTCGGGCGGGGCGGCATAGCGGCGACGGAAGGGCTGCGGCGGATCGTACACCGCGTGCATGTCGAAATAGTGCACCAACAGAAAAAACGGCTGACCGTCGCGCTCCTGTTGCATGTAGCGCAGAGCCGCATCGGTGGTGCGTGCGGCGTTGCGCACCTCTTGGTTGTTGGAGTACGACTCCACATCCACCTGTTCGAAATCGCGGGTCACCCCATATTTCTTCTTCAGGAATTCGACGTTGACGATCGCGTGGGTCGTGTAGCCCGCCTGCGCGAACACCTTGGGAGCGGTCGGAACGCCCTCGCGCACCGATTGGAATTGTCCAAGCCGCCCGCCCGCTCCGTGCTCCTTGGGATGCAGCGAGGTCATCATGGAGCCGATCGAGGGCAGGGTCCACGGGGCCTGAGCGTAGGCCTTTTCGAACACGACACCACGCTCTCCGAGCCGATCCATGTAGGGCGTCAACCCCCATTCCCCCCCGAGCCGATCCGCGCGCATCGTATCGACGACGATCCACAGCACGTTGGGCCGTTCTGGCTCGCGGGAAGAGCAGCCGGGCACGAGGAAGATGAGCAGGCCGGCCGCCAAGAGCAGGGTGCCGGTGAGGACGGAGAGGGTGCGGAGCATGAGCGGCAATTACCGACCGGGAAGGCGCGGGGGTTCGCCCCGATCGTAGCGTGCCTGCGCCTCTTCGATGCGCCTCACCAAGGGGGAATTGGGCTCCCGCTGGCGCGCGAGTTCCAAAGCGCGCTGCACGCTCGTGCGGGCGGCCGCGAATTCTCCCGTTTTGGCCTGACATGCGGCGAGCAGCTCCCACTCGGTCGCGACGCCCGGCCGGTCTTGCATCCAGGCCTGCATGGCTTTCATCGCGAGGGCCGCTTCGCGCTCCCCAGCCTGCGGATGGGCGACCAACTGCCAAACCAGTTGGGTGTGGGCCTCCCGCGGAGGCAGTAGGGTCGGAGCTGCGAGAGACGCCCGGCGATAGTACTCCAAAGCCCGCGCAAAGCGCTGCTCGCGCTGCGCGAGGTACCCGAGATTGAACAGCGCGGTGGGGTGGCTCGGATCGGCGGTGAGCACCGCTTCGTACCCCGCTTGAGCGTCTCGCCAGCGCTCCTCCCGCAACGCCAGATTCGCAAGCTCCAGGTGCGCGGTGCGCGAGCCGGGATCGCTTTGCAACGCGGCTTCGAATTCCTGGCGAGCGAGCTCCAAGCGACCCAACTGCGCGGCGGTCATGCCGCGATCCGCATGCCAACGATGTGGGTAGGGCCCGTCGTACGGAGTCCACGCAGGCACGGCGAAATGCAGCAAAGTCCAAGCGAGAACCGCGGCAAACACTCCCAAACCAGCGGACCAACGGGGTCCTTCCCTGCGGCGCAAGAGCGGCCAAGCCGCCAACACCCCCCAAAGGATCCCATGGGGCAACCACGGAACGCGATAACGGCTGGCGGCGAAGAAAGGCAGCAAGGACAGAGCGAACCCAAGCGCCCAAACGAGGTGCACCCCGGCGACGCGCGCTTCGCTCGCCGTCCAAACCGAGCCTTGCTCACGCGTTCGCCAGCGCACCACCCACGAAAACAGACCCCACAGGAGCACGGCCATCACGCCGGTGAAGGGCAACGGCAGGAAGCGCAGCACGTTCGAGTGGCGCACCTCCAGTTCCACCTCTTTGTTGTGCCCCACTTCGATGGGATGCACCAGCAGCGCGGCTTTGGTGAACAGCAAGCCGACCGCGCGCCCTGGGGATTCGCCCATGTGCTGCCAAGCCTGCGAGCGGAACCAAGCATCCAGTTCACCGGCGCTCATTTCCCGCTGCAGCTTCGTTTCGACGTGCGCCTTCACATCGGGGTAGTCGAAGCAGGTCCGGAAACGACCCAACTCACCCAAATCGGAGTCGATCAACCCCGTCGCTTGGGGACCTTGGCCAAGGTACAGGTTCAAACCCGCCGTCGCCGTCATCGGGATCCATTCCCCGCTGACCCAAGCGTTGCGGATCGCCCCGGGCAACACGCCGAGCACGACGGCGACTCCCATGACGCCCAAACGGCGCCAACGGTCTTGGGAATGCTGCCACCACCGCGGCCAACATCCCGCCGCCACGAGCAAGGCGAAAGCGGGCAACAAAACGTTCGGGCGCACCAAGGCCGCCAGACCGAACAGCCCACCCGCGGTCGCCGCCCAGGCCCAACCCTTGCCTTCCAGCAAGCGAAGAAAGGCCCACAAGCCTCCTAGCTGCAGCACGATCAGCAAAGCGGTCGCGTGCAGTTCCCCCTCGAAGTACACGGGCGCAAAGTGAACCGCCCACAACCCGCTCACGATCCCAGCCACCAAGGCTCCCGCACGCGGCGCCAAGGTGAACCACAAAATGGCGACGGCCAGGATGCCGAGCAGGTGCTGGAGGATCAGGGCGGCTGTCAAGCTGCCGCCCGTGAGCGCGTACACCCCCGCCAAAAACCAGGGATAGCCGATGGGCCGCAAACTCGGACCATCGAAGATCGCAGCGTCGCCCTCTTCCGGTTGCAGATCCAGCGGCAAACCCACCATGTGGCGCGCCCATTGATCGTGGTAGCGCGCATCCACCGTCGGAACGCCGTACTCGAGACCCTGTTGGTGCTCCAAGTGATAGGCCACGCGCACGAGCCCTGCGAGCGCCAAGACGATCCACAGGCCGAGCCAACGTTTCCAAACGGGGCCGCCCCCTGCGCGCGCGGTGAGCTCACGGGACCCCGTCGGGTCCTCGGGCTGGGGGGAAGCGTTGGGCACAGAAGGCATCACGCTCTCATCCTCCTTGGGGCGCGCTTGCGAACCAAGAGGAAAAACGCGCCCTGCGGCCGCAAATGCCTCAACGGTCTTGCGGGTCCAAAGCCCGTTCGAACACTTGCACCCGCGCGCGCACGCGCCAGCGGTGCCCGGAGCCGCGCGGAACCCAGGCGGTGCCCCGCGCCGCCACCCAGGATTCCAGGGCGGCGGGAAGGCCGCTCACCTCGTCGTAACAAGCCCACTCGTGGGGCTGTCCGCCCGGTGCGTAGTACTCGAACTCGACCCCTTCGGGCGGCGCGCCGAAAATCTGCCAAGTGCGGCCATGGCTCGCCATCTCGAGCGAGCCCAAGCGCACGCGCTGTTCCCCCCCGGCCGCGCCTTTCCAAAGCCATTGTGTGGCGCCTCGCGGCGAGTGCAATCGCACCCGCCACCAAGCAGGATCTGCGGTGGCATGCACGCTGGCGAGCGGGACCTCCGTGGGCCGGAGAGGTCGTTCCAACACCGCGGTCTGCAAACCTTCCCAATCCGGCTCAGGCACATCCCGGAACAAGCCGTGCGAGATTTCGGCTTGGCGCCGATCGTCGAGCTCTTCGGTGAAGCGCACGTTGAGCGTCGCCGGCCGTGCCGAGGTGAAAGGTTCCCGCGTCGCGGTGACCACCCCCGCGAAGACCAAGCACAAGCCGCCCGCCACGCCCGCGGCCCATCCCCAACGGGCGCCCGAACGGCTCATGGCCGGCACGCACAAGGCGAGTGGAATCGTCTGGGGCAACAAGAGCGCTACCGCGGAGTCCCAACCAAAAGCATCCAAGAGCCCTTGGTGCAAGGGAATCCAGAACAACAGACTGCCAGCCCCCACGGCGGCCGCTGCGCTCGCTTGCTGGGACTCCGGCAGAGCCAGCACCACCAAGGCGAGCCCGCCAGCCGCGGGCACCCACAGGAATCCAATCCCCGGCACCAAGGCCGTACTAGCGATGGCGAGCAGCGCGTAGACCCCAAACGCGGCGCGCACTTGCCAGCGCTCGGGCACACGCCGGCTCCACGGCAGCAAAGCCGCCGCCGCCACACCCCAAGCCCCCAACGCCAACACCGCAGCGGGCAAGCTGCGCGACCAAAACGGTCGATCGGTGCCCGCCCAGCCCCGCAACGGCCACATCCACGCGGCGGCGACGAGAACCGGCAAGCCGATCCACAGGAAATGCAGCAGAAGTCCCGAGAACCAGGCGCCGATCGCCCGCGGCCCGCGGAAGGTTCGGGCACAAACCCACAATAGGGCGAGCAAGACCGCTCCCGTCGCGAGCCATTGCGTCAGCGGCGACCAAGTCCACAACACGCGCCCGAGCAGATCGACGTGCCCGCGATCGCCGGGGATGGCGACCTGCGAATCGTGCAGCGGGACTCCGCCGAGGGCCTCGAACGCTCGCAACACGGCCATCCCGTTTTCGCCGTGATGCTGCACGCTGCGCAGATCCCCGCGATCGAGGCGGTCGTGCGGCGAGTGGTACGCGGACCAATCGCCGATGTACGCAAAGTTCATCCCCGGCAAGCCGTGGTCTAGGAAAACCGTGAGGTCGCTGCCGTTCGGCATGCGGCGATACACCTCCACCGATAGCGACGAGGCCGATGGATAGGAGGCCTCGCGTTGGTACGCCGAGACCCACGGCGCGTTGTCGAGCCCCATTTCGAACAGGCGGCTCGGGCCGCTAGCTCCGCGGGCTTCCAGGTTGGCGACCAATCCGATCGCATCGATGGCCGGGTGTTCGCGCACGAAGGCCCGCGCACCGAATAGACCGGTCTCCTCCCCTTCGGTGAAGAGCACCCAGATGCCTAAACGACGTTGCTCGCCCGTGGCCGCGAGGTGCGCCCGCACGGCTTCCACCCAGACCGCGCAGCCCACCAAGTCATCGTGCTCGCCCGGTCCAGCGGCGACGGAGTCGTAGTGGGCTGCCAGCAGCAACTCACGGGTCGCCGGCGCTTCGTGGCTGGGTCGTTGGCGCGCGGGAAAGTGCGCGATCACGTTGCGCACGCGCGCCAAGCGACTCGCGCCCTGCGGGCCAGGGGCCCAAGCCTCCTGCACCTCGACGATGCCGCCCAGTTCCCGGAGCGAACGCACCAAACCTTCGCGTAGATGGTCGGCCTGCGGACTGCCGATCGGGTGGGCTTCCGGTCGGGGCGCCCAAGCCCGCACCAGGCTTTCCGCACGTTCGGCAGAAAACGCTTCGGGTGAAGCGCTGCTGGGCAGCACGGCGGGCAGATGTTGGCCCATGCCATACCACGCCAGCAAGGCAACCGCGACCATCCCATACAACACGCCCCCCCAAAGCACCCGGCCCGCGCGCGCAGGGCGGGGACGGAAGGAGTCGGTGGGCGTCATGGAAGGGGGAAGGGCCGTGTGGGCCTAGGAAGTTGGTCGGAACGCCCTGAGTCGCTTGGGCAAGCTTGGGAACGCCGGCTAGGTTGCGCGCACGCGGCAAGTCCCGAAGTCACGCGGCCCCTGGTGGCCCTCGAAAGCGATCCTTACACTGCGTTGGATTCCACCATGAAGACCATCCGCACGCAAACCGTCTCCTTCCGCACCTTGTTGGTTTCCAGCTTGGTCTCCCTCGGGCTCCTGCAAGCCTGCGGGAAGTCGGACCCCGAGCCCCCGCAGGACGGGTCGGGCTCCGAAGCCTCTTCGAGCTCTACCCAAGGGGGCGCGGACGATGCGGCTTGGCGCGAATTGCGCACCTTGGCCTGGGAGCGCTCGTCCTACTACGCCGGGTTGGACGAGTGGCCGGCCGCCCGCGAGGCGCTGGCCCCGGTGTTAGCCGACCCGCGTGCCTTGCCCGACGACTGGGTGCGCGCCGCCACCATCGAGTTGCAGGCGGGCATGCCGGGCGCGGCCAGCGAATATCTCGACAAGGCGCGCGTCGACGGGCAAGAGACCTTGGCCGCCCGTTACGTGCGCGCTCGGCTGCTCAGCTCCGACTACGAGACCTTCGGCCAAGCGCGCGACATCCTGGAAGAACTGGTGGTGGACGCTCCCGAAGACTTGGCCACGCGCTACGCCCTCGGCCGCATCTACGAGGACTTGGATCCGCCGGACGATGAGACGTGGGAGGCCTACCAAGCGCGAGCGCAGGAGCTGTACACCTCGATCGTGGATCGTGGGATCGCTCATGGGGGCGCGTGGTACGTATCCGCGCTCTACCGCATGTACGTATTGTCCTTGGACAGCGAAGAGGCCGAAGTGCGCGAGCGCTACGAATCCGCGTGGAGGGACATGGAATCCATCGGCGCCAAAGCGGTCACGGTCAGCGGTTTGAACGAAGGACAACTCGCGGCGATCGGACCGCCTCCGGTGCTGGGGCAAGCAGGTCGTCCGGTCGTCGGCGCGCTGGGTTTTGCCTTGCGCGAACGCCTCGAAACGAGCGTCGCGGGAGCGCGCCAGCTCCGGGCCCTCGACGTCAACGGGGACCGCTTGACCGATTTGCTGTGGGCGGATGCGGAGGGACTTCTGTGCGCCCAACAAACCGATGCGGGCGGTTTCCGACAACAACGGCTGATCGCCGGCGAACTGGATCACTACCGACTAGCGGACCTCTCGCGCGACGAGCATCGCGATGTGCTGGTGGTGCGCGGCTCGCGTTTGGAGCTGTACGACGTGACCGCGCCTGCCGAGGGCTCGGCCGACCTAGTGGTCACCCCCAGCGGCATCGAAGCGACGCTACCCGCTACGCCGGCGGACCTGTGCTGGATCGATTACGACCACGACGGCGATTTGGACTTGCTGTGTGTCGGGCCGTTCGGTTTGCACCTCTTGCGCAACGATGGTGTTGGCCGCATTCCCGAACGGGATGCCGATCAAGCCCGCGGCACCTGGACCAACGTCACCGAAACGTTGGGCGTGGCGGCCGGAGGACCGCTCACCTGGTGCACCATCGAAGACTTCGACAACGACCAAGACGTGGACTTCCTCGTCGGCGGCCCCGGTCGCACGCTGCTGGCGAGCAGTCTGCGCGGGGGGTTGTTTGAAGATCGCACTCAGGCGGTGCTCGGCGAAAACCTCCCCCACGAGGCTCGCACGGCGGTCGCCGACCTCGACGGCAATCGCACCGTCGATTTCGTCTACGCTTCCACCGAGGGCTACCGCATCGTCTTCCAAGGCGGGACGGCGCGTACGCAAGATCTGCTGGACCAGCCCCTCGGAGCACCCCACATCGCCGACTTGGACCTAGATGGCCAAGCCGACCTTCTGTGGTCTGCACAGCCCGCCATGGCGGCCGGCTTCCTCGCGGCGGGGCACGGAACCCGGAAAGCGCTGCGCCTGCCCGAAAACCAGGCGCCTACCGTGGCTTTCACGCTGGCCGAGATGGATCGCGCGCAAAACGTCCCGATCTCTTGGGAGTTCGTGCGTTTGACCGAGAGCAGCGTGGAGATCTGGGACACCCAAGAGGTGTCCGGACAAGGCATGCGCTTGCGCTACACGGGCAAGAAGGACAACCCGGACGGCATCGGCGCCATCGTGGAAGTGCGCTCCGGCGGCCTCTACCGCCGCGTGTTCTACCGGGGTCAACAGGTTTTGGTGGGCCTCGGGCCCGAAGACTACGCCGACGTGGTGCGCGTCACCTGGCCCAACGGGGTCACGCGCAGCGAGCTGGATATCGAGAAGGGCGACCCGTTCGCGCTCGATGAAGGCCTGGGCGTGCAGACCGAAGGCCTGATCGGCTCCTGCCCGTTCCTGTACACCTGGAACGGGGAAACCTACGAATTCATCTCCGACGTGCTCGGCATCACGCCCTTGGGGCTGCCGATGGCGCCGGGCATGCTGGTGCCACCGGACCACGACGAGTACGTGCTCGTGCGCGGCTCGCAATTGCAGCCGAAGGACGGCGTGTACGAGATGCAGTTCACCGAAGAACTGCGCGAGGTGACCTACCTGGACCGTGCCGAACTTTTGGTGTACGACCACCCCGCGGGCACCGAATTGCAACCCAACGAGCGGTTCACCTTCCCGCCGTTCCCGAGCGCCACGCCGCACCTGTTCGACGAGCCCTTGCAACCGTTGCGGGCTATGGGCAGCGATGGGCGCGAGTGGACGCAGGAGCTGAGCACCGTGGATGGGCGCTACGCGGCGCCGGCCAAGGCCCTCAAGGGCCAATTCCTGGGTCTCTCCGAACCCCACTGGATCGAGCTGTCCTTCGATCCGGCCAAAACCCAAGACGCCGACAAGCTGCGGCTCGTCGCGACGGGTTGGTTCTACTGGACCGATGCGTCGGTCAACATGGCCACGGCCCGCACGCCGGATCTGGAATTCACGCCGCCCCTCATCCTGGTGCCGCAAACCTCGCCGGAAGGCGGAGAAGAAACCTGGGTGCCCATCGGCCCGCCCGTGGGTTTCCCTGCCGGCAAAACCAAAACCATGGTGATCGACTTGACCGGTCAGATCGATCGGGCGGACCCGCGCTTCCGCATCCACACCAGTTTGACGCTCTATTGGGATGCGCTGCGCCTCGCCGTCGGGGATCGCTGGGGCGAACAACGCCTCACCCGCTTGGAGCCCGTCTCCGCCCAACTGTGGGAGCGCGGCTTCTCGGCCCCCATCGTGACCGACGATGAGACCCAGCCTGAGCGCTTCGATTGGGAAGTCATGGCGCGCTTAGCCCGTTGGAACCAACACCCAGGGGACTACACGCGTTTCGGAGAGTGCCAACCCTTGTTGACCGCGATCGACGATCGTTTCATCATCATGGGCAGCGGAGACGCGCTGACGTTGCGCTTTGATGCGACTTCCGTCCCCGAACTGGCAGAAGGCTTCGAGCGCAGCTTCTTGGTGTTCCTCGACGGATGGGCCAAGGATCGCGATCCCAATACGGTGGAAGCTTTGCACGTGGAACCCTTGCCCTTCCACGGAATGCGTTCCTATCCCTACGGAGAGGATCAGGCCTTCCCTTCCGGTCCCGTGCACGAAGCTTGGCGACGGGAGTGGAATACACGCCCAGCGCGCCGCTGGATCGCGCCCCTGAGCGACGAAGGGCTGCACGCCTACTTGCCGAGCGGACCGTGGCCGACGTTCCAACGAACCCGGCGCTAGGATCCGCGCTCAAAGTTCGATCCGGCGGAAGTCCACCAACACGTCCGCCTTCACGAACGCGACCCCGCAGTCTCCGCCTCGCAGGGCGCCGATCAGATCTCGTCGTAGGCGCAGGTGCCGACGACGCCCGGGTTCGGTTTCGATCAGGGCTCGGGGACGAGGATCTTGGGCGCGTCCCCAAGGTTCGGTAACTTCGAGCAGGCGCGCGGGGGTCGCCTCCAAAGGAGCCCCGGGGAACGCGCGGTCCCGGCGCCGCCGGCGGCCCAGCGAAAGCAGCGCGGGCACCACGAAGAACAACATCATGCCGCTCTGCGGCCCGCCCACCCCGCGGCTCGCGATGGCCCCCATGGCGATGCCGGCGAAGATCAAAAGGATCAATCCTTGCAAGGGCGTGCCTTCGCGGCGCTCCTGCGGAATGGGTTGCTCTGGGCCTTCGTCCAAAAAGCGCTCCAAATCCGGGTGCGCGTACAGCCGGTCCCAAACGGGGTCGCCCGTGGAGGCGGATTGCGCCCGCGCTGGGCCCTGTCCCAGGCTCGGATGCGCCCCGGGCGTGTCAGCCCGCCAGGAACCATCTTGACTCGTGCGGTAGGGCGTGCCGCAATAGTCGCAGACGGTTTGCAGGGGCAGTGCGCGGGCACCGCAGTGTTTGCAGCGGGACATGGTCGGAATCTGCGCAGCCGGTGGCGGGAACGCGGGCGCGTATCCTAGCGAGGCCGGGACCCGGAAGGCAGCCACGAAGGCTAGCCCCACGCCCGCAGCACGCCCAGCAAGTGAGACCCAATCCCGCCCAGCATCCGAAGGAGCGTGCCACCCCGATGACAATGCGGTGAGAGTCCGGCTGCGGCCACCCCTCCCGCCCTAGAACGACCATTTGGGAGGCGCAGCCGGTGGAACCTCGCCCAGAAGCCGCTAGGGTATGGGGGCGGGGCATAGGGCCCCGGACCGCTTCATCCCCCATCGAATATGAACTACCCCATCGACGAAATCGAAGGCATCGGCCCCACCTTTGGTGAGAAGCTCAAGGCCGCCGGTGTGAACAACACGGGCGACTTGCTCAAGACCTGCTGCGACAAAAAAGGCCGCGACGGCTTGGCCGCCTCCACCGGCATCAGCTACGACAACCTGCTCAAGTGGGCCAACCGCGCCGACTTGATGCGCATCAACGGCGTCGGCAAGCAATTCAGTGAATTGCTGGAGAACGCCGGCGTGGACACGGTCAAGGAGCTCGGCACCCGCCGCGCCGACAACTTGACCGCCAAGATGGAAGAGATCAACGCCGCCAAGAAATTGGCTCGTTCGACCCCCAAGCAAGACCAAGTGGAAGGTTGGATCCAAGAAGCCAAGACCATGGATCCGATCATCACCCACTGATCGTTCTCAGAGCTCCTCGCTTTCCACGCCCGCGGCTTCGGCTGCGGGCGTGTTGCGTTAAGGGCGACTCAACGCCCGGACGCGGGCGGCCAGGGCAGGAACCCCTCTTGCTCCAGGCGCGCTCGAAACCCTGGGTCCATGGGCCGGCTGCCGCCCCCGTGCGGGTCGTAACACACCAAGAGCGCTCCGCCCTCGCACCAGATGGTTCCGTCCGGTCCCACGACCCGGTAGATCTGCTCGAAGGAGGAGGTCCCGATGCGCGTGG
>JAUHXY010000009.1 GCA_030426785.1 bacterium
CCGGCCGCGCCGGCGCTTTCGTCGTGGTGCGTTCAGGAGTGCGTCCAGTGCACGAAGCGTTCGAAGCCCGCCCGCAGGCGTGGCGCGAGCCACGTCGAGGACCCGGGCGAGATCGCTTCGTGCGCTGGGCGCGCTCCTGGACGTGCCACGGCGGAAGCGCTCAGTCCATGTGGGCGACTACTCTCTCGTCCCCCATCTGCAGCCGCAGCGACATCTTGGAGACGACTTTCGCACCCACCATTCCGAGCACCCGAATCGTCCCTTTGCGCACCACGCGCAACGTGAAGTCGATCGGCGCCCAGGTCAAGATCCCGCGGTTGCCTTGGGCTTTGTTGTAGAGGATGTTCTGCTCGGTCACGAGCCACTCGGAGTACAGCATGTACATCCAGAGCAGCGGGTAGCGCAACCAGCGCTTCTTCAGAGTCCACTTGGCGAAGCCCATCATCCAGGGGAAGCGCACGAGGATCGGGAACCACTTGTGCAGGTTCTCGATGGCGTGCTTGTCCTTGATTTCGATGGTGCCTTCCCGGTTGAAGTGGGTCGGGAAGTTGTCGTACTCGGCGACGGCGATGCCCATGTCCTTCGTGATCTTGTTGATCTCGAATTCCGGATAGGGCTGCACGATCGAGCACAACGGGTGATCCACCTTGCACTCGATGTTGAGGCGCACGGTGTCCAGATCGTCCTCGAGGGTGCCGCCCGGTCCGCCCAGCATGTTGAGGGAGCCGAGGCGAATGCCATGTTTCTTGATCCAACCGGACACGTTGACGAGTTGCTCGCGCTGCGTGTTCTTGCGGTAGATCGTGTTGCGCATGTGGTCGTTGGCCGCTTCAAACGCGATGCGCGCGTAGATGCAACCAGCCGCCTTGAGCTGCTTGATGTGGTTCTCGTTGGTCATGTTGGCCATCAAGATCACATCGAAGGGCAAGCCGACCTCTTTGGGCCAGCGCTCGCAGAATTCGGTGAGCCACTTGCCGGAGATGTTGAAGATGTCGTCGACGAAGTGCACGAAGTCGAGCGGGTACTTGGACTTGATGTCCAAGGCTTCGGCGATGACGTGGTCGACGCTGCGCTTGCGCACGTATTCGGAGTTCTTCGCGTTGTAGACCTTTTCCTTCCAGGCGTGGTGGAAGCAGAAGGTGCACATCATGGGGCAGCCCCGCTGGCTGACCATGACCTTGCGGGGGCTGTCGCGGTAGATGCTGTTGGCATCGTAGATGACCGAGCGATCGGGGAAGCCCAAGGCATCCAGGTCGCGCACCAGTGGGCGCAGCGGATTCTTGACGATGGTCTCGCCATCATCGCAGTAGACGAGGTTTTGGATCTCGCGCCAGTCTTCGCCCTTTTCTAGAGCGTTGAGCAGATCCACGATCGCCCCCTCTCCCTCGCCCAAGCAGACCGCGTCGATGGCGGGGTCCTTGACTGCGTCCGGCAGGAAGGTCACGTGGGGACCACCGATGAGCGAGAAGAAGTCAAACTTGCCCTTCAACACGCGGTTTACGTCGAAGATCTGACGGTGGGTCCCGGTCATCGTGGACCAGGTGATCACGTCAGGAGCGTACTCCTTGACCTTCGTCAACCAGGCCGCGTCCGGAAGCGTGAGGCACTTCATGTCGTGCCCCGCATCTTTGACGGCTCGGCTCAAGTACATGGGCCCCAGCATCTCCTGGGGCAGCGTGAATGTGATGTGTAGGACCTTCAATTTCGCTCCGGTAGAACCCTGGGCTGAGGCAGGGAGTAGAGAACCGCGGCGTGCGTGCCGCGTTGTGCGTTGGACATGCCGGGGGCCCTGGCCCCCGAACATCCTGCGGTCAATCGTACCCCCCTTCGGGCTCGAAGGGAGCCCCTTCTGTGGTGCGCACCGAGAAAAGGTCCCGGATTCTACGGAAGGGGCACGTTAACGCCCTTTGCAAGCCGTTAAGGCTCGCTTTCCAAGCACGTTGCGGAGCGCTCTAACGCTCCAAGGACTCGCTCGCCGCTAGCTCGACAGAGTACAGATCCAAAGGGCCCCGGCAGGCGAAACTCAGGGTAGGGGTTGTCGCAGGACGAGGCACAAAGGCCGGGCCCTTCAACTCGATCCCATCCAGCCGAATGGCCTTGAGCCGACCCCGTCGAGTCGAGGCCAAGGTTGAGACCTCGACCTCCAGGCGGTGGTAGCGTCCGGGCTCGAAACCACGGAAGTCGCCATAGGCCGAATCCGGCCCCTGTGCGAGGCGATCGATTAGGTCTTGGGGGTTTTCGAAGCCCCCGGTCATGCGGGAGGCCTTCCCATCGGAGAGGAAGACCAGCTGAAATCCGCCCACATGGACCAGCACGGGCTCCGCGGTGGCACCGTCAGGGATGCGGAACGTGAACGCAAAGCGCGTGGGCCGCTCCAATTCGAGCGGGCGCCCCAAGGGCAACACCATGCCGTGATTCCACCAATCGGCAGGAGCTTCGCCCTCGGGCGGCAGGCGGTGGCGTAGACGCCCTGGCTCGGCCTGGAAGGCACCCAGGTGCCAAGATTGCGGGTGGGCGTCGAAGCGCCAGCGCAGGCGCACGTCGCGCCTTGCAGCTAGCTCCGGCCCGCGATGCAGCACCTCGGCTTCGGGGTACAGGTCCGCCAGGGTGCGAATGCGCGGACTGGCGTGGATTTGCTCCCACAGGCCCTGCAAGTGGCCGCGCTGGGCCGCGGTCAAGCTGGGTTCGCGCAACAGGGTTCGGATCTCGCCTTTCCAGCGCTCCCGAGCGCCTCCACCACCCTCCACGTCGCGGGTCAGCGCAGCGATTTCGATCGCCAAGGCCTCAGGGCTCCGGCCGGTGCCCTGGGTGAGGTCGCGCAGAATCCGTTCGCGCAGATGAGCGACGAGCGGGTCCACGCTCGCCTCCCCCCTCGGCAGCGACTCCTGCGCCCATTTCCACTCCCCCTCGTGATACAGGAAGAGCGACTTAGCCAAAGCGGCTTCGCCCGCGAGGACCTCGCTCTGCTCTGCCGTGCCGCTCGAAGGCATCCCATCGGCCAACCGCACCCAGTCTTCGGTCGCCAGCAGCGCGCCGCCCCGCTCGCGGGCTTGGCTCGGCAGCAGCCAGATTTGGGTGCGCTCTCCGCCGGCCCCATGAAGGAACGCGAAGCCCGAATCGAACACCTCCCCGGTCTGTACGAGCACTCCGCGCCGGCGGAAACCCTGCAGCAAGAACTCTTGCTCCCGACCGCTGTTCGAATCGATGGCCCGGCGCACCAAGCCGGCGTATTGACGCAGGATCTGGGCTTCGCGTAGATCGCGCTGCATCTCGCCGAATACGGATACCCGCCAAGGGGAGTCCAATCGGTCGCTCCAGAGCTGCTCGGCTTGGGCGTACTGGCGGTCCCCCAGCAACTGCGCGGCGCGTTCCGCGTCTTGTTCGTATTTGTTGCGCGCGACGGCGGTGCGCTGATGCTGCCCTTCTTGCTGCAAACGTGCTTTGGCGTCCGCCAGCCGACGCTGCCAATCGCGGGTCCAAGAATCGGGCACCTGCTCCCAGCGCAGATCCATACGCTCGGACGCCAAGTCGATGTCGGCCTGCAGAGCTACGTCCATGCCCTCGACGTGCTCGCTCTCGATGCGCTGCAACAGCGCCGGTTCGCGCTCTTCCAAAATGGTGATCAAACGCGTTTCCAAGCCTTGCCAACGGGCCTGCACCAAGTCCCGTTGCCCGGCGAGGCGTGGCAGGACCCACTCGCGCAAGCGCGCTTGCACCGTTTCCGGTGGCAGTCCGCGGGCGGTCTCGGCCATGGCGCTGAGGGCACCATCGATCTGCGGCGCCGCCAACTCCATCGCATCGCGGAAGCGACGCTGTTCCACGGCGAGGCGCACCGCCGGCTCGAGGGTTTCGGTCAACCATGTCAGGGTGCCTTGTTCGAGCACCTGCAGACGCCGCGCTAGGTCTTGCTCGACGAGGGCGGCCCGGTGGGCGTACCAGCGTTGGAATCCGCGCACCTCTTGCAGGTCCGGCAACTCGTTGGGATTGGGCAGGCCGACAAACTGCAGCAGGCGGCCGGGAACCTCCTCCTCCAGGATGCGGTTGGCCTCCACCCAGGAACCTTCGCGCAGGGCCCTCTGCCAGCGCGGATCCAGCTCATCCATCAGGTCCTGCAACGCGGCGCTCAAGTCCCCCAAGACCTGAATGCGTAGGGTTTGGATGCGCCGTTCGGTTTGCGCGCGGGCGTTCGGATCCTTGGGTAGCGGCCACGTTTCCAAGCGCGAAAGGACCGCCAGCGGCTTGTGCCGGCCTTCGCGATAGGTTTCGGACAAAGCCTCCAGGGGGAAGCGTCCTGCGTTGGCATCATCGGGAGTTCCCGCGCGTGTCTCTCCTCCTCCACCCCAAAGGGCCCACGAACCGCCTCCTGCGAGCAGCAAGGCGGCCAAAGAGGCCAGCAACCACCGGCGCCGCTGCTTGTGGGGATGGGCGAGCGGCTCCAGGCCCTCTCTGGTGACCTTGGGTGGACGGCGCTCCAACAAGCGTTGCAGGTCGGCCTTCAGCTCCTTGGGTTCCTGGTAGCGGCGCTCGAGATCGCGGGTCAAACAAGCGCGCAAGACGAGCACGAAAGAAGCGCTCAGGCCAGGGACGTGTTGGCGGGGATCTTCGAGCGGGTCTTGCAGGACCGCGGAAAAGACTTCGGCCACGCTGGACCCGGAGAACGGCGGACGGCCGGTCACGGCGTGGTAAAGGGTCGCGCCCAAGGACCAGATGTCGGAGCGCACGTCCACTTTGGAGGAGTCGCGCGCCTGTTCGGGACTCACGTAGTGCGGCGTCCCCAGCACCCCCCCCGAACCGGTCAAAGACGGTTCATCGCGCGCGAAGGCCAAACCCAAGTCGGCGAGCAGGGCCCGTTCGCGCGGATCGATCAGGATGTTCGCGGGCTTGACGTCGCGGTGCACGACGCCCACCTCGTGCAGGTGCTGCAGCGCGTCGGCCAGGGGAATGAACATGCGCAAAGCATCGCGCTCGTTCAAAGGGCCACGCTCCTCAATGCGCTCGGCGAGAGAAATGCCCTCGACGAGTTCCATGGCATACCACCAGCGCCCATCCGGCAGTTGGCCCATGTCGATCGGCGCGATGATGGCCGGGTGGGCCAAGCGAGCCGCCGTGCGCGCCTCGCGCCGAAAGCGCTCCACCGCTCGGGTGCTCTGCGCCAGGTCGGCACGCAAGACCTTGATCGCCACGGCGCGATCGATCACCTCCTGGACGCCGGAGTAAACCACTCCGCTCGCGCCGCGACCCAACATGCCCGCGATGCGATACCCGCCGATGTGCGGCAGGTCGATGGGTGCATCGGGCTTGCGACGAGTGTCCTTCGGCATAGGAGCGAATCCGGGGGCAGGCGCCCCTCACGAATCTCTGAAAAACGTGGGGAAAGCGTAGCTACAGAGTACCCCACCGAGAGGTTGTCGCACGAGCGGACACAAACGGTTCCCGAGATCGACTCCGAACGGGCACAGGGATGAGACCGCGAGCACGACTTCCTCGCTCATCCTTAGACGCTCGCGTGCAAAGGATTGCCAAATTTTGAAGGAAGGATTGCGGGAAATGCGCCCTGTGCTGTGAGGGACGGACCGGGAGTCGATCCAAGTGGATCGTGCCGGCCATTCCCACGAACCTCACTTCTCCATGCGAGCTATGAAATCCAAATATGCCTACCCCCTGGTGGGGATCCTGTCCCTGGCCGCGGCCGCATGGGCGCAGGAAGCGAATTCGGCGGACGAGGCCATCCCCTCGACCGCCAACCGCACTCTGACGCCTGTTACGGTAACTGCCGGCGCATCGCTCGACGATGCGCAAGCGACCGCTTTGGACCGCTTTGACACCGAAGAGTTGGAAGCCAAAGTGGCCCCTGTCCAACTCGATGACAGCGTCCCGCTGCCGATTCGCGCCGTCGTCGAAGAGGGCGTGGACGGAGACCGCATCGTATCTCCGGCCAAAGGCGATCCCTTTTTCCTGTCCTTCATCGCCGGTCCCTACACACCTCCGGCGAATGAGTTGGCCGACCCGTCGATGCTGACCGTGCAGGATCGCATCACCGATGCGCGCCCGGGCAACGAGACTTACGGCATGGTGATGTTCCAAAAGCGCATCACCGAGGAGCGCATCGCGCAGCTCAAGCAGATGGACTGCCGCATTTTGGGTTTCCACCCCCACTACACCCTCAAGGTCGCGATCCCCATGGACCGCATTCTGGACGTGTCGACCCTCGACTTCGTCCGCTGGGTTGGCACCCCGCGCGACTGGCAAAAAGTGCACCCCTCCTTGCGCAGCGCAACCGCCGGCAAAGCCTCGAACGAGCTCCAGGACATGTACATTTCGGTGTACGAGTCGGACATGAATGAGAACTCGACGGTCGAGCGCTTTGGGACCTACCAATCGATCACGCCGGACCACCCCGAGGGATTCGTGGACGAGAGCGAAGGGGATTTGCGTTCCAAGCGCTTCCAATCCAATGGTTGGATGCACCAACACTTGGAGTCCCTGGGGTTGATCATCCGCGAGTATCGACCGGACATCGACGTGTTCGTGGTTTCTGCTCCGGTGGCCTCCATCGAAGCCATCGTGGCCCAGGACTACGTACAGTTCGTGGAGGAAGTCCCCCACGACGAAATGCACGCCGCGCCGGTCCACGATGAGTCCATCCCGATGGTCGCCGGGGACCAAACCCGCATCAACTACGACGGCTCCACCAACTCGGTGGCTCATGTGGGCATCGTCGATTCCGGCGTTGAAACCGCCCACACCGACATCAACGTCTTTGGACGTGGTTGGAACTGCACCACGGAATCCTCCCCCTGGGATGACAACGCCAACGGCGGAGGCGGACACGGTACGCACGTGACCGGTACCATCCTGGGCAACGGAACGGTAGAAGCCGACCATGCTGGCATGGCCCCGGGTCTCGCCACCTGGAGCCTAGATCAGGCATACTACAACTACCGGCGCTTCCCGAACCCGTGCAGCGTTTCGCTGAGCACCATCCTCAATCAGATGGACACGGTCGTGGGAGCCGGCACGGTGCCGCACGTGGTCAACCACTCTTGGGGTTCGACCCTGTCCGGCGGCGCGGTCCCCACGGGAACCGAAGCGGACGCTCGCACGGTTGACAACCACGTCTTCAACACGGGTCAAGTGCAGGTTTGGTCGGCGGGCAACACCCCCACCACCCTCGGCATCCAGTCCGCGGCGAAGAACGCGTTGACCGTCGGGAACGCGCTCGATTACTTCGAGGGCACCCTGGGCGAGCCGGAACCCGGCGACATGTGGACGACCTCGGGTCGCGGCCCGACCTCGGACAACCGCTGGAAGCCGAACCTCAACGCTCCCGGGCGTATCGTCAGCAGCTGCGCGGCCAACAACAACTCCGGCTACTTGGGTTACAGCGGCACCTCGATGTCCGCACCCCACGTTACGGGGTTGATTGCCCAGCTGGTCGATCACTACGCGTTCTTGCAGGACCGCGAGCCGGCCGAAATCGCCGCGCGCTTGATGGCGACGGCCCAGACGAACGACAACGTCGCCATTTCGGTCGCCAGCGATGCGCACTTGGATAACTTCGGAGCCGGTCGTATCAACGCCTACCGGGCCCACTGGGACTCGAGCGGTTGGGACTCCCTCAACTGGAGCCCCGTCGTGAGCTCGGGCAACTCGACGTTCGGTGACTTCACCGTCCCCGCCAACACGAGTCGCCTGGTGATCGTGATGCACTACAACGAAGTCGCCGCTTCGGCGGGCGCGGGCTCGGCCCTCGTCAACGACTGGGATTTGTGGATCGACCGTGATCCCATCGACCCCGCGTCGAACACCGGCGAATACTTCGTGCAGCAAAGTTCGGTGGACAACACCGAAATGCGCATCATCACCAACCCCGCAGCGGGTCCCTGGCGCTGGAAGGCCCACCCCCAAAGCACCACCAGCAGCATGCATCTGGGCGTGACCGTCCTGATGGTGACCGACGACGTCACTCCCACCAACACGGTGACCGTGACCGCGTCGGACATGTACGTGCAGCCGGGCGAGCAGCTCGACGTGGACGTGAACGTGGCCGCCGGCGACTACTTCTCGGCCGCGACCTTCCTCGACATCGACGGCAACGGCCGCACGGTGCACTCCAAGGCCACCACCATGGCCGACGGCACCGCTTCGGACCTGTCCGCATCGGCCAACCCCGACGACTACATCACCTTGGGTGACGTGCGCGTCGGACAAAGCCGCAACGCGACCTACACCATCTCGTTCCCGACGGAAGGCAACAAGACGCAGACCATCCAAACCCGTTCGGAGAACGCGGCGGAGGTCAACCCGTCCGTGGCAATCGTCGTCGACGGAACCGAACCCGGTGCGGTGTCGAACCTGACCTCGACCAGCCATACCCCCAGCGTGTGGAGTAACGATCCCACGGTGGACATGACCTGGACGGCAGCCAGCGATGACCGCTCGGGCGTGCAAGGCTACGGCACCTTCATTAGCGGCACAGCAACCGGTTCCCCGGGCGCGGTGTTGGACATTGGGGCGGTGACCAGCGACACGACCCCGGCCCTCGCGACGACTTCCGGGGGTCACTACTACAAGATCCGCACCGTGGACAACAGTGACAACTGGGATGCCGACTTCGTGGCGGCCGGTCCGTACCTGATCGATACGATCGACCCGAGCAACCTGACCTTGGTCTCCTCGACCCTGACTCCTGGCGATTCGCAATGTGGGGTCGGTGTGACCGTGACCTGGTCTACGGGCTCGGACGCCCATTCGGGCATTGCTGGGTACGGGGCGAGTCTGAACACGAATCCGACCGCTGCGGCTCCGGCTGCTGTGACCACCACTTTGACTTCAGCGAACATCAATCTCCCGGTGGGTGGCAATTACTACCTGCACGTGCGGGCGATCGACAACGCTGGAAACGCGGGAGCCACGCTGCACTTGGGTCCCTTCACGCGCACGGCGGTATGTGGCGTGGCCTACTGCGCTGGCAACCTCAACTCGACCGGTTTCCCGGCCACCCTGTACATCACGGGTAGCGATCGGGTCTCCGACAACGACTTGACCCTGAACGCGGAGAGCATGCCGCTCAACAACTTCGGGTACTTCATCTGCGGGACCGCAGAGGGTCCGCCCATCGTACCTCCGGGCAGCCAGGGCACCTTCTGTTTGGGTGGAGCCTTCGGCCGCTACAACGCGATCTCCGAGATCAAGTTTACCGGCGCGACCGGGGCCTTCGACCTGGACATCGACTTGACCTCGATGCCCACGAACCCCAACCAAGCCGTCATGGTGGGCCAATCCTGGAGCTTCCAGGCCTGGCACCGGGATCAGAACCCGTTCAACACCTCGAACTTCACCAACGGGGTCACCGTGACTTTCAAGTGATGGATAGGGAACGGTCCATGATGCGCGAGCCAAGCTTCGGACAAGATTCCTTAGCCTAGCTCCGCTGGGCGGACCTTTCGAAGGCCCCCGCAGCGTCGCGCCATCCGGGGTGGCGGTGCGGGGGCCTCCTCTTATTGAGAGCCTTGTCCGCTAGGGGTGCTCGTTGGGAACACGCTCAATGCTTGAGCCAATGGGCATCGCTGATCAGGCACATGCCCCCATGGCGCGCCAACACCGGACGCAAGTCCGCGACGAGAGCGTCCAACGCGTTGGGTTCACACGTGGTGATGAACACGACGTTGGAGGCTACGCCGGTCAACTCGTCGTCGCGACGCAAGCCACGATCCCCAGAGCCGGAAGCCCCGCGAATGCGCGTCCAGCCCTGCAGCCCATGCTGGGCGAGCAGGTCGGTGACCACTTCGCTCCTAGGAGCTTCGATCACAATCTCGAGGCGTTTGACCGGAATCATGAAACCCTCCAAAGGCTTTCGATCACGCTCATGTACAGGGGAATCCCCAGCGCGATGTTAAAGGGAAAGGTCACCGCCAGCGCCATGGGCAAGAAGATGCTGGGGTTGGACTGCGGCAAAGCGCCACGCACGGCAGCGGGCACCGCGATGTAACTGGCGGAGGCGCACAAAACGGTGAAAAGCAGGGCGTCCCCAGGCTGCAGCGACATGACCATCGCCAAGGGGATCGCCAGGGAGGCCAAAACCAAGGGCGCGATCAAGGCGAACAAAACCAACAGGAGGCCCGACTCTCGGAACGCGCTGAGGCGCCTCGCAGCGATCAATCCCATGTCCAACAGGAAAAGACACAGGACACCCTTGAAGGGTTCTTTGGCGAAAGGAGCGATGCTCACCCAGCCTTCTTTGCCCACGATGGCGCCGATGACGAGGGAGCCCAAGAGCAGAAACACCGAACCGTTGAGGAAGGACTCGCGCAGGAGCGGCCCGAGCGCGTGCGCGCCCTGTCCCGAAGATGAGGACTGGCCGGCCCGGCGCGCCAACACGACGGCGGCCAAAATCGCCGGGGACTCCATCAGGGCCATCGCAGCCACCATGGACCCGGACCATGCGATCGCGCGGTCGTCGAGGAAGCTGCATGCCGTGACGAAGGTCACCGCCGAAATGGACCCGTAGGTGGCCCCGACCGCGGCAGCGTCCGAGATCCCAAGCCGCTTGCGCAGTAGGAAAAACACCGCGATCGGGACCAGGGCGCTCAATGCGACCCCAGCGATCAGGGGTTGAAAGGTCTGCCAATCGAGGCCGGCTTGCGACAACTCCACGCCCCCGTGCATGCCGATCGCAAACAGCAGGTACAAGGAGAGCGTGCGCGTCATCGCCTGGGGAAACTCCAAGTCCGAGCGCACCAGCGTCGCCACCATCCCCATCACGAAGAAGAGGATGGACGGGGTCATCAGGTTTTCCGATACCGCCCCCCAATCCATCAGCGCACCCCCTTAGCCGCCGCCAACGAGTCGCGTGCGGCGAGCACGCGCCTTTCCGCCCCTTGCACGGAGGAATCGGTCACCACCAGGTGACCCATTTTTCGTCCCGCGCGCGCCTGCCCCTTACCATACAGGTGGAGGTGCACCCCCGGATCCTGGAGCGCGGCGGCCCAGTTCGGCTCGCCGCCCTGCCACAGGTCGCCTAAGAGGTTCGCCATGGCCGCAGCGGGCACCTTGCGCTCGGTCGAGCCCAACGGCAAACCGCAGATCGCACGGACCTGTTGTTCGAACTGACAGCACGCGTGCGCATCGATGGTCAAGTGCCCCGAGTTGTGCGGCCGGGGAGCCAACTCGTTCACTAGCAGGCTGCCATCTCGTTGGACGAAAAACTCGATGCACAGGACCCCGACCACTTCCAACTGGGTGAGGATCTGCCGAGCCATGTTGCAGGCGTCCGACAACACTGCCTCCGGCAACGGAGCGGGTGACAGCGAGACGTCGAGGATGTGATGGCGGTGGTGGTTCAAGCTGGGCTCGAACAAGGCGACCTGCCCGTCCAGCCCGCGGGCGCCGACCACCGAAATCTCGCATTGGAAGTCGATGAATTCCTCGAGGACGGTGGGGCGTTGCCCTAACTCCGAGAAGGCGGCTTCGAGATCCGCAGCGCTCTCGACGCGACGTTGGCCCTTGCCGTCGTACCCCCAAGCGCACGATTTGAGGACCCCAGGAAAGCGCGCTTCTTGGGCGATCGCACCAAGATCCTCAGCGGACTCCACGAGATGAAACGGCGCGACCGGAATGCCCAAGGACCGCAGGGTTTGCTTCTCTCGGGCGCGGTTTTGCGTCGTATGCAACAGGGCGCCCGCCGGCCGAACCGGAGCCCACTCAGCCGCCGCTTCGAGGGTGGCCGAGGGGATGTTTTCGAACTCAATGGTCAGGACATCGCACGTTTGCGCAAAAGCGCGTACGGCATCTAAGTCGTCGTAGTCAGCGCGATGCACGCGCGAAGCGACCTCTCCGCAAGGGTGGCTTTCCTCGGGAGCGAAGACGCTCACCCGATAGCCCATGCGTAGGGCAGCCAGGGCAAACATGCGCCCAAGTTGCCCCCCTCCGAACATGCCCAGGGTCGCCCCCGGAAGTATGGGAGCGCTCATTCCAGTTCCGAATTCAGTGCGGCGTCCCTCTGCTGATCGTGGAACGCTTGGAGGCGTGTCCGCAATTCCGCATCGCGCGTCGCCAGCAGGCGCACGGCGAACAGCGCGGCATTCTTGGCACCTGCCTCCCCGATGGCCATCGTGGCCACCGGCACGCCCCCCGGCATTTGCACGATCGACAGCAAGGAATCGACGCCTCGCAGAACGCGGCTTTCCACAGGGACCCCAATCACAGGCAGCGGAGTCCATGCCGCCAACATGCCGGGCAGGTGGGCCGCCCCTCCCGCCCCGGCGATGATCGCTTGGATTCCCCGGCCTTGCGCTTCCTGTGCGAAGGACCGCAGGAGTTCAGGGGTGCGGTGGGCCGAGACGACCCGCGCCTCCCGAGGGACCTCGAAGTCATCGAGCAGCTCGGCAGCGTGGCGCATGGTCGGCCAGTCCGACCGGCTACCCATCACAATGGCAACCTGGGGCGGCGGGTTGGGGTTCATCGGGGCTGGGGGCTCGGGTTTTGGTCTGGGGCGCACGCGAGGGCTCGGAAACGTAAGGCACGGTCGATGGCCGGAAAAGCAAACCATGCAAAAACCGCTTGGAGCTGCGTTGAGGAACGGGTCGAGCCCCTTTCTTGACCATGCAGTCCACTATCCTCCGTGCGTCCTTGGAATGACTCCCATTTCTCGGCTCGCACGGCCCCCTCAACATTTTCGGCCTTTTCTTGAGAGGATTTTCGGGCGCTTTCCGCGGTCAGGATAGAGGGTCGATTTCCGACCCGCCCTACCTCTGCCATTCCATCCAGACATGAAACCTCTCGCTACCGCCCCGTTCGTCGGGGTTCTCTCCCTCGCCGCGATGGCCTGGGCGCAAGAAGGCTCGGAGCCGAATCCGCCCACGCCGATCAAGAGCGTCACCCCCATCACCACCTCCACCCAGGACCCGGCCCAAGAACGACCGACCCGCCCCGACCAACCCTTCGGGGAGGCGGAAGCGGAAATCGTCCCCGGCAAGCCCTCGGACAGCGTTCCGCTTCCCAACGTGGCGGTCACCGAAACCGGTCCCGATGGCGACCGCATCGTCACCCCGGCGAGCGGCAACCCCTACTTCCTTTCCTTCGTGGCCGGACCCTACAGCCCGCCCGAATCGGAACTGGTTGACCCGAACATGTTGGTCCAACGGTCTTGGACCGACCTGCGGCCGACCAACCACACCTACGGCATGGTGATGTTCCAAAAGCGCATCACCGAGGAGCGTCTCAACACCCTGAAAGGCATGGGTTGCCGGGTGCTGGAGTTCCACCCCCACTACGCGGTGAAAGTAGCGATCCCCGAAAACCGCATTCTGGATGTGTCGACGCTGGACTTTGTGCGCTGGGTGGGGCAACCGCGCGAATGGCAAAAGATCCACACGGCTTTGTCCGTGGATCTGGAAGATTTGGCGGACAACGATGCGATCGAGATTTACCTCTCAGTTTTTGAGTCCGATCTGAATGAAGACTCCACCTTCACCCCCTTTGGCTCCGTGACCCACATCGGCCCGGGCATCGAAGGGGAAATCGCCTACGAAGGGGAAGACGATCCCCGCTCGAAAATTGTGCAGTCCAACGGTTGGATGCAGCAGGCGCTCGAAGCCCGAGGCGTGACCATCCACGAGTATCGCCCGGACATTCACACATTCCGGGCTACCATCACGAAGGCGCAATTGGCGGACTTGACACCGCTCGACTTCGTGCAATTCATCGAACCGGTTCCCACCGACGGCGTGTTCGCCACGCCGATCCACGATGAGTCGATCCCGATGGTCTTCGGGGACGTGACCCGTGCCTCCTGGGACGGCTCAGCCAACTCGCGCGCTTCGGTCGGTATCGTCGACTCGGGCGTGGAGAATGCCCACCAGGACATTTCCGGCATCTTCGGATGGGGTTGGAACTGCACCACCGAAACGTCTGCGTGGAACGACACCGAGAATGGCACCAACGGGCACGGAACCCACGTGACCGGCACCATCCTCGGCGATGGATCCGTAGAAGCGGATCACACGGGCATGGCGCCTGGCGTGGCTCGCTTTAGCTCGAACTACAGCTACTACAACTACCGCAAGTACCCCAGCCCGTGTTCGGTGGGTTTGAGCAGCATCACCAGCACCATGTCCACCCCGGTGGGCTCTGGGGTGATCCCGCACGCCGTCAACAACTCCTGGGGTTCTTGGTTCACCAACGGCACCTTCCCGAGCGGAACGGAAGCCGATGCGCGTACCGTGGACAACGTGGTCTACAACGAAGGCCAAGCCTGGGTGTTCTCGACGGGCAACTTCTCGACCCGCAACATCTCGATCCAATCCGCCGCCAAGAACTCCATCGGCGTCGGCAGCATCGTGGACTACGACGAGTCCTCGGTCGGCACGGTCGGTGATGTTTGGTCGAGTTCCGGTGCGGGACCGACGGCGGACGGCCGTTTCAAGCCGAACGTGGTCGCTCCGGGTCGCTGGGTGAGCAGTGCGCTCGCGAACAACAACACGGGCTATGCCGCCTACAACGGTACCTCGATGGCCTCCCCCCATGTGACGGGACTCATCGCTCAGTTGGTGGACCACCACGCCTTCTTCGACGGCTACTTGGCCCATCGCTTGAACGCGCACCTGATGGCGACCGCTACCGCTCGCGACGACGCGGCCATCCGCACGCCGAGCAGCGCTGTGGGTAGTCACCTCAACACGCAAGGTGCCGGTCGGATCAACTCCTACCGGGCCCACAACGCGAACTCCAACTGGGGTTGGTTGAGCTGGTCCTACACGCAAGGTAGCGGCCAGTTCGCCGGCGCGAACTTCACCTTGCCCGCCAACACCACCCGCTTGGTGGCGGTGATGCACTACACCGAAGCGGCCGCTTCCTCCGGAGCCGGCCAAGCGCTGGTCAACGATTTCGACTTCACCCTGGACCAACCCCCCATCGACCCGGGCAACGACACCGGCGAGTGGTTCGCCCAGCACAGCTCCGTGGACAACACCGAGATTCGCGTGCTGACCAACCCGCTCGAAGGGGAATGGCGCTGGAAGATCCACCCGGACTCCACCAGCAGCTCGGTCCTCGTCGGCGTCACCATCCTGTGGCACGTCGGCGACACCACCCCGACCGCGAACGTGAGCTTGTCCGCTTCGGACAGCTACGTGCAAGTGGGCGAAGTCTTTGAAGTGACCGCCACGGTCGACCCCAACGACCAACTCGCCTCGGCGGTGCTGGTCGATCTGGGCGGCTCGATGTCGTACGACGGTCGTTCGCGCACCCTCGGCGATGGCATCGTGTCGGACCTGTCGCAAAGTGGCAACTCCACCGACAAGATCACCCTCGGCGATGTGTATGAATTCCTGCCCCGCTCGGGTTCCTGGGACATTCACTACAACTCCCAAGGCGTGAAGACCATCAGCCTGAGCGCTACCTCGGACAACATGGTCAATGACACCGACTCCATCCAGGTGACGGTCGACAGCACGCAACCCACCGCGGTGAGCAACCTGACGTCTCCGAGCCACACCCTCAACCAGTGGAGCAACGACCCCACCATCCAGTGGACCTGGACGGCGGCGAGCGATGCCCTTTCCGGTTTGCAGGGTTACGGCATCTTCGAGAGCACGACGGGCGGCGAACCCGGCAATTTCTTGGATATCGGCACCGTGACCTCCTACACGAGCGCTGCCTATGCGAGCTCGACCTCGGGTCGTTACTTCGCCATCAAGTCCGTGGACAACGCGGACAACTGGGATACCGATTGGGAAGTCGATGGACCCTACTTCATCGATACCGTCAACCCGGGCATTCCGGCCTACGTCGACTCGACGGTTCCCCAAGGCGCGTCCACTTGTGAAGATGCCTTCACGGTCCAATGGTCGGTCCCGACGGACATCCACTCCGGAGTGGCAGGCTACTCGCTTGCAGTGACGAGCTCCCCGGGCACGATCCCGAACGCCTCCATCGACGTGGCAGTTCCTCAATCGATGCTCAACTTGGTTCCTGGCACTTGGTACTACCACGTGCGCGCGGTCGACAACGCCGGGAACGTGGGAGACACGGCCCACTTCGGACCTTTCATTCGGACTGCGGACTGTGGAACTCCGTTCTGCAACCCCGGCAACCCGAACTCGACGGGCTTCCCCGCGAACCTGTACATCACGGGTAGCGATATCGCTTCGGCCAACGACCTGACCCTCAACGCCGAGGGCATGCCGTTGAACAACTTCGGGTACTTCATCTGTGGAACCGCGCAAGGTCCGCCGATCACCCCTCCGGGTAGCCAAGGTGTCTTCTGCTTGGGCGGAGCCTTCGGGCGCTTCAACGCGATCCCGCAGATCAAGTTCACCGGCGCGACCGGGACCTTCGATCTGACGATCGACTTGACGAGCATGCCGACCAACCCGACCCAGGCGGTGATGGCCGGTCAATCTTGGAGCTTCCAGGCTTGGCACCGGGACCAAAACCCCTTCAACACCTCGAACTTCACCAACGGGGTCACCGTGACCTTCAAGTGATGCTTCGTTCTTAGTCGAGCGGCCAACAACCTGGTTCTTCAGGTGCGGCGCCGCTCGCCGCGCGCCCTCGCTCCCCCTCCCTGGAGGTCAGAGCGAGGGCGCCTCCATTCTCGGTAGGTCGAAGCCCCCGAAAGTGAACGACCAGGGACCGGAAGGGCCCCTGCCGGCGGTTGCGGGCATCTCTCAAAAAAAAACAAGGAAAACTGAGGCCTCGATGCCTCGCTTTGCGCATGTACGTGTGCTGGAGGACTTGCGTTCTCCAAAGGCGGGTGGCGTATCTTGGCAGGGCGTCGTCCGCCTTCTTTTTGTCTCCACACAACCGTGCGCGGGGCGGCTCTTCTCCACCGGCTCCCAAGAGCGCGCCCGCGGTTTCGAGCCCCCAGGTCTCGTTGGGCTCGTCCAATTTCTTGGACAATCCTGGGGGGCGAGAGGGCCTGGATTGCGCTGAAGGTGTTGGCGGGAGAGATTTCCGACCTACCCGGTGGCTCGCCAAGTTCCTCGGGCTCTCAGATCGGCCCTTCGCCAAGGATTGGATAGAAGCGCCCCCCGCAGCGATGCGGGGGGCTTTTTTTGGCGTTCTCGGTTCAGGCGGGTGGCGATACCGCCAGCCAACGGGGAAGGCCCTTCCCCGGGATCGGGCTAGGAATCGAGAACGATGCCGTACTTCTCCAACTTGCGCTGCAGGGCAAAGCGAGAGAGCCCCAAACTGCGAGCCGCGCGGCTCTTGTTGCCGCCCGATTCTTTGAGCGCAGCTTCGATGGAGCGCTTTTCCAGGTCTGCCACAAGCTCACGGATGTCGCCCCCTTCTGCCGCCAGCAAAGCCGCCGCTTGGGCGGTATCGGAGCTGTCGCCCCGAGACCCTTCTCGCACGGCCAAGGATAGATGCTCGGGCAAAACCACATCGCTGGCGAGCACCACTAGCCGGCGCATTTCGTTCTCCAGTTCGCGGATGTTGCCCGGCCAAACGTGGCGATCGAGCACTTCCAGCACCTCATGGGGCAGGTGCGGGACGGAGCGCTCGGCCTCCTTGGCCGCGCGGGCGAGCATATGCTGCGCTAGGAGGGGCACGTCCCCGCGCCGATCGCGCAGGGGCGGCAGCTTCAAGGAGAGCACGGCGATGCGGTAGTACAGGTCTTCCCGGAACTTGCCGGCCGAGACGAGTTCTTGCAGGGAACGGTTGGAGGCCGCGACCAAGCGCACGTTGACCTTGCGCACCTCCTCGCTGCCCAAGGCGCGCACCTCGCCCTCTTGGAGCACCCGCAGAAGCTTCTTTTGCATCTCCGGGCTCATGTCCCCCACCTCGTCGAGGAACAGGGTGCCCCCGTCCGCTTGCTCGAGCAGCCCGCGCTTGTTCTTGTAGGCGCCGGTGAAGGCCCCGCGCACGTGACCGAACAGTTCGGACTCCAGCAGGGTGTCGGGCAGCGCGGCGCAGTTTTCGGTCACGAAGGGCCGGGACTTGCGAGCGCCGTTGAAGTGCACCGCTCGCGCAAAGAGCTCCTTCCCAGTCCCGCTCTCCCCCTCGATCAAGACGGGCAGGTCGCTTTCGATAAAGCGATCGAGCTGGGCAAACACCGTCACCATCGCTTCGCTCGACCCGACGATCGAGGAATAGTCGTAGCGTCCCCGCTCACGATCCAACTCCGAGCGCACGACGTCCAGGGCGTTGCCTTGCTCTTGCACGCGCCGGCCGAGTTCCTCGTTGAGCTTCTCCACCTCTTGGTGGGCGGCTTCCAAAGAGCGCGCTTTCTCCTTGAGGGCCTCGCGGATGCGCGCGTTGTGGATGGCGGTCGCGGCATGGGAGGCCAAGAGCTCCCCCGTTTCGATCTGGATCTCCCCGAAAGCTCCGTCGGTCAGGCGGTTGTCGATGAACAGCACGCCTTCGATACGGCCATCCACCGCGATCGGCAGCCCCATGACGGAGCGCAAGCGTAACTCCTCAACGCTGGCCATCGCATCAAAACGCTCGTCCTGGGAGGCATCCACCGACACCAGTGCGCGCCCCTCGGACAACACCTTGTTGACCAACCCCATGGACATGCGGCCTTGGGGAACCACGATGTCGCTTCCGTCGAATCGTCGGGCGACGCGGACCTGAATGTCTTCCAACTCTGCACCGATCTGGTCCGGTTGATCCTCCAGCAAGACCAAGAAGCCGCGCTCCCCGCCAACCAGGGCCAGCGCCGAATCCACGATGCGACGCAGCAACGGCTGCAGCTCCTCTTCTTGGGCCAACGAGCGCGCGATGTTGGAAAACGTTCGCAAGCGTTCTTCGGGGCCTTTGGGTTCTACGGACAAAGTGTCCAACCCGGACAGAGAGGCCGCTTCCCCCGATGTGCCCTCCCAAGATTCCAGTACGAGGCGCACGCCCCCAATCTCGACCTGGTCCCCCACGCGCAGGCGGGCTTCGCGGGTCGGGCGGCCATTGATCCGGCTGCCGTTGGCGCTGTTTTGGTCGACGTACCAAACCTCTTGGCCGCGCAGCTCGACCCGGCCGTGATGGCGGGAGACCTTGGGCACCTTCAGGCTAATTTCGCATTCGGTGGCTCGACCGATGTGGATGGGGGTCTCGGAGAACTCCAAGGAGGAGGCGCCTTGGTCCTGATAGACTGTCCATTTCATAGGGCGTGTCGGGGGGCAGTCCGCCCACGCGAGGGGGAGAAGGGCGGGATGTTCCGGACGAGGCGGTCCTAACACGGCAGCCTGCCCCCTCCCACGATACCGGCCGCTACCCCCCAAGTTACACACCAATCGAATGGAGCCAGGCAATCCGCAGCCCCCGTCTTCGAACGAGAAGGACCTCCCCAGGGGTCCCCAACCCGATCAACAGCCCCCGATGGCTGGAGGCTCTGGGATGGCGGAAGGCTCTGGAATTCCTGGGGGCTCTGGCCCGGCAGAGAAATCAGGGCAGGCTGGCCCGGCAGGGCAGCCCTGGTACCGGAATGGCCTGCGCTTCGCCTGCACGCAGTGCGGGCGCTGCTGTCAGAACCATGGCGAGTATGAGTACCTCTACCTGACCACTGCCGATGTGCACGCCATGGCGGCGGAGCTGGGCTTGAGCGAAGCCGCCTTCCGCAGCCGCTACACCGCCCCTTCCGATGGCTGGACCATCCTGCGGGTGGAGGGCCCCCACTGCACTTTCCTAACCCCGGAGGGCCAGTGCTCGGTGTACGAAGCGCGCCCCATGCAGTGCCGTACGTGGCCCTTCTGGCACGAAAACCTGACCCGCGAGGCCTGGACCGGCCCAGTGCAAGCGATCTGCCCGGGTCTGAATCAGGGGCCGCTGCACTCGCGCGAAGAGATCGAACGCATCGCCGACGCGAACGAAACGTGGTACGCCACCGATGGCGGGCACGAACCCGCTGCGGAGCCGGAATAGGTCCCGGCTCCCGTCCGCGTGGAGGACCCGCGATCACGCAGGCCAGGAACGGTCTAGGCCCCGGTGAAACGCGGTTTGCGCTTTTCAGCAAAGGCGGCCAGCGCTTCCAAACGGTCCTGCGTCGGCAAAACCCGTTCGTAACAGCGGGCTTCGATCTCCAAACCCTCGGACTGGGGACACTCCAAACCCGCGTCGATGGCGTGCTTCGCGGCGCGCACGGCGACCGGACCGTTGCTCGCGATCTGCTCCGCTACCTCGCGGGCCATGGCGCCGAGCTGCGCAGCCGGGGCCACCCGGTTGACCAAGCCGATGCGTTCGGCCTCCGCCGCATCCAACTTGCGGCCGGTCAGGATCAAGTCCTTGGCGCGACTCTTACCGATCAAGCGCGGCAAGCGTTGGGTGCCACCCGCCCCGGGGATGATCGCGAGGGTCGTTTCGGTCAGTCCAAAGACGGCGCTCTCCGCAGCGACGCGCAAATCACAAGCCAGCATCAGCTCGGTGCCGCCCCCAAAAGCGAAGCCCCCCACCACGGCGAGGGTCGGCTGGGGCATGGCCTCCACGTCGTCCATCAGCGCACGGATGTTGCGCACGAAGTCGGGGACGCGTTCGGCGGGCATGGACTTGCGCTCCTTGAGGTCGGCGCCGGCGCAAAAGGCCCGCTCGCCAGCCCCCGTGATCAGGATGCAACGGACCGAGAGGTCTTCCCGCAAGCTCTCCAGCAAGGTCCGAAAGCGCCGCAAGGTCGGAAACGAGAGGCAATTCATCACCTCGGGGCGTTCGATCGTCAGGGTGACGAGATCACCCTCTCGCTGCATAGAAACGAGTTCGGGCTGGTCGGGGACGTCGGCGGGGAATTGGCTGGCTACGGTACTCATGGTTGCTCGCGGGCCAGGGTACGCTTTTCGCCAGGAGGCACCAAGGCTTGCTCCGGTCGCGTGGCACGAAGCGGCCGCTCCTACGGTCTTTGCCGCTAGGCCAAACCCTCGGGCGCCGGAGAGTCCTCTTCTCCAAAACGCGGCCGGTGGGCGGCCATGCGCGCGCGCCGCGCTTCGATGCGACGGGCCCAAGCGAACAAGCGCTGGCGCCGCTGGGACCGCGATAGGCGGGGGCCCTTGCGCTGCAGGTAGGCGCTCAACCAAGCCAATCGCGCCGCCGGCCCGACGGTTTCCGGGCAGGACAAAGCCAAAGCCGCAAGGTCCTTTTCCAACCAACGCCGGCGCAGCTTGGGCCGGACCAAGAGGCGCCCCACGTCGATCAGGCAGAGTGAACGGGCCTCCCCCGCCAACAACAAGTGCTGCAAGTACAGGTCCCGGTGCGCGGCCGGGTGCCCCTTTCTGGGGGCGTGCAAGCGCAACACGAGTTCCATCAAAGGGCCTCGCCGCACGCACCACTCTTGCGGGCGCGCTCGTAAGGCTGCGCGCAGGGTGGAGGTGTGGGGAACCCTTTCCATCACGACCAAGGAACGCTCTCCGCAGCGCCACCAGCCGATGGGCCGCGGTACGAGGACGCCCCGGCGGGCCAACTCTACGAGGCTGTCGAACTCCCGCTGTCCAGGACAGCGTCGATCCGGACGCCACCAGCGGCGGTACCAGCGTTCCCCGGTCAGCGGTCCGATGAAGCGTTTGATGATGACGGGGCGACCCCAACCATCGTCCGGGGCGCCCGTCCTATCCACCGCAAACGTCTCCCGACCTGGAACCGAGCGCAGCAAGGGCTGGGGCAGGTGTTCCGTCGGACAGGTCAACCACCCTTGCGCCGCACGTCTCGCCTCGGCGCTGTCCTCTCCGGACGCCCAAGCCCCCTCACCGTTTCCTGAGGGATTCGGCCCAATGGGAATCGGCCCGGAAGGATTTGGCGGGGAAGGATGGGCGGGGGTCGATCGCGGGCTGCGCACGGGGTCATGCTACTCGACGGGCCGCGGACCCGACAGCGACGCGAGCCCACCGTCCCCGCACGCCAAGCCGTCGCGCAGCTGCCCGGGGTTGCTTGGATGGGCGGCACCTAACGGTTCGTTCCAGGTAGGACTTTCGGACGCGCCGGCCACGCTTCTGTGGCGGATTCGAGACCGGTTTCGAAGCCTGCGTCCCGAAGCGAACAAATCCGCGGATGGGCGTGTTGCGCGAAGGGAGACATGGCACCAATAAGAAGCGAAGGAACCCCTTGTGGGGCCCTGAATCCGGCTATCATGCTCGCCGAACATCCCTCCCCAACCCCTTGGCAGGCTCCCCTGGAGCGTGCAACCCAACCTCGACAGCGCTTCCATGTCTAGCGGACACGCCCTCGCCAACGATCCGGCGATGCAAGAAGAGTGCAACCCGTTTTTGTCCATGGCACGCGGCTTCAATACGGCCGCGGACCACCTGGAACTCGATGAGGGCTTGCGCGACGTCCTGCGCTCCCCCGATCGGGAATTGAAGGTTTCCCTGCCGGTGCGGATGGACGACGGTCGGGTCAAAGTCTTTACCGGCTATCGGGTCCAGCACAACACCCTACGCGGTCCGTGTAAGGGCGGCATCCGCTTTGCCCCGGACGTGAACCTGGATGAGGTGCGCGCCTTGGCGGCGTGGATGACCTGGAAGTGCTCGGTCGTCAACCTGCCGTTCGGCGGCGGCAAAGGCGGCGTGATCTGCGATCCGCGCACGATGAGCAAAGGCGAGCTCGAGCGTCTTACCCGCGCCTACACCATCGCCATCATGGACATCCTCGGTCCGGATCGCGACGTGCCCGCGCCGGACATGAACACCAACGAGCAGACGATGGCGTGGATCATGGATACCTATTCCATGCACGCCCGTCGGACCACGACCGCGATCGTCACGGGTAAGCCCCTTTCGATCGGCGGCTCCCAAGGCCGCCGGGAAGCTACCGGCCGCGGCGTGATGATCAGCGCGAACCAAGCGCTCAAGATCGTTGGCCTGCGCCCCGAAGACACCCGCGTCGTCGTGCAGGGCTCTGGCAACGTCGGCGGCATCGGCGCTTTGCTGATGCACCAAGAAGGCTATCGCATCACCAGCCTGAGCGACATGTACGGCTGCATCTACAACGAGAACGGCCTCGACGTGCCCGCGGTCATGCTGCACCTGAAAGAGACGGGTCGTCTGGAGGGCTACGCCGAAGCCGAACACATCGAGAGCTCCACCCAACTGGAACTCGATTGCGACGTATTGGTGCCTGCGGCCACCGAGAACCAAATCACTTCCCGCAACGCGGATCGCATCCAAGCCAAGCTGATCGTCGAGGGCGCCAACGGCCCGACCACTGCGGTGGCTTCCAAGATGCTGGAGGATCGCGGCGTCGTGATCGTGCCCGATATCCTGGCGAATGCTGGGGGCGTGACCGTTTCCTACTTCGAGTGGGTGCAAGACCGGATGGGCTACTTCTGGACACAAGAAATCGTCAACTCGCGCCTCGAGCAAATCATGGTGCAGGCGTTTGACGAGGTGGCGGAGACCGCCAAGCGCTACCAAGTGGGCTTGCGCACCGCCGCGTACATCCTCGCGATCGACCGCGTTGCCACCGTCTACCGCATGCGCGGTCTGTTCTCCTAAGGCCGAACTCTGCCCGCTCGTTATATGGAATCCGCTCCGAACCAAGCAGACCCGGCCGCCGGCGTGGTGTCCGAAGAGACGGCTCCCGATCGGGGGGCCATGCCCAACACTCCGATCCTCGACGAGGAGACCCCGTTCGCCACGATGATGGCGAGCTTCGACCAAGCGGCGAAGCGTTTGGGCCTGCGGACCGAGGAATACGAAGTGCTGCGCAAGTCGGACCGCGAAATCGTGGTTTCGGTGCCAGCGTACCTCGATGACGGCAGTTTCCACGTCTTTGAGGGCTACCGCATCCAGCACAACCAAGGTTTGGGTCCCTTCCTGGGTCCCCTGCGTCTGACCGCCGACCTACGCATCGACGAATTGCGCGCTCTGGCGGCTTGGATGACCTGGAAGTGCGCTCTGCTCGGCATCCCCTTCGGGGGCAGCGCGGGTGGCATTCGTGTGGATGCTTCCGCGGTCACCAACGCCGACTTGGAGCGTATCGTGCGTCGCTATACCGCCAACATGATGGGCGACGTTGGCCCCGAACGTGACGTGTTCACGCCGGACCTGTACGCGGACGAGCGCGTCATGGGTTGGATCATGGATACGATCTCGACCCACCACCGCAGCACGACCTCGTCGGCGGTGACCGGCAAGCCCCTCCCCATGGCGGGCAGCATCGGCAGCCCCGATGCCGTTGCCCAAGGATTGGCGATCATCCTGCGGCTCGCCTGCGCCCACCAAGGCTTCGCGCGACGCACGAACAAGATCAACATCCAAGGCTTCGGAACGGTGGGCGGCAACCTGGCCCGCATCCTGCACGAGGACGGACAGATCATCACCGGCATCGCGGATGTCGAGGGCGCGATCTACAACCCGAACGGCTTGGATATCCCTTCCCTCTTGGCCTACCGGGCCAAGCACGGACACGTATCCGACTTCTTGGGAGACTGCGAACACCTGGACAACCGCGAATTCATTACGCGGCCCTGCGACGTGCTCATGCCTTGCGCCGTAGCCAACGCGGTGCACTCGGGCAATGCCGTGAAAGTGCAAGCCAAGATGATCGTGGAAGGCGCCCACGGCCCCGTTTCGCAACGGGCCGATCGCATCTTGGAGCAACGGGATATCCCGGTGATCCCCGATATCCTCGCCAACGGCGGTGGGGTTTTGCTTTCCTACTTCGAGTGGGTCCAAAACCGGACGGGGCTCGGTTGGTTCGAGGAAATGGTGGCGACCCGCCTGCGCACCAAAATGCGCGAAGCCTGGAACGCGGTGCGCAGTGCCCAGGAGCAACACTCCATTCCCATGCGCCAAGCCGCCCACCTGGTGGCCGTGCAACGGGTGGCCGAAGCGGACCAAGCCCGCGGCATCTTCGCCTAGCCGCGGCGCCGCAGGCTCCAACCTTCTTTCACGTCCCACGCAAAGCGCAGGGCGGCGACGCACAAGACGCCGCCCATCAGGACTTGCGCCACGGCCGCTACGCCCTCCCAGTGCACCATCTGCACACCGAGGATCGCTCCGGCGAATGCGCCAACGGCCAGCCAGCCTCCCGTTCGCTTGTCCAGCTCGCCGCGGCGCGCATACAGCCACAAGGAACGGGTCGAGATGATAGCCGCCACCGCCATGCTGGTGGCGCGAGTGCCGAGGTAGCCGATTTCCGGCACCAAAAACAGCAGCCCGGGCACCATCACCAATCCGCCACCGATTCCTAGCAACGGAACCAAGATGCCAGCGATGACGCCCACCCCGACCACGGAAGCATAGTCGCCCCACAGGAGCTCCACGTCTTGCGCGCTCGGACCGCCCCCACCACCGAGCATCACGCGCAAGCCCACCACGAGCAAGATCACGACGAAGGCCAACTTCAACCAGTGGATCGGAATGCGCGGCACCAACAGGAAGCCGATTTGGTTGCCCAACAAGGCCGTCACGGTGAGCACCGCTACGAGGCCCAGATAGATGGAATTGTCTTCGTGCAGCGCTTCCGTCAGACTCGCGAAGACCGTGCCGGTTGCGACGGTGCACAGGGAAACCGCCACGGCGCGGCGCAACCCGAAGCGGAAGCCATAGTGGGCCAATGGGGTGGTAAACAGACCGCCACCGATGCCGCACAGGGCACCCAACGTCGCGATGGCCCAACCGCACAGGCTCAGGATGGGCGCGGGAACGAAGCGCTCCAGCGGTCCCGGTAGGGTGGGATCTTCGACCGCGCTAATGCCCGCCTCCCGGCGGTTGCGCGCTGCTGGCGGACTCGCCGCTCTTGGCTCGGGCGAGGATGTTGGTCGTCGAGCGACCGGCCATGACCGGGGCCAGCACGACCTGTCCGCCGTGGGACTCCACCCATTCGCGCCCCACCACACCTTTGTCGGCCCAATCCTCCCCCTTCACCAAAACATCGGGGGTCACCGCTTCGATCAGAGCTTTGGGGGTGTCGCCTTCGAATGAAACGACGGCATCCACCATCTCCATGGCGGCCAAAACGGCTAGTCGGTCGCTCAAAGGGTTGACCGGCCGGCTCGGCCCTTTGAGGCGGCTGACGCTCGCGTCGCTGTTGACGCCGACCAACAAGACATCTCCGCGCTCCCGGGCAAAGCGCAGGTAACTCACGTGTCCGGCATGGATCACGTCGAAGCAGCCGTTGGTGAAGACGACGCGCTTGCCCTGCCGACGCCAATCCTCCACGGCGCCACTCAGGTTGGATTCGTCGAGCACCTTGCCGCGCTTGGGCTGGGCCGCCCGCAAACGGGCCATCAATTCTCCGCGCGTCACCGAATGGGTCCCGAGACGCTCCACCACCACCCCTGCGGCGTGGTTTGCCATCGCTACAGCTTCGGAGATCGGCCAGCCCAGCGATAGGTACAGGGCTAACTGACTCACCACCGTGTCGCCGGCGCCGGTCACGTCGTACACGGCCCGCGCCATAGCTGGCACGCGCCCTTCGAGACCCGGCTCGCGGCGCGAGCGAAAGTAGATGCCCTCCGCGGAGAGCGTGATCACGATCAAGTCCAACTCCGCCCGCTGGTTGAGTTCGTCGGCGGCGGCGGGTAGGTCCTCAAGGGTGGGGATCGGGCGGCCGAGCGCATGCTCCGCTTCCTTGCGGTTGGGGGTCACGAGGGTGGCCCCACGATACTTGGTGAAGTCGCTGCCTTTGGGGTCCACCAACACCGGGATGTTGCGCTCGCGAGCCGCCGCGATGACCGCGGAGAGGATGGCCGGGGTCAAGAGGCCCTTGCCGTAGTCCGAAAGCACGACCCCTTCGCAGCGCGCCACGCTGGCGAGGGCGGCTTGCTTGACCGCTTCTTCTACGGCTCCGCCGATGGGTTTTGCGATCTCACGGTCCACGCGCAGCATCTGCTGCACGCCGCTCATCATGCGAGTTTTTTCGATGGTCGGCCGATCCGGATCGATGATCAAGCCGTCTACGTGCACGCCTTGGCTATCGAACATTTCGCGCATCGCGCGGCCCAAGCCATCGTCCCCCACCACGCCGACGACCTCCACCTGGGCCTCCATGGCGACGAGGTTCGCCACCACGTTTCCCGCTCCTCCCAAGCGCAAATCGTTCGACTTGACCGCCAACACGGGGATCGGCGCTTCCGGAGAGATGCGGCTCACGTCGCCGAACATGTAACGATCCATGATCAGATCGCCGATGATCGCCAGGCGCGGATGAGGGACAGCCTCCAAACGCTCTTGCAGCCAGGCGGTTTGTACTGCGGGTGTGTTCATGGAGAGATCAACAAGCCAACTTGGCCAGAGCGGCCATGCGGAACAGGGGTAACAGCAGTTCGTGTTGCCCCACCAAGGTAAGGCCCAATCCGGGGGGCCGGCGGACCACGTTGGTCTCGGCCCGGTATTGGCGAATCATGTCGAGGTTCGCCGTGGTCATTTGGCTCAGGTCGTGCCCCAAGTTGATGGCGACCGAAACGGCTTTGAGGAAAATCTCGGGCAGGATCACGGCGCAGCCCACGTTGATCCAAACGCCGCCGTCCAGCTCGGTGACCAGCTTGCACACGTGCTGGAAGTCGGCCAGTGCCGCCGCACCCAAGTCGGCTCCGTCGCAGGCGGGGTGCATGTGCACGATGTCCGCGCCAACAGAAACGTGGCAGGTCACGCCCAGTCCCAGCCGTACAGCGGCCGCCGGGACTGAGAGATGGACGTTGGGTGCTTTCGCGTCGAGCAAATTGCGACCCAGGGCGCGCCCAAAGCCAACCGTTTCCCCTTCCGGCGGGTGTGCGCCACGGTGGGCGGCGGCGGCGATGGCCTCACCGGTTTCCGCAGCAAACCCGAACTCTCCTTTGGGCAACTGCGTGTCGACTCGCTCGGAGGTGCGCCCTACCGTAGCGATCTCAAAGTCGTGGATAGCACCCGCCGAGTTCAAGGCCACGTCCGTGACCACACCTCGCTCCATCAGGTCGATCACGAGAGGTGCCAAACCGACTTTGAGCACGTGCGCTCCCATCGCCATCACCACCGGCTTGTGGTTGCGGCGCGCCGTCACCACGCGTTCGATCAGTTGCTTGAAGTGCGTGCCCGCGTAGATGTCGGGCAAGGCGTCCACGAACCCCGCAAACCCGGGCAGCGGGTCGGGCACTTGGCAGAAATCTTGGGTGGTCACCAAGGACTCCCGTTCGGCCAGGGGGTACAGGTGCACGCCCTTCATGGCTTCGAAGGGGTGAGGGGTAGGGGTAGAACTCATGGAGAGCGCAGGCGGGTGCGGACGGGCGCCTCGCGGCCCGGCGGGACGTTCGGCGATCCCCGGCCGTGCGGGCTTCGCAGGCTGGCTGGAGGATACGCCTTCCCCAAAGTCGAATCACCCCGCGAGCCCACGGGGAACCCAAACTCATGGACACCGTCCTGATTTGGATCCCTCAGCGCGTCCGAAGGTGCTGGCCGGTGCCGATCCCCCTGCAGCGCGCTCGCGAGCTTAAGCCGGTGGGATCGCCGGATCCGGGGCGAACGGGCCGGCGTCCTCGCCCAGTTCCGCCCAGTCGGCGGGTGTCTTGCGGAAGCGATCGTGCAGCCAGAAGTACTGCTCGGGGGCCCGGCGAATCATGGCTTCGAAGCGGTGATTGATGACCGCGCTCAAACCGGCGCTGGACAGGCCGGTGAGGTCTTCCGGCTCGAGTACGGGCCCTAAGCGCAACTCGTAGGGCACAGGACCGTCGCTCTCGTAGCACGCCAAGAAGCAGATCGGGACCTTCGTGCGCTTGATCAGGACGGACGCGCTGCGCTCGCAGGCCGCCGGTCGTCCAAAAAACGGCGCATACACGGGTTTGCTGCGCGAACGGTGGTCGAGCAAGAACAGCACCGAACCTCCGCCGCCGAGCACTCGCGGCACGCTCTTCATGGCTTCTTTGCGCGGCAACAGTCGCCCCCCCTGGTTTTCTCGACTGCGCTGCATGTAGCGAGAAAGCGGATCGTTGCGCGGAGCCTTGGCCACCGCATAGACCGGAGCGAACCCAAGGGTCGCCAAGGCGATGCCTGCCACTTCCCAATGCCCTACGTGGGCGGTCACGAACAACACCGGGGCTTCCGCTGCGGCTAGCTCGAGCGCCCGCTCGGTGGCATGCACGCGAAAGCGCGCACCCAGGTCTTGGTGCAGCAGATCCTTGGCCGCGTAGGGCGAGCGCAGGCTCAGCTCCCACAGGTGCAACCAAGCGGCACGCACGAGTCGCTTATGCTCTGCCGCACTCGCTTCGGGGTAGGCCGCTTGCACGAAGCTTAGAGCGGCGCGGGTGTGGCGGCGATCCAAGCGTCCCACCACGGCCGCGAGCACATGGCCACAAGCGCGGCGCAGGCGCCGAGGCAAGCGCCCCAAGGTCGCCTGTGCCAACCGGATGACGCCGTAGCCGATCCATGCGATGGGCCCGCGGCGCGGATCGCGCACCTCCACTCGTTCGACCGGATACTCCACGTCCGGATCCGGTCGCAACACCCGTTCTCCCCAAGCCGACGGAGCGGGCGCAAACCCAGCACGATCGAGACGCTCGTTGAGCGCATCGATCGCTTGCCTCTCCCCCGACGCTTTCATGGTTTCGGATTGCATGCGATGCCCCTCAGCCATGCAAGCCCGCGTGCAGGGCGTCGCGGAATCCTTTCCCATCGGGAAAGCACAAGGAGTCCAAGTCGGTCTCCAACTCCTCCCGACCCGCGTGCCAGCGCAAGCTCACTTCCAGCACCCAGGGACGATCCAACCCCAAATCCACCGTCTCGGCGAGAGCGTGCCATTTGGGCGCGTCTTTCGCCGTCGTCCAGATCGGGCGGGCGCCGAGCCCTGCGAAGTCCTCCGCCCCGTATTCGTGGTGGTCACCCAAAGCGCGGTGGCTGTGCACCCGCACCCCCAAAGCCTCTACCGAGCGAGTAAAAGCTTCTGGATTCCCGATGCCCGAAACCAAGTCCACCTCCCGTCCCCGCCAAGCGTGCGGGTCTTCCGGTTGGGTGGGGTCTTGCCACAGCCGGTCGGGAGCGTGATCGGTCAGCGCCCATCGCGCCTGGGGCGCGGCGCGCCGCAGCGTGGACAACAGGGTTTGGATCGCGGGCGCTTCCGGGTCCGCACAGCGGGTCACGATGATCCAATCGGCTCGGCGTAGCGCGCCTAAGCCTTCGCGCAAAAACCCGCGCGGCAAAGGCGCGCGCACGGGCGCTTCACCTTCCGACGCAGGCGGCAGACCATAGGGACGGGTCGCATCGATCAAGACGATATCGCGATCGCGATGCAAACGCCGATGTTGAAACCCGTCGTCCAGCACGATGCCCTGCACGCCCTCGTTGACCAAGCGCAGCGCCGCTTGCACGCGATCGGGATCTTGGGCTTGCGGCAAGCCGGGGAAGCGTTCGGCCAACATGCGGCCCTCTTCGTTGAGTTCTGCTCCCGGTTCGCGCCCGTATCCGCGTGCGACGACCCCGATGCGCACCCCGCGAGCCTGCAGGTGTTCCACCAAGAACCCCACGAGCGGCGTTTTGCCCGTTCCGCCTACGGATAGGTTGCCGACACTGATGACCGGCACCGGCACGGCTTGCACGGGCAAGCAACGATGGTCGTACAACCAACGGCGCGAGCGTGCGACCGCGCCGAACGCGAGCGCGGGCAACCACAGAGCTTCCGCCCAACCGCCGCGACGGGCGAGCGTTTGATCCACGCGGCGACGAGCCACAACAGGGCCCCGAGGGCCGCAAGCGAGCCTAAGGGCGCGAGGACGGCGGACCGCCGGGGATCTCTTCGTCAGGGATCAACTCGATCAAGCCACGCTCCATCTCCAGGAACGCGATCTTGATGGGATTCGTTTCGCGAGATTCCACCAGGGGAGCCGCGCCGCGAATCAATTCGCGCACGCGCTTTTGAAGCAAGGCGGTCTTGTGGAAGGAGCCTTGAACGGACTGCTGTAGACGCTGGGGAAGGGTCAGGTCCATGGCGGATCAAATGGGCGTCGCGGGACGCAGCGGGTTGGCGCCGGCTCCGACCCTGTCGGGTCCAGGAGGACTTCAGCGCTCGAATGCGAACTGGACAATATAGGGTCCCCATTGCCCGAGGGGCAATGGCTTGAGGGCCGGGATTCGCGAATTCTAGGCGGAAGAGGCCCCTTCTACCCCCCTCGGAGTGGGCCCCAAGGCGTTGTTCCCGTCCAGCACCGCGTGGGCGATGGCGGCAGGGGGGTAACGGTCCTGGAGGTCCCGCTCCAGCCGGTCCAGGATCCCCCAGCGCTCGGCCTGCTGATCCCGCTCCGCCCGGGGCAAAGCGCGTAGGCATCCTTGGCGCCGGCGCTGGGCCACCTCGGGCGAAACCTCCACCACCAGCACTCGATCGAGATGCTGCAGGGCTTCCGGTTGGTGCAGCAAAGGGCCATGCACGATCGTCCACCCAGCGGGCTGCCCTGCAGCGAGCGCCCCTAGGGTTTCCTCGGCGCCCAGCAGCCGGCAAGCCACCCCTTCGGAGTCTTGCGAAAAGAGGTGGGCGTGCGCAGCGGAGGGTTGCCCGTGTTCAAGCCCTCCTGCTGCCGTCCAACGCAAGCTCGCCTCGCTGGACGTTCGCTGCACCGGGACGCCCTGCGCTTCCAAAACGCGCGCCAAATCCTGCGCCACCCACTCGTGATCCGAACCCGGCGCGCCCAATACGCCGAGCATCCCCCGGTCCCCGAGGGCCAGCGCTGCCAAGGCCTCGTCGATCCATCGGGACCGACGCTCGAGCCGGGGCAAGAGCTCATCCATGCCGGCCAATACCGCCTCCGCGACGACCCGCTCCCCGGGTTGGGCGTATCCGCGGGTCAAGTGCACGTGCGGCAAACCGTTGGCCCACGCCGACCAGCGGTCGCCTTCGCGGTCCCCCACCATGAGCGCGCGCCGTGTGCCAAACTCGATCAGCAGTTCCTCGACCATATCGGCTTTGTCGCGGATTCCAGGGGAGTGCAGGCAACGGGCGGCTCGCACCCAGCGGCGCAACTCGGTGCCTTGCCACATCGCATCCAGGTAGCCCTGGGAACAATTGCTCGCCACCCCAATCGCCAAACCGCTTTCTGCCAGGGCGGCTAGGGTTTCCGCCACCCCAGGCAAAAGACCTGCGCGGCCTTCGGCCAACAGCCGGTGTTCCTCCTCCACGCAAGCCTGCAGGACCCTCGCCCGCACGACCGGGTCCAGGTCCGCAAAGAGTGCGTCAAATCCTTGCTCCAGGGGCAATCCCACGAGCGACATCCATTGCTCGGTGGAGGGCAGCTCGCGTTGCAGGCCCTCCGCTGCAAATGCCTTCAGTGCCCCGGCCCGCGCCGCGTCCGGCCAAAAGCGATCGGTCGCCACCAAAGTGCCGTCCAGGTCGAACAATACGGCCTCAAAAGGGTGTAGGGCGTGCAGCATGGCGCTCAAGGTACGCTTTGCGAGCGGTTGGGCAAGCCACGGAGCAAGAGGAGCGCTGGGGCGCGGATGCTAGGCTCCGGGCCGTGGCTCTCGCCGATGGTTCCCTTCCCAGACTCGTTCGGTGCGGAGCTCTCGGCGGTCAAGACTTGCCTTGCCCGATGCGCTAAGCTGGGCCCGTCCGCACCCCCCTTCCCCATGATTCGACCCCTCGCCCTCGCGCTATTGGCCGCTTGGCCCGCCAACGCGACCGCGCAAGACAGCGCTCCCCCCTCCCGCGAAATGCTGCACGAGTTGTGCCGCCACCCGCGCTTGGCCGGCACCCCCACCTCGCGGCGCGCTACGGACATGGTGGCTCGCACCCTGCGGGAAGCGGGTTGGGAGGTCACCCTCGATGAACGGGAAGTCCTGCTGTCCTTGCCGCGCCGGCAGTCCTTGCAGGTCTTCCCCGAAGCGGGGGCCGAGATGCCTGCGCTCTCGCGACTGTGGACCTACGACCCCGATGCGATCCCGGCCGGCGACGTGCCGCCCTTCAACGCTTGGACCGCCAGCGGTTTGGTCAACGGTCCCTTGCTCGATGTGGGCTACGGCATGCGCGAGGATTTCGAACGGCTGAAGAAGGAACGCATCGCGATCAAGGGGTCGATCGCGTTGGCGCGCTACGGCAAGGGCTACCGAGGCGTGAAGGTGGCTATGGCCGAGGAGTACGGCTGCGTGGGCATCCTGCTGTTTAGCGACCCCAGCGACGATGGCGCTCTGAAAGGCAAGACTTGGCCGAACGGACCTTGGAAGCCCGGCTGGGAGGCGCAACGGGGTTCGATTGGCAGCTTTGGACGCACTCCTGGCGATCCGTCGACACCGGGCTTTCCCTCGCCCGAAGTCGGTCGACCGGTGATGGATGGCAAAGCCCGTCTCTCCGACTTGGCCCTCGCCCAAGCCCTTCCCAAGATCCCGTGCATGCCCATCGGCGCCTCCGATGCGCAGGCCTTGTTGTCCAACCTCGCCCGTCACCGCATGCCCGATCCGAACGGCGGCGTGCGGTCCGAGGCGATCGGTCCGGGCCCCGCGGTCGCGCGCCTGGAGATCGATGCGCCCCGCGAGTACCGCCCCATCGTCAACGTGATCGCGCGCCTGCAGGGGCGCTCGGGTACCGCGGTCATGGCGGGCAATCACCGGGATGCGTGGGTGCGCGGCGCGGCGGACGCGGGTGGCGGAACGGTCGCCCTGCTGCGTGCGGCACAAATCTTGGGGGCCAAGGTGAAGGAGGGCTGGGTCCCCCAACACACGCTCTTTCTGGGCTTTTGGGACGCTGAAGAGTCGGGTTTGATCGGCAGTGTCGAGTGGGTGGAGAAACACGGAGGAGTGCTCGCCCGCGCCTTGCACCTGTACATCAACGCGGACGTAGCCGTGAGCGGATTGCGCTTCCGGGCCAGCGGAACGCCGGGCCTCGAAAGTTACTTGGCAGAAACCCTGGCGGAAATGACGTTGCCGCCGGGCTTTTCGGGAACGCGTCCCGCGTGGCCGTCCAAGCAGGGAACGCTCGAGCCCTTCGCCCTGCCGGGGTCGGGCTCGGACTTCGCGCCCTTCCTGCACCACTTGGCGATCCCTGTGATCGACATGGGGTACACCGGAAACTCCGGCGGGCACTACCACACGGCCTACGATGACATCGGCATGGTCGAGCGCTTCCTCGACCCGAACTACGAAGGACATGAGTTGGCTGCCTACACCTTGGCCGCCATGCTCGAAAAGGCCTCGGACCGTGGCCGCTCGGTGCTGGACGAGGTTCGCGCCGCCCAGGAAATGGCGCGCCAAGCCGTCGAGGCCAAGTCGTGGATGGGAGACTCCCACGGCCAAGCCATCGCCAACGCCTTCCGGGATTTGGCCACGGTCATCGAAGAAACCCGCCGCTTGCGCTCGCCCAACGCGGCCCTGCCACCGCCGTTTTACCAGAGTTTGTTGCGCGAAGAGGGCTTGCCGGGCGATCGTGCTTGGTACCGCCACATCCTGTGGAGCCCCGACCAAGCGACCGGGTACGGCTCGGAGACTTTCCCCGTCATGCGGATTTGCGTGCAAGCGAACGCGCAAGGGGCCTTGGATTTTGAAGTAGGTCGCCTAGTTCAGGAGATCGACAACCTCAAAAGCGCCTGGAAGCTCGTACCTAGGCGCAAACCGTAGCCCCTTTTTGATGTCCCCCGCCCTCCCGTCGCCCTGCGACTCCAAAAGGGGAGGAAGCGCCGCGTGAAGGCCCTGTGGCCCTATTTCCAGCGCTTCCTGCTCTACAAAACCCGCCTCCTGGCGGGTTTGTTGTGTATTCCCTTGGGGCAGTTGGCGGACGTGGCCATGACGGTCATGATCGGCAACGCGATCGAGCGGGCGCGCACCTCGGACGACGCCGCGTGGATGCGTTGGGTCATCCTGTACCTCAGCTTGTTCGCGATCGGGCGAGCGGTCTTCCGCTATCTGCAACGCTGGTTCATCGTGGTGGTCTCCCGCGAAGTCGAAACCGACCTCAAGCAGGACACCTTGGAGAAGCTCACCTCGCTCTCCTTCGACTTTCACAACAAGAGTCGCTCGGGGGACGTGGTCAGCCGACTGACCAGCGACGTGGAGAACGTACGCATGTTCCTGGGCCCGGGCATGATGTACACGGTCGGTGCGTTGGTGGTAGTGCCCATCTCGCTGGCGGTGCTCTTCGCCCTCAGCCCTTGGGTGACCTTGGCGATGATCGTGCCCATGGCGGCCATGGGATGGATCATGAAAACGCTCACCCCGCGGGTGCACCGGCATTCGGTCGAGGTGCAGGAGAGCTTGGCGGACATCAGCCACCGCGCGCAGGAAAACTTCGGGGGCATTCGCGTCGTGCAAGCCGCCGGCATCGAAGACGCGCAGGCCGAGCGCTTCGCCGCGTCGAGCCGCAAGAACCGTACGAACCAAATCGCCATGGGCAACGCTCGTGGGCTGATGCACGCGGCGGTCAACGGGGCTTTCGATCTGGCCTTCGTGGTGATCCTGGTGATCGGAGGTTTGGCGGCGATCGATCGCACGTTGGCGGTCGGCGATCTGTTCAAGTTCATCGATCTAACGATCAAGGTCTTCTGGCCCCTGATCGCCCTGGGCTGGATCGCGGGCATGTACGCGCGTGCGGTGGCTAGCGCGGAGCGCATCACCGACCTGTTGGCGGAGGTGCCGACCATCCAAGATCCCCCGGATGCCTACCGTGCAGATCCCTTGCGGGGTTCCTTGCGGTTCGACGGGGTGAGCTTTCGGTATGGGCCCGAAGCCCCCAAGGTCCTGCGCGACATCGATTTGGAAGTGCCGGCGGGCTCGACCTTGGGCGTGGTCGGCCCGACGGGGTCCGGCAAGTCAACGTTGCTGTCTTTAGCGGGGCGTCTGTTCGACTGCGACGGCACTCTCTCGATCGACGGCGTCCCCATCCAACGCTGGTCCTTGGAGAGTTTGCGCACGCAGCTCGGGTATGTGCCTCAGGATTCGTTCCTGTTCTCGGCGCCTTACGACGAGAACATTCGCTTTGGGGCCGATCGCGAGCTGAGCGACGAAGAAGTCGCCCACTACGTGCGTCGGGCCGCGATGGAGAGCGAGGTATTGTCCTTCCCCGGCGGCTATCACCAACGGGTGGGCGAGCGGGGCGTGACGTTGTCCGGGGGCCAGCGCCAACGCACTTGCATCGCGCGCGCCCTGGCCAAAGAGCCGCGCATTCTGATCTTGGATGATTGCTTGTCCGCGGTGGACACGGAAACCGAGCGCGCGCTGCTCGACAGTTTGCGCGAGGCCGGTGACGAGCGCACCGTGCTGGTGTCCGCGCACCGTTTGTCGAGCGTGGTGGAAGCCGACCAAATCTTGGTTTTGGCCCCGGACGGCTCCCCCGCCGCTCTCGGGACCCACGAAGAACTCGTGAACCAACCCGGCTGGTACCGGGATACCTGGGAGCGGCAGCAACGCCGGGCAGAGATCCTGGGAGGTGAAGCGTGAGCGCGTACACCGAACAGAACGAAGTCATCGCCACGCGGGCTTGGGACCATCGACTCTTCCGCCGCCTGCTCGCTTACGTCAAACCCCACTGGCGTTTGTTCGTGCTTTCCTTCGGGATTTTGGCGCTGCTCTTCGCCGGAGAACTGATGGGGCCTTACATCTGGCGGCGCGCGCTGGACGGCCCGGTGCAGGGTGCCCTGGATGCCCCGGTCGGCGCTGACAAGACGCCCTTCCGCGACGCCATGCTCGGTTGGGTGGGCCTGTATCTGGGGATCATCGCGGTGGTGACCCTGCTGCGCTATTGGCAGGTAGCGGTCTTGAATCGCACCGGTCAAACCGTGATTCACGACCTGCGCACGCAACTCTTCCGCCACATTCAGCACCTGGATTTGGCCTTCTTCGACAAGCGGCCGACCGGGTCCCTGGTGACGCGGGTGACCACGGACATCGAGCACCTCGCGGAGCTGTTCACCTCCGGCGTGGTGACCTTGGGCTTCGACTGCCTGAAGGTGGTG
>JAUHXY010000236.1 GCA_030426785.1 bacterium
GGGCGACGTGATTTTGGTGGCTGGCGGACGCACCGGACGGGACGGCATTCACGGAGCGACCTTCTCGTCGGTGGAGCTTGACGAGGACAGCGAGATGGTCTCCGCCGCCGCCGTGCAGATCGGCGACCCGATCACCGAAAAGAAGGTCGCGGAAGCGCTCCTGCACGCGCGTGACCAAGGGCTGTATCGCGCGGTGACCGACTGCGGCGCCGGCGGTTTGTCGTCGGCTATCGGCGAGATGGCGGAAGGCCACGGCGCGGTCGTGCACCTGGAACGCGTGCCGCTCAAGTACCCGGGCTTGACCCCCGACGAGATTTGGATCAGCGAAGCCCAGGAGCGCATGGTCTTCGCCGTGCCGCCCGACAAACTCGACGCGTGCATCGCCGTGTTCGCCGCCGAAGACGTGGAAGCGACCGCCTTGGGCGAATTCACCGACACGGGGCGCTTGGTCCTGCACTACGACGGCGAAGTGGTCGGCGATTTGGACTTGGCCTTCCTGCACGGCGGCACCCCCAAGCCCCTGCGCAAAGCCACCTGGACGAAACCCGATCTGCCCGATCCGGGTGCCCCGGCCCTCGAGGATCCCAATGCTTCCTTGCTCGCGATGCTGGCTCGGCCCGGCATCGCCAGCAAGGAGTGGATCGTGCGCCAGTACGACCACAACGTGCAGGGCATGGCGGTCATCGGCCCCACCTCGGGCGTCGAGCACGACGCGCCCTCCGACGGGGTTGTCTTGCACCCCTGCCCCGAATCGAAGAAGGCCTTGGCCCTCGGCAACGGCGCGAATCCCCGCTACGGCCGCCTCGATCCAGAAGCGATGGCCGAAACGGTCATCGACGAAGCCCTGCGCAACGTGGTGGCCACCTACGGGGATCCGGGGCACACGGCGCTGCTCGATAACTTCTCGTGGGGCAACTGCGACAAGCCCGAGAACCTCGGTGCGCTCGTCAAAGCGGCTCGCGGCTGCTACCGCGCCGCCAAAGCCTTCGGCACGCCCTTCATCAGCGGCAAGGACTCCCTCAACAACGAGTACCGCGTCGGCGAAGAAACCCTGTCGATCCCTCCGACCCTGTACGTGTCGTCCATTGCGCGGGTGCCCAGCGTCAACGCGGTGGTCAGCATGGACGCCAAAAAGTCCAACAACCTGATCTTGCTGGTAGGCCTCACGCGCCCGGAACTGGGCGGTAGCGAGCTGCACGAGCTGCTCGGTTTGTGGGGCGGCCACGTGCCGCGTCCGGACCTGCGGTACGCCAAAGCGACCTTCCAAAAGCTGCACAGCGTGATGAAGTTCAAGCAGGTTGCGGCTTGCCACGACCTTTCCGAAGGCGGCTTAGCGGTCGCTCTCGCCGAAATGTGCTTGGCGGGCAACCTGGGCGCCGAGATCGACCTGTCGGTCATCGACCACGATCCGTTCCCCGAGAACTACGACCCCACCACGACCCTCTTGTACTCCGAGAGCCCTTCGCGCTTCTTGATCGAAGTCGAGGTGGGCAAGAAGTTCCACCTGCAATCCAAGATGAGCGGCATCGCCGCGACGCCTATTGGCCGTTTCTTGCCCCGCGAGAAAGGCATCAAGATCAAGGATCACCTCGGCCGGCCGCACATCGACGTGAGCGTCGACGCCGTGCGCCAAGCTTTCACCACGCAGCCCTAACCCGCGTTCCTCCCGATGGCTCAGCCCAAAGCTCTCGTCCTGCGCTCCACCGGCACCAACTGCCAAGAGGAGACGCGTCGCGCCCTGGCCCTGGCCGGCGCCCAAGCGGACATCCTGCACACCAACCGCGTGCTCGAGGACCCAGGGCGCCTCGACCCGTATTCCATCTTGGTTTTCGCCGGCGGGTTTTCCTTCGGCGACGACCTGGCGGCCGGTCGGGCTTGGGGCGCGCAGTTGCGTCACTCCCTCGGCAACCAACTGCGCACGCACCTTTCCCGCGGCGGACTGGTGTTGGGGGTCTGCAACGGCTTCCAAGTCCTCATGGAAACCGGCTTGTTCGAGCCGGACAAGACGCCCGCAACCCGGGACATGACCTTGTACGCCAACGCGTCGGGGCACTACGAATGCCGCTGGGTGCACTTGGAGGTGCTCGATACGGTGTGCCCCTGGCTCGAGTCCGGGGAGCAATGGCCCGTGCCCGTGGCGCACGGGGAAGGGCGCTTCGTCGTGCGCGATGCGGCGGCGCTCGAACGCTTGCGCGCCAACCGCCAATTGGCCCTGGCCTACTGCTTGCCGGAGGGCGACGGCGAGGTGCCCTACCCCAAGAACCCGAACGGCAGCGCCGCGAACATCGCCGGGGTCACCGATCCGACCGGAAGGGCGCTGGGCCTCATGCCGCACCCCGAGCGCAACCTCGATCCCTGGAACCACCCGCTCTCCACGCGCCTTGGAAAACGCGCGCACGGAGAGGGCGCCGATTTCTACGCCCGCATGGTCGAAGTGGCGGCGGCTGAGGCGTAGGGCCGACCCGCGAATCGGTCCCCGGCACCCAACGGCCGCGGAGGGGTCCAAACGGTCCCGTTCCCATTCGAGGGCCAGGAGAACGCAATTTGCGCGCGGGAGAGGTGCGCCCGTGGATCGGGCTAGGCGGGGCACCTACTCTGCATGGGCCTGCGGGACGGCTCTCCACTTTTCCGCCGGCGTTTCTGCCCTGCTTGAGGGCCCTCCCGTGGGGGGAGGGACGGGAGGGGCACCCCCCTACAACGCCATCGTGATGCGAAATCTTACCCTAGCCGCGCTGCTGGCTTGCCCGTTCCTGGGCGGTTGTGCCGCAGCGGCGTTGACCGCGGGCTCGGTCATCATCAACGACGATTTCCAAGACAAATCCGTCTCCGCCATCGTGCCTTCCGAGCCCGACTTCGTCTGGCGCTCGACCCTGAACAGCCTGTCGAACATGACGCGGGCGCTGATCCACCGGGACGACGACTTGCGCCAAGCGCGCACCAACGTGGACTACGGGCAACTGCAAGTGCAGGTGCGCGAGGTGGCCGTGGGCCAAACCCAGATCCAAGTGCTCGCCAAAAAAGCCCTGATCTACAGCCCGGAACTGTCCAAGATCACCTTGGAGCGCATCGTGGCCGACTTCGATGCCCTGCGCAGCCGCTCGAGCATTGACACTCAAGCCGCAACCTATAGCACCGGGGAAGACTGGCAACACACCGTGCCGTCCGGCACCTACGTGGGCACCGGCGGCATCGAACTCGACGCTCCGGCCAAAGAACGCACTGGCATTCAGAGGTACGACGATGAATAAGCGCACGGTAGCCCCTCTCTGGGTGGCCGGTGCTCTCGTGCTCGGCGCATGCATGCCGGCTTGCCACGTGGTCGCTGCGGCCGGCGTGGGCTTCGCCCTCAGCCAAGAATTCACCGACAACGCTCACTCCATGCGCATGGAGGGCACACTGCCCCAAACCTGGGCGGTCACGCAACGCACGTTGGACGGTCTCTCCCTCGACCCTATCAAGATCGACGAACCCAACCACGTCATCGATGCGGTGGTGCGCGGCGCGCAAGTGACCGTGCACGTGCGCGCCCACGAGGCGAACGAAACCGTGGTTTCGGTTACCGCGAAGAGCTACGGCCGCTACCAGAACGACCTGGCGCAGGAGATCCTCTTCCGCATCAAGGAGCGCATGCGCTAACGCCAAGGGCTACCAACGCACCGAGGGCCGGGCGCTGTATGGCGACCGGCCCTCGGTGCGTTGGTAGCGATCGTTTGCGTTACGCCCGTTCGTCCTCTTCGTCCTCGGCCGCGTTCTTGGCTTGGCACTCCTGGCAGTAACCGGAAAGCCGCAGCAGGTGGCTCACCAGGGTGAACCCCTTTTCGCGCGCTGCCTTCTCTTGGAGCTCTTCGATGGCCTGATCGTGGAATTCCTCGATGCGCCCGCAGCCCAAACAGATGATGTGGTCGTGGTGCTCCTGCCCCATGACGTGCTCGTACACGAGTCCCCCATCACCGGTATCGAGGCCCTCCACGAAGCCGCCGCGGGTGAGGACCTCCAGCGTGCGATACACCGTCGCGCGACTGACCTTGGGGCCTTCTTCCTCGCGCAACCAACCGTACAAGGTGTCGGCGGTGAAGTGCTCGGAGGTCGCAAACACCTTGTCCAGGATGCGCTGACGCTGCGGGGTCAGCTTGCGGTTTTCCTTGCGCAGGTAGTCTTCAAAGCGCCGGGTGACTTCAGCAAATTCCACGGGCAGTGCGGTTGGGGGGAAGCGGGGCGGGCAACGACAGGATCTTAGAGAGTAGGCCGACCCGCGGGCGGAACCCAGGGGTGATTTTTGGTTCCGCTGGGACTTCCTTAGGCTTCGGCCGGGCTGGGCTGCCCGCCGGGCCGCCGCTGACCGATGTCGCGGCGGCAAAACTTGTCCTCCCACGCGATCGCGTCGTAGGCCCGGTAAGCCGACTCGCGCGCTTCGTCCAGCGAAGCGCCCACCGCCGTGATGCACAGCACCCGGCCCCCGTTGGTGACGATCTGCTCCCCTACTTGTTTCGTGCCGGCGTGGAAGACTTCGACGCCTTCCACCGCGGCGGCCCCTTCGAGCCCTCGAATCGCATCGCCTTTGCGGTACGAGCCCGGATAGCCCCCGGCGGCCGCGACCACGCCGACGCACGGGCGCGCGTCCCATTGGGGCGGATCGGCCTTTTCCAACTCGCCTTGTGCGCAGGCCAGCAGGATCGGCACGATGTCCGACTTCATGCGGCGCATCAGCGCTTGGCACTCGGGATCGCCGAAGCGCACGTTGTATTCGATCACGCGCGGGCCGCCTTCGGTCATCATCAACCCCACAAAGAGCACGCCGTGGTAGTCGATGCCCTCTTGCCGCATGGCGTGCACGGTCGGAATCAGCACGCGCTGCTCGATTTGACGGTGCAAGCGCGTCGAGAGGGTGCGCAAGGGCGAGACCACGCCCATGCCGCCCGTGTTGGGGCCGGTGTCGCCTTCCCCCACCTGCTTGTGGTCTTGGACCGATTCGAGGATCAGGATCGTGCGGCCGTCGATCAAGGCGAACACGCTGGCCTCTTCGCCTTCGAGGAACTCTTCCACCAGGATGCGCTCGCCGCTGTCCCCGTGGCGCTTCTCCTCCATGATGGCGTCCACCGCTTGGCGCGCTTCTTCGAGGTCATGGCAGATGTACACGCCCTTGCCGGCCGCCAGCCCTTCCGCCTTGATGACCTGCGGCCAGACGGTGCAGCTTTCGAGGTAGCCCTTGGCCTGCCCCGAGCGATCGAAGGTGCGCGAGGCTGCGGTCGGGATGCGGTGACGCTCCATCAGGTCTTTCGAGAAGACCTTGCTGGCTTCCATCTGGGCCCCCTTGGCCCCCGGACCAAAGACGGGGATCTTCAGCTCGCGCAGCCGGTCGGCGAGGCCCAACACCAACGGATCCTCCGGGCCCACCACGACCAAGCCCACGTTTTCCTTCTGGGCGAGGGCCACCAAGCCATCGATGTCGTCGGCCGCGACGTTCACGTTGCGGGCCACTTGGGCCGTACCGGCGTTGCCGGGAGCGCACAGCACCTGCTTGACGCGCTTCGAGCGCGCGATCTTCCAACACAGGGCGTGCTCGCGCCCGCCGCCTCCGACTACCAGAACTTTCATCGCCGATCCGTTTGGATGTTGCCTCGTTGCCAACGTTCGTTTCGGACGGCCCCAAAGACCGTCCGCCGAGCGAGGTGCCCCACCACCTGGGGAAGACTCTCGCCACCCGCTCGCGCAGCGCGCACCTTAACCGCGCCCCCCGCAAAACCCAAGCCTAGGGCCCCAAACCGGCGCCCCCGATAGCCTCCCGGTCAGGCGAGCGGACTCGCCGCGCCCGCCCCACACGCCAAAGAGCGTCACAGCGGGACCAAGCCCTGCCGCCCCTCCGACGTCGCCATGGGCCAACCCGGCACCCGGCCTACGCACGGGCCAGGACTCCAACAACCTCCTCCCAACACCCTCTCCCATGCGCTATCTTGTCCGCACCGGGGAGTACCTCAGTTGGTAGAGGCGCAGCTTTGGGAGTTGCGAGTCGTGGGTTCGAGTCCCATCTCCCCGACCAGTTCTCGGGGGAACAAGAACTACTTGGCTTGGGCGGTTGCGCTCGCCAAGGCTCGTGTGCGCTGCACGCACTGCTCGACGG
>JAUHXY010000010.1 GCA_030426785.1 bacterium
GGTAGCCTTGCTGCAAGTGCGGGAACGCTTTCCCGTTCCTTTGTTGGCCGGCCGGGTGCTCGATAGCGATCGACAGCCGGTCAGCGGAGTTTCCGGCAACCTCAACCGGTCCGCGTTTTCGGAAGATCCGGACGATGGAATCGACCCACCTCCTTGGCCGGGTGGTTTCGGCACGCAGTTCGTGTTCGAAGCCAACGGGCGCTTTGCTGCCTATGGCCCTCCCGGTATCGAATATGCCGATGTGACCTTCAGCGCCGATGGTTTTGAACTAGAGCACTTCATCGGCCTTCCCATCCCCAGCCTCGACCTGCAGGTGGAGATGGCCAGGCGGCTGCGGTTGCGGGGCACTTTGCTGGTCCCCGAAGGCGGACCCGACGTGCGGGAGTACGGGGTTTGGATTTCCCAGGGCGATCGCGGAACGGGTATCACCGCGGCCGCCGACGGTTCGTTTTACGCTCTGGGATCGACGCGGTCCCTGCGCCTTCAGATCACCCACCCGACTCTCGGCACGACCGTCTACACCCAAGAATTTGCCACCGTACCCAACGAAGATGCCGGTTTGGGCATGATCGATTTACGCCAGCGCTTGCGGGTCATCGACGTGCGGTTCACGAATGCTCTCGGCGAGCCGGTCGCGGAGCAAGAATTGCACGTCGAGGCGGAGGGCGCGGCGAGCAACGGGGGTCAATACCACACGGACAAAGCCGGTCGCTTCCTGGCCGTGATGCCCTTCGAGGTGCCAACCCTGCGTATCGGCATCCCGGGCCGAGCCAAGCAAACCGTGCAGCTCGACGAATGGGGCCCGACCTGGGTTTTGCCCGGGGCCCCCTAAGCGCCGGTTTCTACTCCACGGGGCTCAGGCCGATTTCGCGCAAGAACTCAGCGGTGAGCTTTGCGCCAAGATCCATGCCCTGGCGGTTCCAGTGGGGATCGATCGGGCCCTCAAAGAGGTCGATGTCTTCGGCCACCTCGGCGAACGGTGGGTAGAGATCCAACGTCGGAACCCCGGCTTGCCGCGCGCCCTCGCTCGCGACGCGATTCAGCCGTGCCGGGTCGTAGGTGGGATACCGCTGCGGATCCACTCGCAACCAAGAGTCCGGGTCGAGATCCACCCCACCCGGGACCACCACCACCACGAGCGGAATGTTCCACTCCCGATGCTGGTCGGCGATGCGCTGCAAGAGCGCTGCGTACAGCCGCTCTTTGTACTGGCTCGACGGCCACTGCGGACGCAAAGCCACATCCGCGTCGTACACGTCCCGCAACATGCCGTAGGCCACCGTCTCGCGCCGCTTGTGGGCTTCGTAGTCCTCACGGTGCGCGCGCAAGTAATCCGCGATCTGGGTGGCGTCGGGGCGCTGAGGCGGCGGCCAGCCCCGCACGCGCCAAAAGTTGATCCACAGGCGCTGCAAGCCGGGCATTTGCGACTCTCGGAGCCGACGCCGGAACCAAGCGGCTTCGTCCTCCGCCGGGGTGACCGTTTGCGCCACGAGCTCCCCTTGCTCGTCGAGCGTGAACAAGTGATTGCGCACCGGGTCCCCGAAGTCGTTGTAGGCGCACACGACGTAGATCACGCCGTCGGGGGCATAGCGCGGCACGAACTCCTGCATGCGCAGCAGGTTTTGATCGGGACCGTAGCCCGTCACCCCGGCGCATAACACTTCGACCTGGTCCTGCCACGCGTGCTGCAGCCGGGCGGAGAAAGTGTAGGGATAGGGCTCGTTCTCCGAGAACACGAAAGAATCCCCAAACACCATCCAGCGCGGCCGTTTGCGGTCCGGGTCCGGTTCGGGGCCGAGCATGCCGTGGGAGTTGACCTCGACGATGATGTGCCGCCCCAAGGGGTTGCGGGACATGAATTGGATGTGCTGGGTGTCCGGAATGGGCGCGAACAGATAGCGGTCGTGCAGCCCCAAAACGCAGCCGCCGACTGGCCAAGCGACGCGCAACACCCACTCGAGCACGCCGAGGGCTAGCAGCAGGGAAGTGGCACTCAGCAGCAAGCGCTTGGCCCAGACCCGCCTCTTCGGTCGGGTTTCCGAGGGATCGCCGTGCGACCCTTCTTCTGCGCTTTTTTCGGCGGCCATTGCCGGAGTGTAGCGAGTGCGGCATGCTGGAGGCGGCGGCTTTGCCCGCTTCCTGCCCGAACCGTCCGCTCTCCCCTGTCCCCCGCTTCGCTTTGGCACGCTGGACCCTTCGCATCGCTCTCGTCTTGCTGCTCGTCGGCGCGTTTTTCCTGTGGAAGACCCTGACCAGCCAAGCCCAATTGGCCATCGATGAAGACTTGGCGCAACAAGCGATCGAAGACGGCAGCGGTGCGAGCGAAGTGCGCTTGGATCCGCCCGTGGATTGGGAGCCGCAAACCCTCTCGCAAACCCGGGCCATCCTGTGCGAAGCGGAGCTGGAGGCCTCGCGTGAGCGTCTCGCCGCGTACTGCCAGGAGCATCCCCAAGCCGGCGCTGGCCACATCCTGCTCGCCGAGGTGTTGCGCCGTCTCGGTCGGCTGGACGATGCGCTGATCGAGATCGAGACGGGGCTTGGCCTGCTGCCCACCGCTGGCCGCGGCCACTATGTGCACGCCCGCATCCTCGCGAATCGCCTGGAAAAGCTGGCCACGCAAGGAGGCGCCATGGGCAAGTTCAAAGCGATGCAACAACTCCAGCCGTATCGCGACGCGTTGATGACCGCCATCGAGCTCGACCCAGGCAACGTGGACGCCCGCAAGGAAGAGATCCTTTTCTACCTGTTTACGCCGGGGATCGGCGACAAGGACAAGGCCATCGAAAAGGCACGCGCCCTGCAAGAAGTGCACCCCATGGAAGGGGATTTGTCGCTTGCGCGGGCCCTGTACTATTCTTCCGAAGAAGAAGCGGTGAAATCCCAGGGCCTCGCGGCGGTCGAAAAGGCCGTCGAGGACTACCCAGACCGTATGGACCCCCAGTGGGTGTTGGGTTCGATCCTGTTCGACGAAAAGCGCTACGACGAAGCCGACCAAGTGCTCGCCAAAGTCATCGAGCGGGGCTTAGCCGACGAAACGTACTACCAAGCGCTGTACCGGCGCATGCGCGTGCGGACGCGGCAGAACCAAAACCCCGAGGAGGTCTTGCAGTTCGTGCAAGAGTACCTGGATGCCAACCCTTGCTGGGAATGGGCCCCGCGCTTGCACCAGGTGTATTGCGAAAAGGGGCGCGCTTTGGCGGACCTGGGTCGCAACGCGGAGGCCCGCAGCGCCTTCGAAAAGAGTTTGGAACTCTATCCGGGCTACCAACGGGCCGAACGGGGCCTAGCTGGGCTCGAGGAGTAAGTCGCTAGCCCGGCACCGACCGGGCTGCGTTTCGTTCGACTGCCTACCAGGGATCGCCGAGGCCTTTTTGGATCTCGTCGATGCGCGCTTGGAGCTTTGCGTCGGGAACGAACCCGGTGCTCGCCATGGAGCACAGAATGTCGGTCAAGTCCACCGCGCGCGGGCGCGAGTTCGGGTTCACGACCGACTCTTCGACGGCTTGGGCGTAGACCTGGGCGGCGTTTTCGCGATCACCTAGCGCGAGGAATCCCTCCGCGACCGGCAGCAAGGTTTCGGCCCGGTAGATGTTGATCACCTCTTCGCGCCGGGTTTGGTAGAGCTCCATGGCGCCCTCCAACTCCGCCCGCGCCAACTCCCGCTGGCCCGCTTGGGCGCGCAGGTTGGCGAGTTGGGCTTGAGCGGGCACTTGGTAGCGCGGCTCCCAGCGCATGCTGTCCATCAGCACGCGGGTGTCCGCCAACAAGTTTTGGGCGCGCGGGGCGTCGCCTTGCTCCAGGCATACCTCGACCAAGGAACGGGCCAGCCGCACGCGTTCCAGCCCAGGAACTCGGTTCCATGCGTTGCGCATGTCCTTGTAGATCCGCTCGCGCAGTGGTTGCTTTGCATAGTGCTGCTCAAAGAGCGGGACGCAGGCGTCGAGGGCTTGCAACATGGTTTCCAACTGTCCGGTTTGGGCCAACCCTGGCAGGGACTCTAAGAACGCGGTGACTCCCTCTTCATCCAGGGTTTCGCTGGAGAGGGTCGGTTGTTCGGAGATTTCGAGCTGGCCGGCGAGTTGGCGCGCGACTTCTTGTTGCCCTAGTTCGAATTGGGCTTCGGCGACCTTGGCCAAAATGCGTTCTTGGCGCCAGCCTTCCGCACCAAGCTCGTTGGTTTCGGCCATGCGTTGCGCTTGGGCGGCCAAGGGCTGCGCCAAATCGCTTTGGCCCCGCTCGGCGTAGTAGCGCGCAAGATCCGCGTAGGCGGCCGCGCGGCGCCAGTTTTCGATGCCGTCCGCGTAGCGCTTGGCGAGCAGGGGCTTCTCGAGTTCCAGGCAGGTCACCACGACGCGTTCTTGAGCGCGGCTGCGGTTCTTGATGTGCGGGCGGAGCGGCATGGCAGAAGCGATCGCGTAGGCTTGCTCCAGCAAGGCATCCGCAGGTTCCACGACAGCGGTGGCGACGGCTTCCGAGGGCGAAGTTTGGGCGGCGAGCGCACCCGCAAGCCCGAGGCAGGCAAAGAGAGACAGAGAGAGTTTCATGGCGGTAGCTCCGATGTCTAGGAGCGGTTTCGCGGGGATCTCGGCCCCCGATGGCGCGAAATGTTAAGAGCGCCGTGTTAAGAACGTGTTGGTGGTCCCTTGCGTTCGGGTCAAGAGCTGCGCGAGGTGATCGCCGGGGACTTGAAAGCCCTCTGGGGGGGCACCCGGCGGTCCTGCTCGCCAAAGGCGTCGCAGGAACAAAAGCCTGGAAAACAGAAAGCCGGGGAACGTGTTTCCACGCCCCCCGGCAAACTTTGTCACTCTCGAAATGGTTTTAGAAGGTGACGCTCAGACCTTGGGACAGGTTCGAGGTGCCCACGCCCGCGGGAGTGTCGCGGTGCCAGAGCTGGTAGTGCCAGGTGTCGCCGGCCATGACCATCGGGTTGCCGACCGAACCGATCGGAACCAAGCTCGGAACGTCGAAGCCGGATCCGACCACGGAGGTGCCCAGCAAGCTTTGGAACACGCCAGCCTTGTTGAACAAGCCGAGGGAGTTCGTGTCCATGCCGAAGTTGAAGCGACCGAAGCCGCCGGACAAGCACAGCAGACCGTTGCTGACCGGGATCGAAGCGCTGTTGCCCACGCCGACCAGGAAGTAGCCGAACTCGTTGGCGGGACCGCCCGTGGCTTCCAGGTGGAGGCCGCTACCGGTGCCGGTGCCCAGGTGTCCGCTCAGGACCACGGGGCCGCCGGTGGAGTTGTTGGTGGCCGCACAGAACGGAGTGCCGACGTTGGTGTCCGCGGTGAAACCGAACGCGTGAGCGGCGGTCCAGCCGAGCAACCAGTTTTGGCCGGGCGCGAAGGCGCCGCGGAAGTTACCGGGGGCGAAGAAGCCGTCGTTCGGAGCCGACGGGGTCGCGACGAGGGCGTCGTTGGCCGGACGGGGGTCGATGAAGGTGACGGGCAGCATGGTCTTGCCACCTTTGGTGACCGGGCCACCGCGGGTGAGCATGGTCAGCGGGGAGTCCACATCGGCGAAGCCGGGGGTCACGATGTTGCCGTTGGCCACGTCGAAGACGCCGCGGGCGGTGGCTTCGGTGTAGGCGTTGGCGTCCAGGTTGCGGAAGAACACGGAGTTGGTGATTTCGGCCAACTTGCCGGAGCTTTGCGCCTGGTAGAAGGCCGCTTGACCGGCCGGGGCGTTGACCGGGGAGAGCACCGAGTAGTCGGTGGTCCAAACCTGGGCGAAGGTCAGGGTGCCGTTGTGGCCGTAGCCGCTGGCGCCGTCACCGTCGTCCCCATCGGGACGCACGACGGTCTCGCCGCTGTCCATGAAGATGCAGTTGCGGTACTGGACGCGCGCGCCGTCACGCCACGCGGTGAGGCCGTCGCCGGCACCCGGGGCGGGTTGGCCGATCACGGTCGCGTTGTAGACGGTGGCGGTGGTCACGGGTTGCCAGTCGGAGTCTTCGGCGCCGTCGGTCTCGAAACCGTTGTCGCCCACACCCGAACCTTGGCTCGCGTCGCGGCTGTAGCCTTGCACGATCAGACCGAATTGGGCCTTGCCGCGCCAACCTTGGTCCACGTCGAAGCTGTCGTCGCCGATGTTCCAGATGCTGAAGTTGTTGATTTCAACCGTACCACCCCAGATCTCGATTCCGTCGTCGACGTTGTTCATGATCTCGACGTGATGGATGTCCGTGCCACGGCCGATGCCGCCCAAGGACAAACCGTTGAGCTCGTTGGTCAGGCCGACCACGCGGCCGCCGTAACGCAGCGACAGGTACTGGATGCAGCCGCTGTCGTCGTCGTCGTTGCCACCGCCGTAACGGGTGCGGGTGTCCATGGCGCTCTGGGGGGTCAGACCCTCCATTTCGTCATAGTTGCTGGCGCTCGGAACCGGGCTGTTGAGCGGCGTGTTGCCGGTCGGGTCGATCGGGTCCGGGATGTTGTAGGAGGAGATGTAGGCGTCACCCATGAGAGTGAGGTTGCCCCACTCGTTGCAGGCTTCGCGCCAGGTACCGGTGGAGGGGTCGCCACCGGTCGGGTGCGAAGCGTCGGCGGCCCAGGTGGCCACGTCGGCTTTGGAGGTCATGATGACCGGGTTCTCGGGGGTGCCCAGAACCATGATTTGCGCGCCCTTGGTCACGGCCAAGGAACCACCACCGTTGACGGTGACGTCGCTGGCGATGACGGTGCCCGCTTCGATCGTCAGGGTGGCGCCGGGCAGCACGTAGATCTGCTCTTGCAGGTTGTAGGTGTTGTCCGCGGTCCAGGTGGTCGAGGTGGCGATGTCCGCCGACACGAGGATTTCGTTCGCTTGGGCTACGCCGATCAGGCTCGCCGCGCAAACAAGGGGAGTGAGAAGACTCTTCACGAAGGTAGAAAGGGTTGGAGTTGTGGCGCCCGAACCCACCCTGGAAAGCCAACCTTTCAACAGCGGTCGTGTTCAGACGGGCGGAAAGGTAGAGGCGCTTTGTTGAGGGAATGTGAACGCGGGACGAACCGACGTGAAAGACACGCGCAGGGCGGTTTTCGGGGCCTTCAGGCCGTCCCGTGTGCGATTCCTTAATGGAATCCCAACCGCAAAACAACAAACGCGCCCCGTTCACCGAAGCGAACGGGGCGCGTGAGCGTTGGCGGAGCTCCGCTTAGCGCATCGGAATCCGATCATTTTGCTTCTCAGGGCGCGGGTACCACTCGTCGGCCGAACGGGTGGCGTGATCGACTTGCGTAGCCGTCATCAAGCGTTCGACCCGATCCCGGTCGCGCTGGGCGTACGGGTTGCCTTGGCGAATCGCCAGGGTGTACCACTTGTACGCGCGCACGACGTCACGCGCCACACCGCGACCGTGCTCGTATAGGAGGCCGACCTTCGCTTGCGCCTTGACCAAACCGGCATCGGCTGCGCGCTCCATCCAGCGGGCGGCCGCTACGCGATCTTGGTCGAGACCGCGACCGGTGGACAACAACAGAGCGAGGTTGTATTGCGCCATGGCGAAACCTTTTTCCGCGGACCGACGCAGCCACTTGGCCCCCAGACCCGCGTCGCGCATGACGCCAGCACCTTCCAAGTACATCAAACCAAGATTGCAGCCAGCCGGCGCAAACCCGTTCTCGGCGGAAGCGCGGAACCAATCGGCGGCTTGTTGCATGTCCTGCGGTACCCCCTGACCGGTTTCGTACTGGAAGCCCAGCATGTACTGCGACTCGGCGTGGTCCTGTTGCGCGGCCATCAGGAAGTAATCAAACGCCTCCGTTTCATCGCGTTCGACGCCTTCGCCCGCGAACAGCAGCAGGCCCATGCGGTGCTGCGCGGTCACTTGTCCACGATCGGCCGCGGCACGCAGCCAGCGAGCCGCTTGGCGGGCATCGCGATTCACGCCGACCCCTTCGTAGTAGATCGATCCCAGAATCCACTGCGCTTTGGGATCCTCCCATTGCGCGGCCTGTTCGAACAGCTCGAGGGCGCGATCGGTGTCCACTTCCACGTACTGCCCCAAGAGGTACATGACGCCCAGGTTGCTGAAGGCGGCCGGGAATCCCAGCGCCGTTCCGCGCTCGAACCAGTGGAAGGCCTGTTGGAAGGACTGTTGAACGCCTTGACCCTGGTAGTACAGGAGGCCCAAGTTGTTCTGCGCGGCGGGATGATCTTGCGCGGCCGCCAACGTGTAGAAATGCAGGGCGCGCGCATAATCCTGCTGCGCGCCTTCGCCGGTATCGTGGGCGAGGCCTACCAGGAACTGGGCTTCCGCATCGCCGGCATCGGCAACGGGGCTCCATTCCTGCACAGCGGTCACAAGATCACCGTCATGGAAGGCTTTCCACCCGCCTTGGGTCGGAGAAGAACACGCGCCCAGGGCGAGCGCAAGAACGGGTGCGAGGGCTAGGGAATTGCGATGGAGGAGGATCATAGGCACCGCTATCGGTGCCCCTGAAAACGCGGGTTGAGACGAAAGCCGCCAAATTCCACGTTTCTAGCCCATCGCTCTGGATGAGGCGGAAAGCGGCGTTGTTTCTCAAAGCGGGGCGCCAAGAGCGACCCCTTAACAAAACGGCGTTCGGTTTCCGCTCGCGGTCCATCGCAACCGATGGGCCCTCCAAAAGCAAACGCCCAGACCCCGGGTACTGGGGCCTGGGCGCTGCGTAGGCCGCGGTGCTTTAGGAGCCGCGCTTCGCCATACGTTGCACCGTTTCCAAGTACGTGGCCAAACGGTCGGAGGGCTTGAGTTTTTGACCCTGCTTGAGCAGCGGGACCGCTTCTTGATAGCGACCTTCGCGCACCAACGCTTGACCGTGGGCGATGAGCGCCTCTCCTTCAAAGCCTTCCAGTTTGGAAGCGCGCTCAAAGTAGAAGATGGCCGACTCCAGGTCGTTCTGACGATGCTTGTACTCCCCGATTTGGATCAAGGTGCGACCGTCCGTGGGGTCCAGTTCGAGCGACTTTTCGAGCACAGCGATCTCGGCGTTCGGATCGCCCAACTCCACCGCCAAAGCCGCGCGCAAACGCAGCATGTCCTTGCGCGTCTTCTTGGAGAAGTGTTCCTCCTCGTAGGACTCCATGGCTCCCACGATTTCTTCGGCCCACTCGTAGGCCCCTTGCCCCATCAGGTACTGCGCACCGCGCAAGGCACGCGCTTCGCTGACCTTGGGATCGTGTGCTAGCGCGCGCATAAAGCTGCGCGCGGCGAGATCGTAAAGCCCTTCGCGCGCGTAGATGTCGGCGATCGAGTTCAGGCTGCCCGCGTTGGCGTGGCCTAAGCGGTCGACCATTTCGAAGTTCTTCGCCGCTTCCACCCCTTGGCCAGAACGGCTGTAGGCTTCGCCTTGCATGAGCCACAGCTCGTGCCGCTCGGGCGTAGCCTCGATCAAGGTGTCGCACATGGCGATGCAAGCGGCGTATTGGCGCTGCTCGAACAGGCTGCGCGCCAATCCGATCTTCCAATCCGTGTTGCCAGGATCCATCAACACCGCCATGCGATAGGCCGTCTCGGCAGCCAGGGGATCGCTCAACTTGGAGCGCGAGTAGCCCAGCAGTCCGAACATCTCACCGGAGCCCCCGCCTTGCTCGATGACCTTGGTGAAAGCTTCCCCGGCCTCGGCGAAGCGGCCGTTCTGCACGTACAAGCGCCCCAAGTTGTTCCAGGCTTGGCGATAGCGCGGGAAGCGGTTGACGGCGATGCGGTAGGCCTCGATGGCCTCTTCCGGTCGTCCGTTTTGCACGTGAATGTTGGCTTGGAAGTAATCGAAGATGGCCGTGCTTTCGTCGTTCGACTCCTTCTTCAAGAGCGCGATGGCCTTATCGCTCTTGTCTTCGCCCAAAAGGTCGCGCACCTCGATCAGGACGGCCCGCTCCTCATCGCTGATCTCGGGGGTCGTCTCCGATTCGGCGAAGTAGCTCTCTTCGAAGCGTCGCTGGGCCGCCGGGTCGTTCCACACGCTCAACTGCGCGGGTTCGGCGGGATAAGCAACCCCTTCGTTGACGACGGGCTGCGCGACAGCGGCTTGCACTTCTTCGATGACCTCAGCCACCTCTTCGGCGTTCTGCACGACCGGTTCGGGCTCGGGCTCGGGCTCCACCCCCATCTCGCGCAAGAAGTTGGCTTCCAGCGCATCGGGGTCTTCGGTGGCGGTCGCTTGGGGGTCGTTCGCTTGCGGATCGCTACCGGGCGCGGACTCCCCTTCTTGCGCCAAAGCGACTTCGTCGTTGGGTTGAGGAGGGTTCGAATCGGGCGCGGTCACGCAGGCGGCGAAACACAACGCGAAGGAGAGAGAGCTCAGGGACTTCATGGGAGGACGACAGTGAATCACTGGGATTGGGCGAAGGTGATGGGCAGGCGCATGCGGAAGGAAACGGCTTTTCCGTTGGCCTTGCCCGGATCGAAGCGCCACTTCTTGATGGCTTTGAGGGCGATGCCCTCGAAGGCGGGATGGGTGGATGAGTCGACGCGTGGGTTTTGCACACGCCCCTCGGCGTCGACGATGAATTTGAGGTAGACCTCGTGCGCTTGCTTTTTGACGAGTCGGCTGGCCTTGCGGTCTAGGATCGGATCGGCGGCATAGCGCACCCGTGGCACTTGATCGAGCTGCGACAGGTTGAAGAGGTCGTCGGTGTTTTGGTCCTTCTTGTCATCGAAGCCAAAGGAGATCTCGATTTCGGGGCCAGCGAACCCACCTCCGGGCCCAAGAGTCATTTCGAGCGTGCTCAAGTCGGGCGGCGGACCGTCGTCCAATTCCGGCGGCGGTTCGGGCTCGTCTTGCTCTTCCGGCTCGGGTTCGGGCTCGGGCTCGGGCGGCGGGGGTGGCGGCGGCAAGACCGCCGAATCCACTTCCTGCAACAACAGATCCGGCTTGGCTTGGTTGGCGATGGCTTGGATTACTGGCAAGACGAGAAAGCAACCCACCGTCAAGCTCACGGCGCCCATAGCGCCAGCGCCCCGGCGCAAGAGCCAGGCCAACATCGAACGTTTACGGCGGCGAATGGACGGCATGGCTGATTAGCGGGCTTGCTTGGTGGCCAAGCTGATCTTCTCGGCGTCGGCGGACTTCGCGGCGTCCAGCACGCGCGCGAACAGACCTACCTGCGCATTCATGTCGCCCTGGATGATGACCGGCAGCTTCTCGCCCGAGGCGTACAAGCGCTTGATCTGCGGCGCGACTCCGGCCACGCCGATGTTGCGGCCTCCGTAGACCACCTCGCCGTTTGCGGTGATGGCGATCAGGATGCTCGACTTTTCGAGGTTGACCGAAGAGGCGGCTTGAGGCCGGTCGACGGACACGCCGGTCTCCTCGACGAAGACCGTGGTCACGATGAAGAAGATCAGCAGGATGAAGACGCAGTCGATCAGCGGCGACATGTCGATGCCGGTCTCAGGTTCGTCGTCGAAGGATTCGCGGAAGCGGGACATGGCTAAACGGGTTGGTTCGAGGTGGAGGGGTGGGTCGTGCCAGCCGGGACTTGGTTGGGACTCTGCAAGCGTTCCGCCAAGCGGCGCGCGATCACACGGCGCGCCTCGGCTTCGATCTCATCGCGTTCCCGCTGGCTGGCGGCGCGGTGCATCTTTTGGAGGTACAGGGTTTCGATGTGGGTCAAGAACGCGCGATAGGCGCCGACCCGGCGATTCAAGAAGTACTGGAAGAACAATCCGGGCAACGCGATGACCAGACCGGTCTCGGTGGTGATCAGCGCTTCGGAGATCCCTTTCGCGATCTTGTCGAGGGTTTGGCTGCCGCCGGAACCCGATGAAAGCGCCCCGAAAGTGGCCAACATGCCGGTCACGGTTCCCAAGAGCCCCACCAACGGCGCCGCGCTCACGCAAACCTTCATGACCTTCAGGTCGCGCTCGTAAGGCTGGATCTCACGGATTTGCAGTTCTTCGAAGCGCATGGCCGTATCGCGCACCGAGTCGTTCGGGCCGCTCGAAACGAAGTCGAGCAGCTTGCCGATCGATCCGTAACGCTCGCCCGGCCGCGTGATCCAACGTCGCCAGGTCTTTTCCGGCACACGCTGCGCCCGCGACTCCGCCATGCGCACCCAAATGCGCATGCCAACCCAGAACATCACGAGGGCTACGGTGGCGAGGGCGTACATCGCCCACCCACCCTTCTCCCAAATGGTTTGGGTTTCCTCGATCAGTCGCTCGGCATGGCCGCGCGCGATGTCCCAGTACTTAGACCACATACCTGCCAAGCCTCTCGGTTAGTTCGCCGGGGCCGGATTGGATCCGCTGGAACCTTCGGCAGCCGCAGCCACCGAAGCCGCCGGAACGGCTCCATTGCGATCGGTCCCTAGCAGTTCCGCCAGAATCTTGGAGACCTCGGCACGCACCAGCTCCTGATGGTTGGCGTCCATCTCTACCGGTCCGCGGCGGGGGATCATGCGTTGCTGCATGGGGTGCACGCCGACCTCATTGCTGAAGGAGACGGCGCAGCGTTCCATGGTGCCCGTGATGTTGCGCGCCTTGCGCGATAGGAAGGCGTGCAACAGGAGGGACGGGATGGCGACAATCAGTCCAAACTTGGTCGTGATCAAGGCTTCAGAGATCCCGCCGGAAAGCGTTTTCACATCCCCCGAGCCGAACAGGGTGATCAACTCGAAGGTTTGGATGATGCCGGTCACGGTGCCCAATAGGCCGAGCAGCGGAGCGGAAGCCGCGCAGATCGCGATGAAGGGCAACAAGCCTTGCAGCTTGAGCTTGGCGGTCAGCACCTTTTCGTACATGACCTCCTCGATCAATTCGCGGGGCTCGTGCATGTGCTCGACACCGGTCACCAACATGCCGCCCACGGGTCCGCCGATGGTTTGGGCGACCTGCATGGCCTCGTCGCGCTCGTGCTTGCCGACGTGTTGCAGCAGGGCGCGAATCTTGCGCTTCGAGGGCGTGCGCACCAGGGACAGGGTGATCCACTTCCACAGGGCGACCAGCAAGGCCAAACCTGCCATGGCGAAGATCGGCACCATCACCGGGCCGCCCGCGCGCACCTCGTCGAGCCAGGTTTTCTGGGTCTCTTCGAGCTTGCTGGCATCGCCCAAGGTGGGATCTAAGGGGAAGAAGCCGGTGCGACCTTGCAGCAGTTCTTTGGCCGCTTCGGCGTGCGCAGGATCCTTGAAGCGCCGCACGGCGGGTTCGGGTTGCCCGATGCGTTCCTCGACGAAGCCTACTTCGTTGCCGTTGTCCGACAGGAACAGCACCGCCGGCCCCACCGCCAGGAACTTGCCCTGATGCACGACCCCGTCTTCATCGACCGCTCGGCCGAGGAAATCCTCGGCGCCCAGAGCGCTTTCCAAGCGAGCCAAAGCCGTCCCGACGACTCCGGATTGGGCGTCCAGGATCTGAGCAGGACTCCACGCCGCGTTTTCGGGCGCTTCCTTCGCGGCGGTCAGAACCTCCTCGTACCGCCGGATCTCCGAGATGTGAAAACGCGTCTCCAGGTTATCGGTGAGCTGCGACAGCTGGCTGCCGTAGTAGGACACCTCTTCCTGACGCGCCTTGTTCTCCTTTTGCTGGGTCGCGATGCGATAGCTCAGAGTCGCAATGTTCCGGTTGATCGTCTTGAGCTCGGCGCGCCGATCGATCAGCTCGCTCTGCAGCTGGTGCAACTGACGGTTCAACGGGATTTGCTCCTCGGCGATGCGCGCACGCAGGCCGGCTAGCTCTTGGATGCTCTCGTTGAGCTGGCGCGTGATCGAGGCGCGCGCTTCCGCGTAACCTTCTTGGGTCTCTTGACTCCAGGCCACCACGCTCGACGCGAGTGCCAGGGTTCCGATGAGGGCGATCGTTTTCATGGCTGCTTCCTCGCGTTACTGGACGCGGACGGGCACGGTGGCGTAACCGGCAGGGTGTTCGTTGGAGAGGATCGCAACCGCCTTGGCGATCTCTTCGGCGGCTTCCGGTTTGGGAGTCCACTCCCAGCCGTGCTCGCCGGACAAGCCCAACCCGGCCATGCTGCCGTCCTGGGTGACGAAGTACCCTTGGCTAACGCCGAGGTAGAGCGTGCTGACGTTGACTTGTTGGCCATCGGGCAAGGTCAAAGTTTCGCTCGCGAGGTGCACCTCCCCGTGGTACTTGTTGATCTGCGTCAACAGGAACACGACGGTGATGAAGCGCTTGGAGGGGCTCAAAGTGGTCTCTTCACCCTCCTTGGGCAGGCTTTGCGTAAGCGTGCGCAATTCGTCCTGCAACGGCACCGGCAAGCGCGGGATCAACACGCGCAAGCGAGCTTCCCAGGCGGGGATGCGCGCCTCCATCTCTTGGGTCGCCAAGGTGCTAGCTTCAGAGTTGGTCAGCAGCTCTTGCACCGCCGCTTCCGCGTCGGTGCTTTCTTGCTGCTTTTCGGTGATCTGCGCGCGCAGGCCTTCCAACTCCTTGCCCGCCAAGTCGATTTCGTCGGTGAGCAGCTCCTTGGCGACCTGCCAAGTGCTGCGTTCCTGCGAGATCAGGCGGCGCGTTTCGTAGAGCTGCTCGAGGGAGAGCCGCGCTTCTTCTAGCGCCGGATCCGCGTCTTGCGGGGCGGTCCAAGAGGCAAAACCGGCCAATGGCAGTCCTGCGAGCAAGGCCCAAAGCCAAGCGCGACCAGCGCGTTGGGTCCGGGGTTGGGGTTGCGAGTGCTTCATGTTCATCCTCAGAAGGAAATCGAGGCGGAGAGGGTCAGGGAGTAGTCGATGCCCTTCGAGTACGAGGTGTGGGTGGTGTCCGGGCCGCTGTAGGGCGAGCGGTACACCTCTTCGATCAAAGGGTTGGTGAGGTTTTTGGCTTGGAACTTGAGTTTCCAAGGGCCGCTGATCTTTTGCGAGATCGTCAGGTTCAGCGTGTCGTACTCGGCGGCGTACACGCTCGGCACGAAGTTGCCGTCGTTGATGCCTGCGCCCGCGACGAGGGTGTCCCCTTGCAGGGTGTAGAACAGGCCGAACTGGGTTGCGCCGTCGTCCGAGTCGTAGGTCAAAAACAGGTTGTAGAGGTTCTCGGGGGCCTCCACCATTTCGCGCGTGGTGAGCGGCGTCCCCAAGGCGGCGAAGCCGTTGATTTCGCCCTGCGTCAAGCGCACTTCCGATTCGATCCAGGTGGCGTTCGCCCCGATCGAAAAGCCTTCGAACGCGTCGGAAAAGGTGCCCAGGTCCTGGCGCACTTCCAGTTCGAAGCCGCTCAACTCGCCGTCGGGATAGTTGACGGGCGTCGTGTAGCTGAACGTGCTGGCGGTTTGCACATATTCGATCGGGTCTTCGATCTGCTTGTCGAAGTACGAAACGGAGAGCAAGCTGCCCTCTTCGGGTTGGAAGTCCACGCGGAAGTCGAGGTTCTCCAAACTGCTCATGCGCAGGTCCGGTCGGCCGATGAAGATCGGCCCACCCAAGAATTCCTGTTGCACGATGGGCGTCAGCTCTTTGAAGGTTTGCCGTGCGATGGTCTCGGCGTAGGAGAAGCGCAACGTGACCGCCTCGGTCAAGTCGTGGATCACCGAGACTGCGGGCAGCGCGTCGTCTTGGCTGAAATCGGCGTTGCCTTGGCCGGGGCCCAACACGACCGGCGAGGAGGTGCCCGGCGGGAACCAGACCGCGTCCGCTTCCGGAGCGTTTAGGGTCGTCAACGACGTCTCCTCGAAGCGCACCCCGGCGATCAGGTGGGTGCGCTCGTCGAGCGGCAGGTCGAACATGCCGTAGTAGGCCTGGATGTCCTGGGTCCCACGGTAGTCGACGTCGGTATTGGCTTCGAAGATCGGGTGGTTTTCATCCGGGAAGATGTCCGACCAGGACTCATTGAATTCCAAGCTGACGCTGCTGCCGGAGTCCCCGAAGTTGCTGAAGGTGTCTTGGTTGAACTTGCGATCGACTTGGTCCTCGAAGACGCCCACCTTGAAGTAGCCCTCGATGCCCTCCCACTGCTCGAAGGGAAACTCGAAGTCCACCAAGTACTGCTCGCTGTCCTCTTCGATCTCTTTCCAAATGCGCTGGAAGTTGCCCAGGTTGGTGTTCGCAGCGGGATTGAGCGGGCTGTAGAAGGGGTCGTTGATGCTGGGCGGAATGAACGGCGGCACGCCCGGGCTGAAAGAGCGCGGGGTCCACTGCACCGCAAACTGGCGCTTGTCCGGCTGATCGGTGTTCGAGAAGCTGCTGGCCAGGGTCCAGTCGATCTCCGGGTTCAGGAAGCGGAACGACTCGCCGCCGCCTTGGCGCCCCAAGTCGACCGTATGGGATCCGTGCAACTGCAACGAACCGGCGGAACGTTCGGTGTATTCGAGGGTTTGGCTGCGCAAGTAGGGAGCCGCGTCGGTGGTGCCCGCCAAGTTGCCCGGCGCCATGGGGTCGTTGACGTCGTAGCCGGGGAAGAAGAACTCCTTGCCGCGCGTATCCTCCGCCAACACGGTTTTGTCTTCTGCGATGTGGGTGTGCAGGTAGGTCAAGTTGACGGAGTGGTTCTCCGACTCGACGCCCATCGTCATCAAGCCGCCCCACTCCACCGACTGGGAAGAGCGCGTGATGTCGAACAGGGCGGTTTTGAAGTCACCCGTTTGTGGGGTGGAACCGGGGCTACCCTGTTTGGTTTCGGGGGTCAGGGTTCCGCCGGGGGTTTCCAACCAAAGCGAGTTGTCTTGCCCGTTGTCCGAGAAGGAACTGTCCCGCTCGTAGAAGAAGCTGGTGAAACCGCCGATCACGATGCCCGGCTCGTATTCCCATTGGTCTCCAAAGGAGGTCTGGAATTTGGAATCCAAGGGAGCGCCGGTCGGCTTCGAGCCCACGGCTCCGTCCCAGTTGCCGCCGATGTTGTCGAACTGGATATCGCGGCCGCCGTCGTCCATGCCCCAGAAGTCCAGCCCACCGCCGTCGTAGGAACGAAACAACGAGTTGTTGGTCACCTGCGTGTTGTGGCCCGATTGGATGCTGACCGAGAAGGTTCCTTCGGCCGGCATGCCCTTCAAGCGCACGTCGACCGCACCACCGGAGGCGTCGGCCTGCTGATCGCGCGTAAACGTCTTACTGACGTTGACGATGTCGATCACGGCGCTGGGGAACAGGTCCAGGTCGACCGCACGCTTGTCATCGTCCGAGGACGGCAAGCGCACGCCATTGAGCTGCGAACTGACGTAACGGTCCGGCAAGCCCCGGATGACCGCCGACTTGCCGTCCTTCAGGGAGGCGCCAGCGATCAGCCGAATGCCGTCGGCCGCGTTGCTGCTGCCCGATTTGCTCATCAACTCCGAGCTGATGCCTGACAAAAAGGACGCGCTGTCAAAGCGCAGCTCGAGCACCGCCGCCTCGGTCCCCGGCACGCCGCTGAGCATGTCGCGCACGACGATGCCCTCCATCTCGAGGTACTCCCCATCCAAGCCGGCGTCCAAGTCGGTGGCCTGCCCCGCCAGCACGACCACGCGCGTCTTGACGCTGCGCTGATAGCCCGCCCGGGAAAACACCACGGTGTAGGCCCCCGTCGGAACCGTCGGGAAGGCATAGGCGCCTTGGTCGTCCGTGGTGGCCGACAGGGTCGTGTCGAGGGTCACTAACTGAACCTCCACCCCCGCCAACGGCACTTCCAAGTCCGCATCGATGACCACACCGCGCAGGGAGCCGATATCCTGGAGGGCACCGGACGCCACTGCGGCGGGTACTAGAAGGGTGAACCAAAGCCACCAACGGGTAAGGGATTTTCCCACTCTCTTAGGTCCTGGGACGGGGGGTGCCGCGGGATTGGGAGCGGCTCTCAGGTCGTTGGAGCGGGACGGTAGAGGGTCTTTACAAAGTTGCGGTCAAGATGGGCGGGGAGGAATGTGAAGATGAGGCAAGTACCAGATAAACGCGGCCCGGCGGCGCACGCCTTTGCGGTCATGGCCTTCGTCCTGCTCGCCGCGTGCCGTTCCACCGCAGATTTCGATGAAAGCCCTGAAGGCATGCGCTGGATTCCAGGGCAGACTTTGCACATGGGGAGCGAAGAACCCTGGGCCTTCCCTGAGGAGGGTCCGGTGGAAGTCGTCCCTGTGGACGGCTTTTGGATCGACACGCACGAGGTGACCAACCGCGAGTTTGCGCGCTTTGTCGAAGCTACGGGATACGTCACCACCTCGGAGCAACCACTCCCCGACGCATGGTTCGACTCGAATTGGCCAGCCGACGCGCCACCCCCTACCGCAGAACTTCGGCAACCGGGGTCACCCGTTTTCGTCCAACCCGATCCTGCTGCCGGCCAGTCGGGCCGTTGGACCTACCAACACGGAGCGTCTTGGCGGCACCCCGAAGGCCCGGGTAGCAACCTCGTCGGTCGCGCGGACCACCCCGTCGTCCAAGTTTCCTGGCAGGATGCACAGGCCTACGCGGCCTGGGCGGGGAAAGCGTTGCCGACCGAAGCCGAATGGGAGTTGGCCGCGCGCGGCGGTGGGGTGGGTGCGCGCTACGTATGGGGAGACGAACATCCAAGCGACGCCTCCGCACCGCTCCTCAACATGTGGCAAGGTTCCTTCCCCGGACGCAACCTGGGCACCGACGGATTCCTGGCGACCGCGCCGGTCGGATCCTTTCCGCCCAGCGGCTTTGGCTTGTACGACATGGCCGGCAACGTTTGGGAGTGGTGCGCCAACCCCTTCATTCAGCGGACGGCAGCGCCGACCTCCGACGATGGCAGCGACACGCAGACTGCTCGAGCCCTGCGCGGCGGTTCGTTCTTGTGCGGCGACGACTATTGCACACGCTATCGCCCCAGCGCACGCATTTCCAGCACGCCCGATCACGCCTCCAACCACATTGGATTCCGTTGCGTGTTGCGCACCTCACCAAAAGACCCGGCCGGAAAGTCGGATGGGTAATCCAAACTTTCCGGCCGGGGCCGTGCCCGCGCCAGCAGGGCGGGGATGCGCGGGACACGTAGGGTCGGGTTTAGCGCTCTTCGGCCGGAGCCACGTCGAGGGTCGCGATCCAGGGCGTTGGGACGGGACCCAAGGCGAAGCGGGTCCACGCCGGTTGCCCTTCGGCGCGCTCCAAAGCGTGCAGCCAGGTTGGCGTCAGCGCGGCGAGTGCACCAGCCGCGAGGGCCACGAGCCAAGTAGGATTGGGTCGCGGGGCACGCGGTCGCGCGAGATGCGGCGCGGGGTGCGGGCGACGCGTCGTCCGAATGGGGCGCAAGAAGCGAAGGCGCATCGGGAACCTATTTCCGCTCCGACAGGGCTTCGTCGACCTTGCAGGTCGCGCAGAAGTCGTCGACTTCCTTCTTCAGCTTTTCGGAAGTCGCGCCGTAGCGCTCTTGCAGCTTGCCTTCCAGCCGCTCGCGCTTGCCGGCGATCACGTCCAGGTCGTCGTTGGTGAGTTTGCCCCAACGCTCTTGGACTTGGCCTTTGAGTTGTTTCCAGTTTCCTTCGATGCGGTTCCAGTTCATGAGTTTCTCCTAAAAGTTCAGGTTGTCGAAAAGGGTGGGCGTCGCCGTTCGGCGCCCGAAGAGTAGGGGCAGTGCGCCACATGGCGCTGCCAGCGGATCGATCATCGCGCTGCGGGGGCGAGCGAGGTCGCTGATCGAGCGGGGATCGATCGATCGCGAGGGCGGGACAACGAAGTCGAGCGATCGCAATCCAGTTCCACGTCTCAAGGGGGTAGTAGAGATGGCGCGGAAGTGTTTCGGTGGTTGGGTGCACGGAAGTCATGGATGGTCTAGGAAGCCGCCGGTTTGCGGCCCAGCAAGAGGCTGATGACGAAGAGCACCAAGAAGACAAAGAACAGGACCTTGGCGATGCCAGCGGCCGAGGAGGCGATCCCACCAAAACCAAAAATGGCGGCGATGATCGCGATGACGAAAAAGGTGGCGGCCCAATGCAACATGGCTTCCTCCAGGTGAGGGGTGGGGGGGGTCAGGGACGAAGGGGTAGAAGCAAGGGCCATGCCAACCCAGGCGGCCCCGAGCGGATTCGCTCTCCCTAAGTCACTACCAAACAAACACTTAGGCATTTCTGCATCCACCTCCAGCCAGGGTCCGAACCTACCAAAGCAGAGGCAGTCCTTCCGATAGGATGAGCCCTACGGCTGCTGATGCTCCATCCTGCCCCCCTACCCCCCGAGCAACCGCCCATGAAAGACGTTTCCAACGCTAAGACCGAAGAAGAACCGCAGGTGCGCATCGGGCTGCCCGAAGGAGCCCTGCGGGACAAACTCCTGCGGGCCTTGCGCCAAGCGGGGGTGCAGGTCCAAGCCAAACCGTTACGGGGCAACCTGCCTCCCAACGCTGGAGAGGAGGACTTAGACCTCGTCATCGTGCGGCGCTCGCAGATCTCCAAGGAGCTGCTCGAGCACATCTATGCGCGCGATGATTCGGAGGAATCCCCGGGCTGGGTCGTGCTCGGCGACGACCTCGATGACACGGACCGCGCGGAATTGCTGTCCGCGGGTATCACGCGAGTGTTGGACGTCCACGAAACCGAAGCGGTGTTGGCGCGGCAAGTCGTCACCCTGGCGGAGTCCGAGGCCAAGGGTGGACGCGGCGGGCCTTCGGGGCGCGGGGTTGAGCCCCGACCCCAGTTGGCGGACTTCCTTTCGAACAACGAGTCCATGCAACGGTTCCTGCAGGTGGTGCGCAAAGTTTCGGACGCCGACGCATCGATCCTGATCACGGGAGAGACCGGCGTCGGCAAGGAACGGCTCGCCCGCGCGATTCACGCCCAGAGCCCCCGCAGCCAAGGCCCCTTCGTGGCCGTCAACTGCGGCGCCTTCCCGGAAAACCTCATCGAGAGCGAGCTGTTCGGGCATGAAAAGGGCGCCTTCACGGGCGCGGACTCCCAACGCATCGGCGTGTTTGAACAGGCCCAAGGGGGCACCTTGTTCTTGGACGAGATCGGCGAATTGCCGATGCACATGCAGGTCAAGCTGTTGACCGTACTGCAACGCCTGGAAGTACGCCGCATCGGGGGAGAGCGCGATATTCCCGTCGACGTGCGCATCATGGCGGCCACCAATCGCAACGTGAAGGAAGAGGTTGATGCGGGCCGTTTCCGCGAAGATCTGTACTTCCGCCTCAACGTGGTGACCCTGGACATTCCTGCCCTGCGCGAGCGAACCGAAGACATTCCCGACCTTGTGGGCGGGCTGATCAAACACCTGTGCGATGCGGAGACTCCGCGCGAGGTGCCCTCGGTGCATGCCGACGCGATGCATGCCCTGACGACGTATGCTTGGCCCGGAAACGTACGCGAGCTGATCAACGCCATCGAACGCGCGCTGTTGATGTGCGACGGCGACAAGATCCTGCCACAACACCTGCCCAAGGCCATTCTGCAGGCGACTCAGCCGGGGGGCCAAGCGCCCTTGCGGTCCGGTGCGAGCGGAGCGGGCAACGCCCTCGCGCTGCCCAGCGCCTGGTACGAGCTCAACATCCAAGAGGTGCGTAACAAGGCCATCGAGTGGGCCGAAAAGGAATACCTGCACCACATCCTGTCCGAGAACCGCGGTCACATCGCGAACACCGCGAAGCGGGCCGGCATCGGGACGCGGGCCCTCTACGACCGCATGAAGCGGCTCGACTTGGACAAAGCGGATTACAAAGGGAAGAGAAGTTAGGTCTCCGGAAAGCCGGAAGTCCCTCTTCCGTTGTCCCGTGGAAGCGCCCTTGGCGGGGCGTTCCACCGTTGGCATGGCGATTGCAACAGTCCTACTCGCAGCGCGCGATTCCCGGATCTCGTGACATCGGGGTCCCTCCGTCGGGCGTGCGTTGCGCTTCAGTGATGACCCAGACGAATCGAATCCACGCTAGCGAACCGCCGCAAAAGCCCAAACGCCCCGGCAAACCACCGGTTCCGACCGAGTTGCCGCCCACCAAGCCGGCTCCCAAACCACGCCCGGTGCCCCCCGGTCCTCCCAAAACTCCGCCGGAGATCGAAATGCCCAAACCGACGCCTCCGCCACGTCCGGCGGGACGCGCCGTGGCCTAAAGCGCTGCCGTGTTGCGCGGGTGGGAATAGCAACGCGGCATGGTTTGCATCGCGCATGCAGGGAAGCCGCAATAGGAACGTTGCCTCCTACCTGCGTCCCTCGCTCGCTCCACCATGCTGCAAGACTCCGCCACCCTTTCGCAAGAATCTGAAATCGCAGCCGCGATCGATCGCTTAGCCCAAGCCCTCCAGAGCGGAAGCGAGGCGGCTTCGTCCGAAGTCGTCGAGGAGGCTTCCAAGCCCTTCGCCTTCAGCTGGGAGGCGATGCAAGGCCTGCTCGAAATGGCCAAAGACCAGGCTCTGTATTACGCGCCGTACCTGGCGGGTGCTGCGGCGGTCTTGGTGGTTGGGTGGCTCGTCTCGCGCGTCGCGCGAGGACTCTTGCGGCGCATCCTGGAGCGCGCCAAAGTCGACGGCACCCTCGTCAGCTTTTTTTGCAGCACCGCCTACATGGGCATGATGACGTTCGTCGTCATCTCGGCCATCGGCCAGCTCGGGGTCAACACGGCCTCTTTGGTCGCCATCCTCGGCGCCGCCACTTTTGCCATCGGCTTTGCTTTGCAGGGATCCCTGAGCAACTTCGCTTCAGGCATTTTAATGATCCTCTTCCGGCCCATTCGGCAAGGCGACTTGGTCGAAGCCGGCGGCATCACCGGCGTGGTCGACGAGGTCGGAGTCTTTGCCACGGTGATCAACACGCGGGACAACAAACGCGCCATCGTCGCCAACGGCAACATCATGGGGCAGAACATCATCAACTACACCGCAAACGGCAAGTTGCGCGTCGACATGACTTTCGGGATCGGCTACGACGACGACATGAACTTGGCGGTGGCCGCCATGCGCGAAGTGCTGGAGCGCGATGACCGCATCCTCAAAACCCCCGCTCCCACCATCGCTTGCGTCGAGCACGGCGCTTCGTCCGTGAACTTCGTCTGCCGGCCGTATGTGAAACCGGAGCACTATTGGGACGTCTGGTTTGATACCCACCAAGCCGTCAAAGAAGCGTTCGACGCCCAAGGAATCACGATCCCCTACCCGCAGCGGGACGTGCACCTGATCCCGGTGGAGGCCTAGGACCGGATCACGGACTGCAGCACGGCTTCGACCTCGGCAAACGTGCCCTCGCGCGTGAAGCGCGGCACCCGTTCGAAAGAAGCCTGCACAAACCGCTCCCCTAGCGCAGGGTCCTCGAGGATCCTGCGCAGAGCGACCACCAAGGTCTGCGGATCCCGCGGGTCGACGAGCAAGCCGTTGACTCCGTCTTCCACCACTTCGGGGTTGCCGCACACGCCGCTGGCGATCATTGGCGTGCCCAAAGCCTGCACTTCGAGCAAGGTGTGGGACAAACCTTCGTACTCGGAGTTGAGCACGAATACGTCGGCCGCGCGGATCAACAGCGGAATCTGGGTGTGCGGTACGTTGCCCAAGAAGTGAACGCGTTGCTGCAGCCCATAGCTTTCCGCGAGCTGCTTCCACTCGCGCTCGCGATCCCCATCTCCGGCGATCAGCAGTTCAACGTCTTCGGGCAGAGATCGCAGCGCTGCGATGATCCCGTCGACGCGTTTCCAGCCCATCAGGCGGCAAATCGTTAGGACGTAGCGTTTGTCGGACGCGAGCGCCAATTCGCGGCGAGCTTCCTCTTTGCTTTGCGGTACCTCGTCCACCTTTGGACCGTGGTAGGCGTTGAAGATGCGCTGCACCTTGGCCGCCGGCACCCCATGGTGTTGGATCAGAATCTGCCGCAAGAATTCACTGCAGGAGATGATCTTGGAGCACCACTTCCACCAGCGGCGCTGCAGAAAGCGCGTGAAGCGAACTCGCAAGCAGTAAGATTTGGCCTGGAACGTGACGATGTCATCGCCATCGCACCAGCCCTTGCGGTGCGCGATCTCCCAAGCACCATCGACCATGATGCGGATCACGACCGGTTTGCGGCGCAACTTGCCCGCGAGCACGTGCAACAGAGCCAAATGCTCGTTCACGTAGACCACATCGGCGTGTTTGGCGCGCTTCCAAACCTGCACGAACGCCTTGAGATAGCGCACCGGCAATGGGCCGCGAGCGATCGCGTGCACGGCGAAGGGATACCCGGTGGGTTGCGGCTCGCTGCAAAACGCCACCACCTCGACGCTGTGACCGCGCTCCACCAAGAAGCGCCCGATCGAAGGCACGTACACCGCAGGCCCTCCCAGATCGGGGGGAAACACGGGTGAGGTGATCAGGACGCGCACGGGGGGCCTGGAGAGGGCCGTGGGGGCTTCGATTAGCAGTGATTCGGAACGTTATCCCGTTGCTCGGAGCGCTCTTTTTCGATGGCTTTGAGCGATTCGAGCGAAACGTCGGGCGTCGGGTACTTGCCGTCAAAACAAGCGTTGCAGAAGCGCTCGATTTTCGGGTTGCCCCGGCGCGCGGCTTGGTTCATGGCCTCTTTGTCGAGGTACAGCAGCGCATCGACCCCCAGCATCTTGGCAACCTCGTCGGTCGTGCGGCCGTCGGCGATGAACTCCTTCTTGCTGGCCATGTCGATGCCGTAGGGGCACGGCGCCACCAACGGCGGGCTGGTCACTCCGAAGTAGACCTTCTTGGCTCCGGCTTCGCGCACCATGTCGACGATGTGCTTCGACGTGTTGCCGCGCACGATGGAGTCATCGACGAGCAGGACATCCTTGCCTTTGAACTCGATTTCGATCGTGTTCAGCTTGCGGCGGATCGAACTGCTGCGAGCGCTCTGGTTCGGCATGATGAACGTGCGCCCGATGTAGCGGTTCTTGACCAAGCCTTCGCGGTAGGTCACGCCCAGGGTCTCCGACATCGCCATGGCCGCATCCCGCGAGGAATCGGGGATCGGCACCACCACGTCGGGCATGGGCATGCCCGCCTTTTTCCATTGGTCCCCGAGCGCATAACCAAAGCGTTGTCGCGTGCGGTAGACGCTGACGTCGTCGAGGAAAGAGTCCGGGCGCGCGAAGTACACCCACTCGAAGATGCAGGGGCGGTGCGGCTTGGGATCCACTTTGCGCTGCACGATCTGGCGGTCCTGGCCGACAAACACCGCCTCGCCGGGTCCGATGTCCAAGGTGCGCTCGTAGCCGTTCACGTCGAGCACCACGCTCTCGGAAGCGCAGGCGAACCACTTACCGTGTTCGTCGGTCTTCTCGCCAAAGCAGATGGGCTTGATGCCGTAGGGATCGCGGAACGCGACCATGCCCAGGTCGGCGATCGTAGCGCACACCGAGTAAGCGCCCTTAACCTCGTCGTAGACCCGCTGGACGGCGAAAAACACGTCGTCGACGTCGACCTGGCCGCCTTTGTCGTGGAAGCGCTCGGCCAAGGCCTGCTGGAAGACGTACAGGATGACCTCCAGGTCGCAGCTCGAGTTCAGGCGCGTGCCCGTGGTGCGGAAGCGTGTGTTGTGCAGCTCGACGAAGTTGGTCACGTTGCCGTTGTGCACCATGGCCGTCCCCAGGGGGAAGGTGTGGTGGAAGGGCTGCGCGTCCTCGTTGGAGTTGCCCCCCACGGTGGGATAGCGCACGTGACCGACTCCGAGGTTGCCGCGCAAGCGCTGCATGTTGGCCTCGTTGAAGACCTCGACCACCAAGCCGAACCCTTTCTTGACGTTGAAACGGTCGGTGAAGGTCGTGATGCCGGCAGCATCTTGACCGCGGTGTTGCACGGCCAGAAGGCCTTCGTAAATCTCCTCGGCGACGTCCATACCGTCGGGGCCGAAGATGCCAATGAATCCGCACATGGGGGCGAGATGGGGCGCGGGAGAACCGGGCGGGAAGAGGGCGTATAGGATACGCGGCCCGGCATGCAACAGGAAGGCCCAAGACCGGGGCACGCTGGGCTCGCGAAGGGCCCCGAAACGCACCCGCCCAGCGCGTGCACGCTGGGCGGGAGGGCGGAGGAAGGCCCCGGAACAGGGCTTGCTGCGCGGGTTAGCCTTTGAGGGCGTTGGCCACGATTTCGAGGGTGTTTTTCGACAACCCCTCGGTCGCGTGGATGCGGTCTAGCTCCGAGCGCATCTGCGCCTGGCGCTTCGAGTCGTAGCGCCGGTAGGCGTTGAAGGCCCCCACCATGCGGGAGGCCACCTGCGGGTTGATGCCGTCGAGCTTGAGGACCGCGTCGGCCATCAAGCGATAGCCCGCACCATCCGCCTGGTGGAAGCCGGTGGGGTTGCCGCGGCTGAAGAAACCCAGCACCGAGCGCACCCGGTTGGGGTTCTTGTAGGAGAAATCGGGGTGCTGCATGAGGGCCTCGACGCGCTCGACGGCACCCGGCAGGCGGTTGGCGGCCTGCATGGAGAACCACTTGTCCAGTACCAGCGGGTCCTGCTTCCAGCGCTTGTAGAAGGTCTCGATGGCCTCGCTGTAAGCCGCCCCGCCGACCAGGCCCAAACAGCCCAAGGCGGCCTGCATGTCGGTCATGTTGTCGGCTAGGTCGAACAGGGTCTTGGCCCACTGCACGTGCTGGGGGTTGCCCGAGCGCACGAGGTAGGCCAAAGCCGCGTTGTTCTCGGCCCGGCGTTGGATCGAAGCCGGATCGGCGCGATAGGGGCCATCGGCCTTGGTACGCTCGTAGAGGTCGCGCAAGGGGGCTTCGAGGGTCTCACCCAGCTTGCGCGCCACGAATTCGCGGGCTTCGAACAAGCCATCGGGATCGACCGTTTCCATGCGCTGCTGCAGGATGGTCTCCGAGGGCAGGGTCATGAGCAGGGCCCGCATGGAGCCGTCCATGCTTTCGTCGGTCAACACGGCCCGCATGGCTTCCTTGAGCTCCTCGGGCAGCAACATCGTGCGGCCGTTTTGTTGTCGGTCGACCAGCTCCAAGATCGCGTCGCCGAACAGCTCCTGGGCCGCATCCCAGCGGTTGAAGCTGTCGCGGTCGTGCGCCATCAAGAAGCTCAACTCCCGCGCCGAGCGCGAGATACGCAGGTCCACCGGCGCGGAGAAGCCGCGCAGCAGAGATGGGCTGGGTTCGTTGGAGAGGCCCACGAAAACAAAAGACTGCTGGAACTCCGTCACCTCAAGCACTCGCTCCAAGCAGGCTTGGTCGGGGTTTTCCCCTTCGAGCAACGTCGACATCTCCGAACCATCGGAGTCGAGCAACGCCATGCGCACGGGGATGTGCAGGGGTTGGAAGGACTCCAGCTCCTGGCCCCGCGGGCAGTGCTGGCGGAAGAGCAAGGTGAAACGCCCGCGCTCTTTGTCCCAATGGCGCTCGACCTCGAGCACCGGCGTACCCGCCTGCAGGTACCAGTTTTCGAACTGGGTCAGATCCTTGCCCGACGCGTCCGCCATGGCCGCACGGAAATCATCGCACGTCACAGCGTTTCCGTCGTGGCGCTCGAAGTACAGGTCCATCCCCTTTCGGAACGCTTCCGCCCCGATCAAGGTGTGGACCATACGAATGACCTCCGAGCCTTTTTCGTACACCGTCGCGGTGTAGAAGTTGTCCATTTCGAGGTAGGACTCGGGGCGGATGGGGTGCGCCATCGGGCCCGCATCCTCGGGGAACTGCGCCGACCGCAAGGTGCGCACATCGGAAATGCGCTTGACCGCGCGCGAGGTCATGTCCGAGGTGAACTCTTGGTCGCGGAAGACGGTCAGGCCTTCTTTGAGCGTCAACTGGAACCAATCGCGGCAGGTGACGCGGTTGCCGGTCCAGTTGTGGAAGTATTCGTGGGCGATGACCCCTTCCACCCCTTCGTAATCGTCGTCGGTCGCCGTTTCGGGCCGCGCCAAAACGAACTTGGAGTTGAAGATATTCAGCCCCTTGTTCTCCATGGCGCCCATGTTGAAGTCGCCGACCGCCACGATCATGTAGATGTCGAGGTCGTACTCGAGGCCGAACACCTCTTCGTCCCACTTCATCGACTTTTGCAGGGACTGCAGCGCGTGTTCGCAGGAGTCGATGTTTTGCGGCTCGACCCAGATCTCGAGGGCGACCTTGCGCCCCGACATCGTCGTGAACGTACCCGCGTGACACTTGAGATTGCCCGCCACCAAAGCGAATAGATAGCTGGGCTTTCTAAACGGATCCTCCCAACGCACGCGGTGACGTCCGTCGCCCAGGTCCTCTTCCGACACCCGGTTGCCGTTGGACAACATGACCGGATACTTCTCCTGACTGCCCGTGATGGTCGTGCTGTACTTCGCCATCACGTCCGGGCGATCCAGGAACCAAGTGATGCGCCGGAAGCCCTCGGCCTCGCACTGGGTGCAGAAGTTCCCGCTGGACCGATACAAGCCGCTGAGCGAGGTGTTGTTCTCGGGGTGAATGCGCACCCGCGTCTTCAACGTGAAGGTGTCGGGCACCGACTGGATCGTCAGCGCTTCGGCCTCCGCCTCCCACTGGTGGCTCGGCCACGCCTGGCCGTCCACCTCCACCGCGAGGGTCTCGAGCTCTTCGCCGTTCAAAACCAACGGCCGCTCGTGCGACCCGTTGCGTCGGAAGGCGATGGTGGCGACCACTTCGGTCCCGTCTTCACCGAGCTCGAACTCCAGATCGACCGTGTCGATCCAAAAGTCGGGTTCCCGATAGTCCTTGCGAAATTTGCGTTGCGCGGCGGCTTCCGTCTGCGTCATGGCGATGTCCTGGGCTGGGTGTGCGCCTAGAATAGCGCTCCTCCCCAAGGGGTAAACCGGCAACCCACCTTTCCAAGGTCCGGAGCGCACAGAAACCCGCCCAACCAGCACACGAAGGCGCCGCAGAGTGCACAAACCGCGCGCAAGGGTCCGGGATTTACTCGCCTTGAATCGAATCGGGAAGGGTGACGAAAGCCGCACCGCTCGAGGTGGTTTGGATCGGCACAAAGGTCCCATCTACTTCTACCTCGCGAATGCGCTTCGACACCCCATGAACCCACCTACGGTCGGGAGGGGACTTGGGTTTCCAGGTCAGGGCACGGCTGTGGTAGTTGGAGTCCACCGAGAGATCGTGGTCCTCGTCGGCCGCATGGATTTGAATGTGGCGCAGGGCTTGGCTCGAGCCTTCCCAACGCAACTCGACCCCTTGCATTGCAAAATGCCGAGAGTGGCCGGGCAGTACCGACCCCACCAAGAGAAAGCCCGTCGTATTGCCCCACGCCAAACGATGGGGACGATGCTCGGGAAGGCCTACCAACAACAGGTCGGGCACCGGGTCCCCGGAAGCAATGCGATAGGTTCCCGAGGCATCCAAGGGAATGCGAATCGCCTCGTTGTTGAAGACCAGGGACGGTCGCCAATCCTCTTCGCCTGGCTTCGCGTGCCGCAGTCCGTACATCGGCACGACGAATGGCCTGCCTTTCAGTTCACTGGAAACCGTAATGCGGCCCTCGATCGCTTGCGCGCTGGACCAACCGGAATTCCAGGTCATGCGTGTCGCTTCGCCCGCCTTCACCTCCGCCCATCCCGACTGGACTGGCGTGGCATCACTCGGAGCCCGAAACGCGTGCATCGCCGTGACTCGGGTCCAGCTTTCCGGTCCCACCACGTAGCGGCCCGGTGCCAATCCATCGATCTCCCACTCCGAAGCCTCCGCGGGTCGCCCGGGTAACCATTGGTAGGTGTGTAGAGAACGAGCGCCGATCCAAACCAAGGATTCCGCCGGAACCGAATCGATCCGCACGGATCCCGTGCTGACCGGTAAGTGCAGGGTGACGATGTCTTGGTTCTGCCATTCGGACGCGGGAATCACCTGTGTGCCGAAGTCCGTTTCGACCGTCAAGTCCCCATCCATCCAGTCGAACGGTCCATAGACCCCCGGGCTCATACCATCCTCGCCGTGACGGGCGGTTTCCAAAGAGAGTTGGTGGGTGTCGCTATAAACCCAGATTCGGCCCTGGTAAGGATTTCCGTCTTCGAACAGCACTTGCAAGGAACGGATCTTCGCGGGCTGCAAGCGAATCGGCCCGTGGGATCGACCGCTGCGGTAGGCTTCCCAATCATCCAACGCAAACGGCTGATAGCCCTCGACCCACAGGGTAGGAATGGGAGACCCACTCCTCTTGCCGAGTTCGTCGAACTTACCGTTGGCGGGGAAGCGGATCTTGCCCTCCACCACCTTGAACGGAAGGGAGCGAGCGACCTGGTTTTGGGTGCGGCTCACCCTAGGCGAGCTGAGATAGCGAGCTGCGTTGGTGCCAGAGGCGCCACCCTGGCCGCTGGCCGGTGCTTTGAGCGCGAAGGTCTTGTCATGGACCGGCGAGTCATCGACCGCATCGAGCACCAAGAGATAGCGCGCGTCTCGGTGCACGTAGACCGTGATCGGCGACTCGGTTTGTAACTCGACCGCCAGTCGCGCCGAGCCTTGCTGGCGCTGTTTCGGAGTCAGTTCTTGCTGCAAACTCCAGATCGTTTCTTGTACCGCCGTCGGTTGGCGCAACAACGCATGCCCTTGGGCCTGCGGAATGCGCAGCCAGCCCTCTTCGTCGGTCGTGGCGTGTTGCGAACCCGCGTCCAGGCGAGTAGCGTCGAGCCATTCCACCGGCTGATCGGAGCAAGGCTCCCCCGTAGCCCCATCCACGAATCGTAGGCGGGCACAACGCTCGGGCAAGACCACGACTTGATCGACCCCCGGTTCGACAAACACCGCCACACTGGGTCCGGTCTCGGCCTCCCAATACACCGTAGCGATCATCGTTTGCCCTGCGGAAACCTGGCTCCAACCCGCGGTATCCGTCAGGTTTCGAAACAAGGGCGTGCGCCCATTCAGCTCGGTGGACTGGGATTCGCCGATCACCGCTTCGCCAACGGAGATCCCCTTGTCCAACCAGTGGACCGCCTTGCCCTCCAGGGGTTGTCCTTCAGAATCTTGCACCCTCAATCGGGCCGTGCCTGTAGGGGTCATTTCGATCACCCCAATCTCGGCAGCATTCGGCGATCGTTCCAGCGTCTGGGTTTGGTAACCCCGCGCGGAGATTCGGTAGGTCACCGAGACCTCGTGGCGGGCGTTTGGAGGCAAACGGAATTCCCCATCGGGCAAAGTCGTAACCACCACACCCTCCTTTTCAGCGACCCGCGCCCGCAACGGTTGGCGTGTCACGGCATCGATCACCCTGCCGGTGCGAGAGGTCCGGGATTCGGAGGGCAAGTCGATGGCAGCCTGCGTGCTTTGGCGGGGAGTCACTGCGATCTCTTCAGTGTCAGGAAGGCTCTGCGACGAAGGTTCGCTCGCCGCAAGACCGGGATCAGGCCCCAACGGAGTGAGCGAGGGTTCTTGGTGGCGATCGCCTGGCCAGAACCAACCGACTACAAGGCATACGACCCCAACCAAGACAAACAGACCGCCATTCCTTTGAATCATGATGCACCCTGCGCAAGGACGGCCCACCCATCTGACGGGCTGAACATGCGGACTTTAGCTTACTTCAAAGCTAGCTTCGTGAGTTGGTCCGGGTTTGCTTGTACCCTTTGCCCAGCCCTGGCTAGTGGGGCCCTCGCCGGTCGTTGGCAGGACTTGGTCCTCAAACCTTTACCATGAAAGATTCGAGCCTGCGCGTTCAGGTTGGCGACATCACGAAGCTCCATGTAGACGCGATCGTCAATGCGGCCAATACCAGTCTATTGGGCGGCGGTGGAGTCCATGGGGCCATTCATCGCGCGGCCGGGCCGGAGCTGGTGGCGGCTTGTCGGGAGTTGCGCGGGTGCAAGACGGGCCAAGCCAAATGGACGCCTGGATTTCGGCTGCCCGCAAAGTTTGTGGTGCACACGCCGGGTCCGGTTTGGAACGGCGGCACGCATGGGGAGGCAGAGTTGCTCGAAAGCTGCTACAGAAGGTCCCTCGAATTCGCCCAGGCACAGCGCTGGTCCAGCATGGCGTTCCCCTGCATTTCGACGGGGATCTTCCGGTTTCCGAAAGACCTCGCCGCCCAGATCGCGGTGCGCACGATTCGCGACTGGCAAAGCGAGCACGAGTTCCCCCGCGAAGTGATTCTGTGTGCCTACTCGGAAGAGGACGCTAGCTATCTGCGGACCGCCTTGGAGCCGAGCGAGTGAGCCGCAGCGGCCCACTACCTGAGAAGGTGGTACGTACGCAAAGCCAGCGGCTCCCCTCCCCGTCCACGCGGAACGGAAAGCTGCCCCGGCCGCGCTCCCCCCTCGTCGCTTGGGTGGACGCTTGGGAGTGACTCCGGGCGCCGTCCCATGGGCGCAACGACCAGGCGCCCGAAGGCCCGACCCACAACCCACCTCGCGCCCGCACTTTCCCAATCCGATCCAGCCCGCTCGCCGCGCCACGACTCTGGGCCCAGGGCCGGAATCCACCCCAAGACCCTTGTTTTGCGCATTGCCGGGGCCCCAAGCAGGTGGAGGCGCCTTGGGGCGGCGAAAAAACCCTTACAGACCGAAACGTTTCCTTACATGCCAAATCGGAATTCCGAGCTAGGCTGGAAGCCCTGCTGGGGCAAACAAACCAAACCCCAAACCCAACAACTCCATGAAAAAAGCACTCTCCTTTGCGGCTCTGCTGGCCACCGCGCCGGTTGCTGTCGCCCAGTCCACCGTGGTCGGCATCGACTTGCGGGGAACCGACCATACCTTCACGTCTGACACTGCGGACTTCCTGAACAACTGGGTTCAAGGTCCGGACACGACAGGCCAAGTGGTGTACGCCCTGGACTTCGACGCTACGGCGACGACGTTGTACGGCCTGAACTACAACACCTCGGAATATGGAACGCTCGACATCGCGACGGGCGTGTTTACAACCCTAGGCACCACCAACATCCCGTTGAGCACGGCTCGCGGGCTGACCGCTCACCCCAACGGCACCGACTGGTACGTCATCGCCGATGCGGGTAGCGACAACGAACTGTGGGTGGGTGACATCACCACCGGTACGTTCACCTCCCTGGGCATCACCGCTACCGCGCAATCCCTCATCGACATCGCTTGTGACAGCCAGGGCAACCTGTTTGCGCACAGCATCACCGATGACAACCTGTACTCGCTCGACCCGACCACCGCGGCCGCGACCATCATCGGCCCCCTCGGTGCGGACATCAACTTCGCGCAAGGCATGGACTTCGACTGGTCCACGGACACCCTGTACGCCACGCTGTACACGGGCGGCGGCGCCGGTCAGTTCGTTTCGCTCGACACGACGACGGGTGGCATCCTGACCACCGTGGCCACCGACTTCTTGAACGCCGAAATGGAAATGGCGATGCAAGTTCCCGCCGGAGGCGATCCGGGCGTCGGCACGCCCTTCTGCGATCCGATGGACATCAACTCGACCGGCCAATCCACTCAGATGACGGGTTCGTTGACCGCGCCGGGTGGATCCGGTTTGCACTTGGAAGCCGTCAACGGTCCGCCGACCGAGTTTGGCTACTTCCTGGTGGGTACCGCTCCCGATGATCCGGGCCTCGTGATCAGCAACGGCCGTCTGTGCCTGTCGATCACCGGCGGCAACGTGTTCGGACGCTACAACGTCAGCGGTGGTCCGCTGAACTCGATCGGTGCGTTTGATGCCAGCGGCGTCATGCAAAACCTGGTCAGCACCTCCAGCGTCGGTTCGGGCTACGACGTGCCCTCCACCGTCCCGATCCCCGGCTCGCCGACCATCACCGCGGGTTCCACCTGGCACTTCCAGTTGTGGCACCGCGACACCCCGGCTGGCGCCGGTGCGTCGAACTTCTCCAACGGCCTGAGCGTAATGTTCTAGGCGGAGAAGACTCTTTCAGCGGGCGGCATCGACCTCGGGTCGGTGCCGCCCGCTTCCCTTTAAGCCTCGGGCTGCGCGAGGAGGCCTTCGGCTCCGTAAGCCGTTACGGGCAAACCCAAGGCTTCGATGCGCTGGGCCGTTTGCAGCAGCCACGCATCGCTCAACGGGCTCAACTCGGAAGCTTCGGGTTGGTGCGAGTCGCGCGCCAAGCCGTACAGCATGACGTCTTGGATCGGCACCCCTTCGGCGAGGCGAGCCGCCAGGAAGTCGAGGTAGGCCTGCACGTGGTCCTCGCTCGGGGGCTGCCCTTGGCGTTCGAACATGCAGGTCTGAATACGCGTCCGGACGAGCTGCGCGCAAAGCGCCAAGTTCTCCTGCACCCGGCTGTTCGGGATGCGCACGTCGTTGACGCGCAAGCGGTCCTCTTCCCGCCCACCGTCCAGCTTGAACCAAACCTCGCCGTTGGCTTGGGCCATGCGGCGCAAGCCGGCCTGGACATGCGCTTTGTGGATCATGGAGCCGTTCGTGATCAGCACGAGCTTGATGCCCTGCTCGATCAGCCCGTGGCGGCCCATGGTTTCGGCGATCACCTCGACAGCTTGGTCGAATTGCGCCGAAGTGGTGGATTCGCCGTCACCGGAAAGCGCCACGTCGTTGATGCGGCGTGCTTCGGGCGGAGCCAAACGCTCCAGCCAATCGCCTTGCAGCACCTCCGTCAGAAAACCGTCTAACTCCGAGCGCAAGAGGGCCAAATCCAGCTCAGGGGCCGCCCCGCGCTGCAAACCCTCCACCTGGCAGTACACGCAACGCCAGTTGCACGCTCGGTTGGGGTTGAGGTTGACCCCGATGGAAACGCCGCGCGACCGGCGGGAGACCACGGGATACACGTAGGTCAGCCCCGCGCGGTCGCGGCGGTGGTCTTGGGTGGGCTTGGTCATGCCCTCCTTATGCGGTCAACCAGCCGAAAACTCCAGCGGTCACCAGGGCGTAAAGCAGGCCGTCGAACAGGAACTTGCAGGTGGTCGACCAAGCCTGCGACTTCCAGATCGTGTCGGTGATGACGCCCCAACCGTACCCCAGGAACGCGACGGTCCCCACCAAGCGGAAGGTGGCCATGTAGTCGGCCTCGGGCGCGAGGGCGAAGGTCGTCGCGTAGGCGCAAAACACCCCCACGGAGATCGAATACAAGAACCACAAGACGAGGCTCTTGCCGATCGTCGGCGTTCCGCTCGCCATGATGGTCATGTGCCCAACCGGTCCGTTCTGGAACTTCTCCATCATCTCGGGCGAGCCGAGATCTTTCATGTCGTTGCAATGCGGGAACATGTAGGTCCCTTGCTGCACGCCATGCTTGCGCATGACATCGAGGATGTCGGCCTCTTCTGGCAACTGCTTGTGATCGCTCTTGTGGTAGGGCAAGACCATGTGAACGATCGAGCTCACCACGAAGACGGCGACGGCGGACAAGAGAATCGGCAACCACTGAGCGAGGACTTCGGACATAGCGGAATGGGTTGGGGGCAGCGGGGGAAGCGACGCCAAGGACGGGCCGCCAGGAAGGTTGATGATAGGGCCCGATGCAAAAGTTCGCGGCTGGCAGGTCCTGCAATTCCCACGAGTCTGCCCAAAAGCCGGTCCTTTCGAGGCGTATCCCCCGTAGGATGCGGCCATGAACACGGGATGGTGCATTTCTGCAAGCCTCGCCTTGCTGGGTTTGTTGGGGGTCATCGGCTGTGGTTCCTCCCATGAAAGCCCCTATCATGGGTCTCACGAAGCGGACCACGACGACCATGCGGGCCACGATCACGAGCACGGTTCCGAGGAGGAATCGCAGTCGGTGGATTGGAGCGCTCTCACGGGCGAGAAGCCGGAAACGGGCGTTACGGCCGCCCCCACCGAGCCGATCTGGCAACTTCTGCCCGCGGCTCTCGAGCAGTTTTCTTTGCAATACCAAGTGCGACCCCTGAGCCCCCAGGACATCGAAGCGGCCCACGCGGCGTTGGGTCCAGAGGAAGCGCAAGAGTGCGCTCGCTTGGTCACGAGTTGTCACACGCAATTCGGGGTCGGCGCACAGGGTGGACAATTGGCCGTCCTCGGCTTGTACGCCTTCGCGACTCCCGGAGACGCGGATCGCTTTTTGGAGCTCGTGCAGAAGGGCAACCAGATCAAGGATGCCCAGAGGCAGCAAGGGGGCGAAGTGCAGATCTCCCAAAGCGAGCAATTGGGGGTTCCAGCCGAATTAGGCAAAGGTCTCGATTACCGCAAGGTCGTCAGCCTGCCCGGATCCGAGGTTCCCGTCCGCTCGCTCTTCGTCGTCCAGGACCGCCACTTGGTGGAGGTCACCCTTTCCAACCTGACCCTCGAAGATGCCACGCTGCATGCGTTGGTGTCCGACATCTTCGCAACCCGCCGATCACCATGAGCCTCCCCCTCGCCCCTAGCCTGGAAATGCACGACGGTCACTCCATCCCCCAGCTGGGGTTGGGGGTCTGGCAGGTGCCCGAGGATCAAGTCGAAGCCAACGTGCTCGCCGCCATCCCGAT
>JAUHXY010000237.1 GCA_030426785.1 bacterium
CGCAAGAACTTCTACTTGCACTACAACTTCCCGCCCTACTCGGTGGGGGAAACCCGCCGCATCATGGGCCCGGGTCGCCGCGAAATCGGTCACGGAATGTTGGCCGAGCGCTCTCTGAAGGCCGTCATGCCCGCCAAGGAAGCCTTCCCGTACACCGTGCGGGTCGTGTCCGACATCATGGAGTCCAACGGCTCCTCTTCGATGGCCTCGGTTTGCGGCGGCTGCCTCTCGATGATGCTCGCCGGCGTGCCGATCAGCCAGCCGGTCGCGGGCATCGCGATGGGCCTCGTGCAAGAAGGCGATCGCACCGCAATCCTGAGCGACATCCTCGGGTCGGAAGACCACAACGGGGACATGGACTTCAAAGTGGCCGGTAGCGGCGTCGGCATCACCGCGCTGCAGATGGACATCAAGATCCAAGGCGTTTCCCGCCAGCTGCTCGAAACCGCTCTGGAGCAGGCCCGCGAAGGCCGCATCCACATCCTGCACAAGATGCTGGAAGCGGTTCCGCGCCCCAAGAAGGACGTTTCCGAGTTCGCTCCGCGCTTCGAGTCGATCAAGATTCCGAGCGAGAAGATCGGCTTCCTGATCGGCCCCGGTGGCAAGAACATCAAGGCCCTGCAAGCCGACTACGAAGTCAAGGTCACCATCCTCGACGACGAAGGCAACGTGCAGATCTTCGGTACCAACCCCGAGAAGGTCAAAGCCTGCATGAACGCCATCAAGGCTTCGACCGAAACCCCCGAAGTGGGCACCCGCTACACCGGAACCGTGCGCAGCGTGCGCGACTTCGGTGCCTTTGTGGAAATCCTCCCCGGCGTCGAAGGTCTGTGCCACATCAGCGAGCTGGCCAACGGCTTCGTGGGCGCGGTGACCGACGAGGTCAACGTGGGCGATGAGATCGAAGTGGAAGTCATCAACGTGGACGACCGTGGTCGCATCAAGGTGAGCCGCAAGGCCCTGCTGCCCGGCGGCGACGACGATGGCGGCGACGAGGATCGCCCGCGCGGCCGGGGTCGCGATCGCGATGAAGACCGCTCCCGAGGCCGCGATCGCGACGACGACGATCGTCCGCGAGGCCGGGGTCGGGACCGTGACCGTGATGAGGACCGTCCCCGTGGTCGTGGCCGAGATCGCGACCGCGACGAGGACCGCCCGCGCGGTGGCCGTGGCCGCGACCGCGACGACCGTCCGCGCGGTCGGGATCGTGACCGAGACCGTGATCGTGATCGTGACAGCGATGACGATCGCCCCCGTGGACGGGATCGCGACCGGGACGACGACCGCGAGTCTCGTCCCCGCCGTCGACGCTCCCGCAGCCGCAACTAAGCGAACGGGTTTGCCCAAACACCGCCCCATCGGCCTTCGGTCGGTGGGGCGGTTGGCTTTGGGGCCTGGACCCACGTCCGTCGAGGGAGGCTTCGTGGGGATCCATGCGGCCCGGAGGGTAGGCCCGCAGGCCCAATCGTCCTGGCCGCCCAGGGAACCTGGAGAGCACCCCCCAGAACCCCTGCGGGCCTCTGCGAGGTCCCAAACCCGACTTCGCAAGGAAGTTCGGCCCTTTCCAGCGTTCGATTTCGGGGCCTTCGGGGCGGAATGCGAATTCCTATTGATTGGAGGCGCCCGGCTGGTCGAAATCTCAAGGTCCGAACACCCCTCACCCCCGGACCGCCATGTGGAAACCCCTCACCTTCCTCCTGCTTAGCCCCCTTTGTTGGGGCGCCGGCCCGATCGATCTCGCCACCCACCCGGATTCTCTGTTTATCGTCGCGGATGACGGGCGTGGCACGCCCTACAAGGTCGACAAGGCGGACAACCTGTGCGGCCTCAGCGAGCCCCGCCAACTGACCGCGCCCGCCAAGGTGGACTACCAAACCCTCCTAGAGGCCACCGCGGAACACATCGAGCTGACCAAGAAAAAGATCGACCCCACCTCGGCCCAGGGCATCAAACTGCTCGCGGCGGCCCACGAGCGGGTGGTCAAAGCCTGCGAAACGGTGCGGGTCCAGGGATCACACTGCAGCGTCTGGAAGTCCATCGAGCGTCGGGACGGAACCGCGATCCCCGATATCACCGCGACCGTCCAGGCCTCCCTGTAACGGGTTCGGAAGGGCCCGGGCGAACCGCTTTGTGCCGGAAGCAACGCCCGAGGAGGTTCGCTAATCCGGGGCGGATTGGGGGAGAATGGCCGAGCCCCTATCCGATCGGCCTCAGCAGGCGCTAGGCTGACGCCGTGCAAGGGACCCGCTCTCGATCCACGCGCCGTTTCGAGCGCCCGGCGACCACGTCGCATGTCTTGGTGGAGGGAGGCTCGGCCAGCTGGTTCGCTGGCTTAGCGCTGGCCCTGGGCCTCGTCGCCGCCTGTGAAGCCCCGCGCAACACCACCCCGCGCGCCCGCAACGAACAGGTCAACCTCGAGCTGTTCCAGCAATTGATCGAAGGCGGCACCATGAAGCCCCTCGACGGCTTCGATGAGGACGAATACCTCGCCGACCTAGAACGTCAGTACCAGGATCTGAGCGAAGGAGAGGCCAGCGATCCGCTCGACCCGGCTATGGCTCCCGAGCTACCGCTCGATCCTCTTCAAGATTCGGACTTAGGAGACGGTCTGGGCCCGTTGCTGCCCGGCGAACTGACCGAACCGCCCATCAACCCGTACCTCGAGTTCGGCTCGCAGATCTACGTGTACGGCAACGGCCTCGTCATGAAGCCGTACACCTTCCCACCCGGCATGGGCAAGAACGTGCTGCAACTGTTGCGCACCTACGGGGATTTTCCGATTCACGGTGTGGGCACGGACGGACAAGGCCTGCCCGATCCCGCCTTGGAACAGCCCCTAGATTCCGTGCTGCTCGATCTACGCCAAGGCTGGTCGGTCGAAGCTTGGTCCGATCCGCGCGGTGGCGGCGGCGGCAGCTTGCAAGCGCCGAATCCCGTCGTGCTCGGTGACTTGCTGATCATCACCGCCGCGCCCGAGGTGTTGATGGACGTGCAACACTTCATCGACATCTTCGTAGAGGACGTCAAGCAGATCGAAATCGAAGCCAAAATCGTCGAGGTGACCACCTCGGACAGCTTCGATTACGGCGTTGCCAAAGTCGATGCGGACACACCCATCTTTGGGTTACCGAATCCCGGCACGCTGATTCACGAGATCGACTTCTCTATGCCGAACACGCTCGGCAGCACCACCACCGGCAACGCGCTGTTCGGCGTCGGGGCTGTGTTTGACGGCGTCGCGTTCAACGCGGTGTTGGAAGCGGTCGCTTCGAGCGAAAACGTGTCGATCATTTCTCGGCCGAAAGTCGCCGTGCGCGAAGGAGCGCGCGCCGACATCGTCAACACGACCGAAATCCCGTTTTTCAATATCTCGAACCTCAACTCGAACGGGAACTTCACCACCAACCTGACCTACAAGCCCGTCGGGGTGCAGATGTACGTGATTCCGCGGGTGATCGGGGACGATACCGTGGTGCTCTCGATCGATATCGAAGCCTCCCAGCAAACGGGGACCGCGGTGACGTTCGCGCAGGGGAACTCGAGCGATTCGGCCTTGGTGCAAGTGCCGCAAATCTCCCAGCGCAAAGCGCGCACGATCGTGCGGCTGGAGCCGGGGCAAGCGGTGATTTTGGGTGGCTTGATCACGGAGCGCACGCTCGATCGCGAGAAGAAGGTGCCGTTGCTGGGGGATGTGCCGGTGCTGGGTTACCTCTTCAAGAGCCAATTCAAAGTGAAAGAGCAGACGAACGTGCTCTTCTTCATTCGCCCCCGCATTCTCCAGGGCGGAGACCTCAACAACCAATTCGACCAATGACGCTGCGGCGGGTTGGGCGGGATGGGGTGTGTGCGCGGCTCCTCGCGCGTGCGAGCGCACTTTGAGGGGGCCTTTCGTGCTCGGCGTGGCCTGTGGCCACGCCTGCGCGGAAAGGCCCCCTCAAAGTGCACTGCACGCACGATGAGCTCACGCACACACCCCATCCCGCCCAACCCGCCTCCGCTACCCAACTGGGACGTTGGGTACGGTGGATCATTAGGGGGCTGGATACGCGGGAGGCATGGGTGGGGAGGTCCCCTCAAAGTGCACAGCCCGGTCGATGTGCTCACGCACACAATCCATCCCGCCTAATGCGCCTCCGCTAAGCAAATGGGACTTTGAGTGTGGTGGTTTTTTGGCGGGGGCGGGGGAGGCTTTGGGGAGGGGCGGGTTGATAATCGAGGGGGAGGTGGGAAGATGAGGGGCAGCGGGGCGTCTGGACCGCGTTACGATGCGAATACTGCGTGCTAGAGGTGGGCTGGTTGGAGCGGGAGGGCGGCGAGGGGCGGCCTTGTTGCTGACCTTCCTGGTGCTGATCGTGATCTTGATGATCGTGTATCAGGTCTCGCGGATTACGAGCAGTGAGCGCAACGAAGCGCATCGCTCGCTGACGTTGACCCAGATGGACTTCGCCATTCAGGCGGCCATGCTGGAAAACCAGAAGTACTTGCTCGAGGACGGAGAGCAGGCGGCTGGGGGAGAGGAAGGGGCCGGGGCGGACCCTGGGGCGGGTGCGGATCTGCCGGAGGGTGGGGATGACCCAGAAGGGGAAGGGGGCAGCGAGGAAGAAGGGCCTTCGGACTCTTTGATGGACAGTTGGGCCACCGTGCAGCAAAGCACCATCGGCGAGGTAGATGTGATTTCGTTCGTGGTGGACGAGGACCGCAAATTCAACGTGCTCGGCATGTTGGACGAGGACGAGGAGGCGGCCAACGAAGCGGAAGCGATCGTCGCCCGCATTTTGGATCGCTGCCGGGAGGGATCGATGCTCGACATCGACGCGGGCACCGCGACGGACATGGCGCAGGCGATGCGACGTTACATGGAGGATCGCTTCTCCGAAACCTATCCCACACCAGCGTTGGTGGGGCAACAGGACGGGCGGCCGATCTTGCCACTCTCGATGCGCGAGTTTCTGGTGGTTCCACCCTTCCAGGAGCACCACTTTCGCGACTACTTCGATGAGCGCGATAACCGCGTCTACGCGATCGATCAGTTCCTGACGATCTACTCGTCGCCGACCATCGGGCAGACCGAAACCTCGGAGTTGGGGTACGCGATCAACGTCAACACGGCGCCCTTGCAGGTCTTGGCGGGCTTGTTCGACAGCCGCGAGATCGATCCGCGGGTGTGGCTGGAAATCGTGGACTACCGCAACGAGGAGCGCGAAACGGATCCCGACGAAGAGGAGGAGCTGGCGTTCCGGCAGAATCGCTTCAACGAGGAGCTGCCCGAGTTGCAGGTGTTCACCGATCTCAGCGAGGTCGAAGAACTTCCCACGATGGCCGACATGGACCCCGAGGTCCGCAACCGCATCCTGGCCCGGCTCAAGGTCGAGAGCGAGGTCTTCTCGATCACCGTGTTGGCCAAAAAGTCGACCCGCTCGGGATCGGACCTGCAGGACTTCGAAGCGACCCGCTTCGAGGTCGAGAAGCAGGAACAGGCGGGCACGGACCTCGTGCGCGTCGTGCGCAAAGTGGTCTGGCGCCAGACCGGGGACGAGGGCGGAACGATGAAGACCTTGCTGCCCTGGTTGGTTCTGGATTACGTGCCCCTGGAGTACCTCGACCAGGTCGAGGACTAGGCGCTCGGAACCCGGAGCGCAAGCCGGACGGCTCCCCGCCCAACGGGCGTCCCAGCCGACTTCTCGGCGGCGCCGACCCTTTCAGCGTGTTTCGCTTGATGGGCGCTTGGGTCCCGAACACAATGACCCCTTGGCCCGGCCTGGAAGGGCCCTCCCTAGGTCCGAAACCCATCCCAATCCACGAATTCATGTCCCCGCTTAGTGTTTTCGGTGCCCAATGGGGTGACGAAGGAAAGGGCAAGGTGATCGACCGTCTCGCGGCGGATTACGACTACATCGTCCGCTACCAAGGGGGCGCCAACGCCGGTCACACGGTCGTGGTGGGGAAGGAAACCTATGCCCTGCACCTGATCCCTTCGGGCATCCTGCACAAGGGCAAGCACAACGTGATCGCCAACGGGGTCGCCATCGATCCGCTCACGTTTCTACAGGAGGT
>JAUHXY010000011.1 GCA_030426785.1 bacterium
GCAGATCGTATTCCGGTTCTGCACCGCTCCGTCCGACCCGTTCGCGTCCTCGCCTTGCCATGGCCGGACACGCACTAGGGCTGGGAGTCGAGTGGCGGCGGATCGCTATCCGGTACGCCGCTTTCCGGCACGGCTTCGAAGGCCGGCGGCGCGTCGATTTCGTCGCGGTTCTCCGCCACCTCTAGCATTTCGAAACGGCACAAGAGCACCGCGTTCGGCGGTACCAACCCTTCGATGCCCTCCGAACCGTAGCCTTGTTCCGGCGGGATTTCCGCCGTGCGGATGCCGCCGGCTCGCATGCCCAGCAAGGCCTCTCGCCAACCGGGGATCGGCGCTTCGCTCATCAAGAAGGTGATGGGAATGCCTCGGTCGAAGCTCGAGTCCACGAGTTGCATGTCCACCAGGGTCATGCGGTAGTCGAGGGTGACCTCGCTGTAGGGCGTCACCTTGGGGCCCAAACCTTCCAGTTCGTCCTGGATCATGACCCCGGAAGGGGTGGTCTCGATCGGGTGATCGACGGGAACGGGCCGATTCCAGCGGGGAATGCGGCACCCCGGCATGGCCGCTAAGGCGATAGCGGCTCCGATCCAAGTCCAAGCGTAGCGGTTCATGAATGCAGGATCGCGGCGATACAGGCGACGTTGACGATGTCGTCGGCCGTGCAGCCCCGCGAAAGGTCCATGAAAGGGTGCGCGAGACCCTGAATCAAGGGCCCGATCGCATGAGCTCCGGCGAGGCGCTGCGTGAGCTTGTAAGCGATGTTGCCCGAATCCAAATCGGGGAAAATTAAAACGTTCGCACGGCCTGCGAGGGGGGAGCGGGGCGTCTTGCGTTGAGCCACGTCCGGGACGATGGCGGCGTCGACCTGCAGTTCCCCATCCACGGTCAACTCGGGGGCACGCTCCCGCACGAAGGCGGTGGCTTGGCGCACCTTGTCGACCCGCGGGTGCTCGGCGGACCCGTGGGAGGAGAAGGACAGCAAGGCCACCTTGGGGGCCAGCCCGGTCAGGCTCTTGTGGCTGGCGGCGGTGGCGATGGCAATGTCCGCCAGTTGGCTCGCGTCGGGGTCAGGCACGACGCCGCAGTCCCCGTAGGTGTAGGTCCGGTCGGCCATCACCATCAAGAAGCACGAGCTGACCGTCTTCAGGCCCGTTTGCATGCCGATGATCTGCAAGGCGGCGCGCAGGACGTCCGCCGTGCTCGCGATCGACCCCGCCACACCTCCGTGGCAATCGCCCGAAGCCACCAGAGCGGCACCGAAGTGCAAGGGGTCCTGCAGTTGTTGCTGCGCGGCTTCCAGGGTCAGCCCCTTGTGCTTGCGACGTTCGGCCAAGGCCGCCGCGAACTGGGCCAAGCGTCCATCCCGCCGCGGATCGATCACTTCGACACCCGAGGGCACTGCCCCCATGCCCGGCGCCGCCACCAACACGGGTCGGCACAAGCCTTTGGCGGCGAGTTGGCCGGCCGCTTGCACGACGCGCTCGTCTCCGGCCTCGGGCAGAACGATGCGGCGGCCCAAGCGGCGGGCTTTTTCGTGCAACTCCAGCAGGACGTTCATGGGATCAAACGCTGGCTGTGGCAGGATCGGGAGTCGCGTCCAGCACCTGGTCGGGCACGTCCATACGCAAGCGCAAGAGCGCCAAGCCGTGGGTTTTGCCCTGCGCGTCGGTGATCAACGAGGCGGAGCCGCCTCCGCCCAAGCTGTCCTCCAACAAGAAGTTCAACACGCGCATGTTGTCGGCGACAAAGCGCTCCACGCCGCCGTGGTTGATGGCGGCGAAGTGCTTTTGGACCACCTCGGCGGTCAAGTGTTCTTTCAAGAACTGGTAGGCGGCCTCCGAACGGGCGATCAGGCCGACGTTCGAGCCTTCTCCCTTGTCCCCGGAGCGAGCTTGCGCGATGCGGTGCAGTGCGACGACGGTCATGGTGGCGATTAGGATTGGAACAGGGACACGCGGGTTTCGACTTTGGATTTGTCCATCAAAGCCGGCCAGAAGCCAATGATCTCGGTGGCTTTGGGTCGGCCGCCAGCGAAGCCGGTGACCCCGGGGGGGCCGCTGGTGACGAGCGGGACGAGTTCGGAGCCAAAGCGGGCGATTTTGCCTTTGTCGGGGCCTTTGACGCCCAACCGCAAGACCACTTCGGCCGGTTCAGGAGCCCCCGCTTCCAGGGTGCCCGCGTGGCAAACGCCAGCGCCGACGAACTCGACGAGCTTTTCGGCTTCGCTGTACTCGAAACCGTCGTAGGCCAAGCGCGCCCAAACCACGTCGGCGCACAGTTTTGCTTTGGCCAGAGCATCCGGCCCGCTGATGGTGAGTTGCCCCACGGACTTCCAACCGTCGGCGTAGCTCATCGAAACCTTGTAGGTATGGGTAGCGGGCAAACCCTTCACGCCGGCCACGCGCACGCGGTCGGGGCCTTCTTCGGTCATGGTGAAGCTGGTGAAATCCGCGATTACGTCTGGGGTGATGTAGTGGGCTGGGTCGCCCATCTCGTAGGCCAGTTGGTGGGTCACGGTAGCCCGATCGACGCGACCGCCGGTGCCGTCGTGTTTGGTGACCACGAACGACCCGTCGCGGTGGACTTCGATGATCGGGTAGCCGAGCATGGCCATGTTGGGGATGGTCTGCCAATCGGTGTAGTTGCCCCCGGTGCACTGCACGCCACACTCGACGATGTGCCCGGCGACGGTACCGGCGGCCAGGCGATCCCAATCGTCGGCTTTCCAACCGAACTCGTGAATCATGGGGCCCAACACGAGGCCCGGGTCCGTGCCGCGACCGGTGATGACGATTTGCGCGCCCTGGTCGAGGGCTTCGGCGATGGGGAAGGCGCCGAGATAGGCGTTGGCGCTGGTGACGCGGTCGCGCACCGCGGCGAGGCGCTCGCCCGTGTCCATGTTCTTAAACTCTTCCCCCGAGGCCATCAGGGAATCCAGGTCGCCCATCAGATCATCCCCTTCGACCACGGCGACGCCGATGCCGGTCTGGCCGTGCTTCTTGAGGACTTCCATGACCGCGTCCTTGCAGGCGTGGGGATTCACCCCGCCGGCGTTGGCGATGACCTTGATGTTCTTCTCCACCATGCGGGGGAGGATGCGGTCGATCAGTGCGACGAAGTCCGTCGCATAGCCCTTTTGCGGGTCCCGCGAGCGCAGCTTTTGCATGATGCTCATGGTGACCTCCGCCAAGTAATCTAGGGTGAGGTAGTCGAGCGGGCCCTCCTCGGTGAGCCGCACGGCCCCCAGGATCGAATCGCCCCAAAAACCTTGCCCGTTGGCCACCCGGATCATTTCCTTGCCTTGCGTCATGGATCTCCTTGCGAGGGGGTCCCTCGTCTCTCGGATTGGCCGAAGAGTATATCCCGTGGCCTGAGCCGCTCCCATGCCCGATCCCTATCTGTTGATCACCGGCTTCGGTCCGTTTGAGGACGTGGCGCACAACGCCAGCGGAGAGCTCGCGCGTGCCCTGCACGGCCGACCCGGGTTGGTGGGACTCGAATTGCCCACGGCCTACGAGGGCTCTGCGCAGGCGATCGATGGGTGGCTGCAGCGGGCGGAACACCCTCCTGCCGCGATTTTGGCCCTGGGCGTGCATCGGGGGGCCTTCTTTCGACTGGAGTCACGCTGCGCGAGCCGTCCGCCCTCGGATCGCCTCGATGTGACGGGGGCCGCATGGGGCCTGGGTCCCAGGCAACCCGGAGAAACCGCGTTTGATCTGGAGGCCTGTCGTGAGGTTTGCGCCGCGGTCTCCGAAGTCCCGGTGCGGCGCTCCGACGATGCTGGCGGCTACGTCTGCGATGCGACCTACGAACATGTCCTGCGGCGCGGACGGGAGCGGGGCTTCGAGGCCCTCTTTCTGCACGTGCCGCCCATGGGGTTGGTGCCGGTCGCGCAGCAGGTGCCCGTAGTGCTCGCCCTCACCGACGAGCTGTGGCGTCAACTCCGGGCTGCCCAGAGCGCCGGGGACGCGCTACCCTAGCGGCATGGCAAAACGCATCGATTGGTACTACCACCGCAAGGGCTGAACGAGTTGCAAGCGCAGCGATGCCTTCCTGGAAGGCAAAGCGCCGACCATCCGTGAGATGGTCAACGCGAGCAAAGAACGCTACGGGCCGGATGATCTCGACGAGGTCCTCGACGGCGTCCGACACCTGATCGTCGCGAAGGGCAAGAAGGTCCTGCGCTTCGATCTGCAGCAGGACGAACCCGACGACGAAGCGCTTGTGAAAGCGATCATCGGACCCTCGGGCAACCTGCGGGCGCCCACGATCCGCACGGGCAAGACCATGCTCGTCGGCTTTTCGGAAGAGGCATACGAAGAGGTCTTCTAACCACCCGTTCTTCCCAAACCGCCGAGGGGCCACTCAGCGTCGCTGAGCGGCCCCTCGTGCATACCATCGGAGTGGGGGAGATCACTCGGTGGTGACTTCGAGCTTCATGTCGCCCGACATCTCCATGCTCATCTCCATCTCCATCTCCTGACCCATGGCGTCCATGGTCATAGACATTTCCATCGCCATGGCGAGGCGGCCTTCGTAGGTGAAGCTGTGCATCACGCCGGCGGAGCTGTCCCACAGGAGCACGCCCTTACCGTCCATTTCGGTGGTCATTTCCATCTGCCCGATTTCCGGCATGGAGGCGCCGGGGGGCAATTCGGTCTCTTCCATGGCAGCCTGCACGTACTCGAGCAGATCGGCGACCGACTTGATGTCCAGGGTCACTTCGATGCGTTGGAAGGTCTTGCCGTCCACCTCTTTGGTGCCGGTGTACTTGCAGCGCAGGTCACCATCGATCGAATCGCTCAAGAGCGCGCGCAGGTTCGACATCATCTCGGGGTCGGGTCCGCCACCCATCGCGCTGTCGACATCACCACCCTCGATTTCCCATTGCAGGTTGCCGCCGGCGGCAAAGATGTCGGCCACGATGTCCTTCCTGGGGGTCCACTCGTCGTCGACGGAAACCTCTTTGCCCGCTTCCGGCAGGAGGCCGCGCAGGTCCATGTCCTCGAGCAATTCACCCAGCAGTTCGGGCTCGCCAGCGCTGTCCTCGTGGAACTTGATTTCGTATTCGCCCTTTTCGTCGTTCCAGGTGAACACGACTTTCTTGTCCTTGAGTTGCGAGGTGCCCTCCATCTCTTGGGACTGATCTTGGTTTTGGCCCATGACCGCGACCTTCACATCGACGTTCATGTCCATGGATCCCTCTTTGTACTCGCGGATGAGCTTTGAGGGCTTGCCGTCGGCCATTCCCTCGTAGGTGTCGGTCACGGTCACCGTCTGAGTCATCTCCATGTCCATTTCCATTTCCATGGGGAAGTCTTCCCCATTCATGGCCATCGACATGTCATCGACGTTGAAGTTTTGCTCAAGGACGAAGCTCTTCGTGAGCTGCTTGCCCTCGGCGGGGGCGAAGGTGACCTTGTCGCCGGCCCGCTCGAACGAGAGCAGGAAGGGGCTCGCCAGCACAGCGCCGGCCAGGAGGGACTTAGCGGTCAGGAGTTGAGTGCGATTCATGGGGGGTAGCAAGTGAAAGAGAGTCCCGGCGGGGCGCCGGTAGGACGCGGGGAGAACCCGCTGGGGATAAGCATCCAGAGCGCGCCGTGCGCAGGGTCGGAAGGACGAAGGTCCCCCGACTTAGAGGGCGACGACAGGCCTGGGTGGGGGCCGCTGGCCCGCCGAAACGGAGCGGCATCACACCCCTCCTACGAGCGGTCCAGCAAGAGATTTCCGGATTCGGATGACGTTTGCTTTACCTTCCGGAGGGGAAACACCCGTTTTTCGGCTCTCTGGGGGCACACCGCCCCCCAGGTAGCTGGGTGGAGCCCGGAAACCTCCCTTTCGCCGCTTCCGTGCGGCGTGTTCCGGGCGTGGTTCGTCCTCTCGGGGAGGGTCAATGGGCGGCGAAGGCCACCAGACCGATCACGAGGAGGAAGAGGAGAATGGTCGCAGAGATCGGTACGGAACCCGTTTTGGCGCTGAAGTGTTCCATGGGGGAGAGCCTGCCTGGAGTGGAGTGCGGCAGCGGATTAAGTATGGAGCAGCGGTGGATAAAACGGAAAGTTTGCTTCGGAATGTCACATTTTAATGCACGCCTCCGCCGGTCGGCGGTTCGAATGCAGCCACCTCTTTCAGAGCCAGAAAACCACGCAGTCTGCGGCCTCCAGGCCTCCTGGAACCCTGAGTGCTCGAGCCGCTCTTGAGGTACGAGCACCATCCTCGCGAGCGCTCGCCGGCCTCGAACAACGTTCGATGGATCGCCCTCGTTGCGGAGCAGAGCGCCGCGGTTTCTACCGAATCCTCACCCAGGACTCATGGAAACCAGGTCTTCAGGCGAACTAAGAATTCGTACGGACGGGGAGGAAACCGCCCTTTCCAACCGACAGAATCATTCCCACCGCCATCCCATGTTGGATCGCCCACCCGAACACGACTCCCGGCAAGACCCGAACGCCGCCCGCACGCTCACCAAGGTGGTGGCCACCATCGGCCCCGCATCCGAGGACCGGGTGGGGGAACTGATCGACGCTGGCCTCTCGGTGGCTCGCCTCAACTTCAGCCACGGCACGGAGGAGGACCACCGCCGCCGGGTCCAGAAGATTCGGGTCGCCGCCCAAGAGCGTTTGACCGCCATCGGCATCTTGGCGGACCTGCCCGGGCCGAAAATGCGCACCGGGTCCTTCGCCCAGGGCCGCATCAACCTGGAGGAGGGTGAGACCGTGCGCCTGCGCAGCGGTTCGGGCCAAGCCATCGCCGGGGAGATCTTGATCGATGTACCCAGCCTGTCGGAGTACGTGCTGCCCGGCCACCGCATCTTCTTAAATGACGGGCAGGTCGAGCTCGTGTGCGAAGACCGCTACGGGGACACCGTGGTCGGCCGCGTGCGCAAACCCGGCCGGGTGGGGACGCGCAAGGGCGTGCACTTGCCCGATTCCGCCGTGCGCTACGAACTGCCGACCGAAGAGGATCGGCGCCTGATCCAACTCGGGAACGAGATGGGCGTGGACTTTTTTGGTATCAGCTTTGTCGGCCATGCCAGCGAAGTGAAGGAGATCCGGGAGCTGGCGGACGGCCAACACCTGATCTCCAAGATCGAACGGCTCACGGCCGTCAACAACCTGAAGGAGATCCTGGAGGAGAGTGACGGCATCATGGTCGCCCGGGGGGACCTGGGGGTCGAGCTGCCCCTGAGCGAACTCCCCTTGACCCAGAAGGCCCTAATCGAAGCGGCGGTCAAGGAGGGTAAGTACGTCATCACGGCCACCGAAATGCTCGAGTCGATGATTCAGTCGAGCCGGCCGACCCGGGCCGAGGTTTCCGACGTGGCCAACGCCGTGCTGGACGGCAGCGACGCGGTCATGTTGAGCGCGGAAACCGCGGTGGGCAGCTATCCGGTCGAAGCCGTGACCGCCATGTCCCAGGTGGCCCGGGCGGCCGAAGGATCGCCGCGCTACGCCCGCACGCCCAGGCTCAAGCTGTCCGAGGGCGAAGCCCACTTCTTCAACGCGACGGCCATGGCGGCCGTGCAGGTCGCCTCCGCCCTCAACCTGCGCCGTATCGTCTGTTTCACCGAAACCGGCAACACGGTGCGCTTGATCTCGCGCTTCAAGCCCCGCGCGGAGGTCATCGCGCTGTGCCCGAACCAAGACGTGGTCAACCGCATGTCGATTCTCTCCCACGTGCGCGCACTGCTCTTCCGGCGCGAGCCGAGCCTGGAGGACATGATCTACATGGCCGCCGAGATGTTGGTGGTGCGCAACATCGCTGATTACGGCGAGCAGACCGTGTTCGTGGCGGGGGTGCCCCCGGGGGTGGCCCGTTCCACGAACGTGATGAAGCTGCACCGCATCGGCGAAGAGGTCAAGTTCAGCTAAACGACCGCTGCGGGTCTGGCCAAGCCCCGCTGGAACCAATCCGCATTGCCGTGCGCCTTCCAGCGCGTACGGGCACCAGAGGGGCTGCGCTAACTTCGTGGGCCTCGGCGCACGCCCCTAACGCGATTTGTCAGGAGCGCAAGCCCTTTTTTGGTGGAGCTTCTTCGCTGTATGGGGAACGTGCGATGCCCCTCGGCGCAACTCTTGGGAACCGGTCCCCTTTGTGCGTTTTTTTTGCGCGGGAATCGGCGTCGTGCTTGAACGGGGGTCGTCGGGCTGCCTAGATTTGGAAACCAGGGCACCGCGCACGCTTGGATTCCTGCCGCCGAAAGTTTGCAGGTGCTCGACACTCCGGTTGCGGCCCCAGGTTCTCCATGCTCAATCGCTTTCAATTCACTCGCCTGCGCCCCAAGGCGCGGCCCCAAGCTCCGGCTCCCACCCGCACCCCTTCCCGGAGCCAAGACCAAGCGCCCGCTCGGGTGATTTGCGTCGCCAGCGGTAAGGGCGGAACGGGCAAGAGCATCATGGCCTCCAACCTGGCCATCACGCGGGCGCGCATGGGGGAACGGGTACTGCTCGTGGACTTCGACGCGGGCTTGGCCAACGCGCACTTGCTGCTCGGGCTAGCCCCCGATTACGACCTGGGCCACGTCATGGAAGGGCGGGTTTCGGCGCGCGATGCGCTGGTGGAGGGTCCGCTCGGAATGAAGTTGCTTTCCGGCGGGGTGGGTCGCGATGCGCTCGTGAACCCGACGCGGCGCGAGTTGGACCGACTCTTCAAGGCCTTGCGCCCCATGGAGGAGATGTTCGATCTGATCATCATCGATCACGGCGCCGGCCTCGGGTACAGCACCGTGGCGCACTTGGCCGCGACCTCGACGTTGATCTTGGTCACCAACCACGAGGTGACCGCACTCTCCGATGGTTACGCGCTCTACAAGCGCGCCATGATGGTCAACCGCGGCATGCGCGTCGGGTTGGTCGTCAACCGTGCACCCGACGAACGGCTCGCGATGGCGGGTCGGGATCGCTTCTGCACCGCGGCTCAGCGCTTCTTGGGTTGCCAACCCGAGTTCATCGGCTGGGTACCGGTGGACCCAGAGGTGGGACAAAGCGTGCAACGACGGGTCCCCGTCACGTTGGGCGCTCCGAACTCCGCGGCCGCCAAAGCGATCGGCAAGATCGCGGAGTGGACGCCTATTGACCACGCCCGCACGACAAGTGCATTCTACGACAAGGCTCGCAAGTCGCTGCGCTAAAGGATCCGCGTGACCCTGGTTGCGCTCCCCCAAGCCAAGCTCGCGAGTCCCCCCCCGACAACCGCATCCGAACGAGAAGGCCGCTTAGGTCTTTGAGCCCGGCGCGGTCCTTCCCGCTCGCGACATGACCCAAACGCGCCATTCCCACTGTCAACCCGGTCAAGGCATGCAGGTCTTGACCTTCGTGAACCAGAAGGGCGGGTGCGGCAAAACGACGACCGCAATCAACCTGGCCGGTGCGCTCGCCCGACGCGGGGAGCGCGTGTTGGTCGTCGACTTGGACCCGCAAGCCCATGCCACGATGGGCCTCGGCGTGTACGGCGCAGAGGGGCCCGGCGCGGTCGAAGTGCTGCTCGACGAAGCCTACATCGAGCAAGCCATCCGCGAATTGCCGTCGGGCTTGCACCTGTTGCCCGCGCAGCCGCGCTTGGGCGAGTTCGAGGAGGTGTCCGAGCGCATGATCCACCCCGAGCAACGCTTGCGCTTCGCGCTCGATGCCGTTCGGGATCGCTACGACTACGTGATCGTGGACTGCCCGCCGCGCACCGACGGGGTGTTGTGTGCCAACGCCATGTTCGCGTGCACGACCGCCATGTTGGTGGTGGAGACCGGAGCGTTCGCGTTGCAGGGCGCCCTACAAGCCCTGCGCGTGCTCGAAGAGGTGGGGGAGAACCAAGAGCGGCGCTACCCGATCCGCGTCGTTGGAACCCTGTACGATCGGCGCACGCGCTTCGCCCGCGAGTTGCTGGTGGCGCTGCACAGCCGTTTCGGAACCGCCATGTTCGACACCGTCATCCGCACGAGCGTGCGTTTGCGGGAAGCCCCTGCCTTGGGCGTCACCGTCGACGTGCTGGACCCCGATTGTCGCGCAACCGCGGACTTCGCCGCTTTGGCGGAAGAGGTTTGTTGCGCGTTTGCGGAGGGGGCGGAAGCGACTCCCCTGCACGCCGGCACCGTGCAGGAATCCAACACCGCTGATGCCGCGCTGCCCGCGTCCGCTTCCGAAGCCGCCGGACCATTTTCCGCGCCTTCCGAAGCCCTGGAACCCTCCGGCCCGAATCGGCGCCCCACGCCCTAACCCGACCAACTCGATCCATCGAAGGGCCAACCCGCGCCCCTTCTTCCACCGCCAACCGCACAGGCACGCCCATGGATTCACTCGCCCTGCTCTGCAACCTCCACGCTGATGGCCCGGCCACCCTGGGCCAACTCCGTCGCGCGGGTTGCCAATCCCTCGCCGACCTGCAGCGTCTCGCGCCCCAGGAACTTGCTGATTTGTTACAGGTGCCCCCGGCCATGGCGAGGCGCTTGAACCGGGAAGCGCGGATTTTGGCCGATCGGGTAGGGGAGGACCCCCTCGACCCGGAAGAAGCTCCCGAGAACGTGGCGGTCCCCTTCGTAGAAGCCGACCCCTCGCCGGCCCGCGGCAGCACGCAAGCCGCGGTGGAACGCCTGCGTCCCATCGATCGCGAGATCGTCGACCAGGCCTTGTCCCGGCAGCCGGCCTTCCGCTCGCATGCGGACCAGCCCAAAAACGGCCAAGCCGAGCCTCGCAACCAGCCGACTTGGGAGTGGGGCGATGCGAAGCAGACCCAACCGAACGTCGCGCAAAACGACGAGGTCGAGGCCGCCCCCGTGGTCCCGCCGCCCGCCTTGGCTCCCAAGCCTCATCCTGGCGCCGCTTTGATCGGCGCGGTCGACGGTTTGGATCGTGTCGTGGCGGGTGCGTTGGCCGCTGCGGGCGTCAACACGATCGAAGACCTAATCGATCGCGACGCAGGTCCTTTGGCGCGCCAAACCGGCTTGAACTTCAGCCGCGTCCGCCGCTTCCAATTCTTGGCCCGCCGTGCGCTTTTGTCCGAACACGAGCCGGCCCCGGCACCCAAGTCCGAACCGCTGCCGCCGCGTGCGCCACAATCTCCGGCGGCCCAAACCGAAGCCACCGAAGCCACCACCGCATCCCAGCCGGAACCTTCCGTGCAAGAGATCGTGCCCGCGCCGGCACCGACGCCCAAATTCACGGCGCGCCACGACGTCGCGACCCCCTTTGGAGCCCCCCTGCTGCCAAAGGAGTTGCAAACGATCGCGGACGAGCCCATCCACCTGCCCGCGAAGTCGGAGAACATCGCAGAACAGCCGGCGTCGATCGACTTGCCCGATCACCCGGTCGCCGAATTCGAACCCCAGTCCGGTGGTCCGATGGTCGCGCCGCAAGCCCTCGACGCGCCTTGGCGTCCCGAAGAGTTAGGGGATGGCGAGGCCGCGCAAGGGGCCGCTGGGGACGAGGCAGCCGAAACGGTCCTCGACCCGAAGCCGGTCCAAGAAGAAGCGCCTTCGGTGGTCGAAGACGAACCGAACGTCGAAACGCCCGTGACGCCCCTGGGCCGTTGGGTCCCCCGGGCTCTACGCGGCGTGGAAGAGACGCCCATCGAGTGCGTCGAGCCCGAGCCGGTGCTCGTGCCGCCTCCGCCGCCGCGCCGCTTCTGGGAGCCCAAGCGCTTTTGGGAGGCCCGTAAGAATCGTCGCGAAAAGGCCGCGCTCGAAGCGCGCTCCGAGACGGAGAACTTGCCCGATCCCGAAGAAGCCGTCGCTTCGCCGGTTCTGCCGGAGGTGCCCCGGCCCACGCAAACCGACCGGCAACCGTCGGTGACACCGGCCACTCCGACCGATGGCGCGGTGCCCTGGGACTTCAGCACGCCGGAAGGCTCGGCGCAAAACGCTGGGACGCGCGCTGCGATGTCGCGCAAGGACTCGACTCTGGAAGCGCCGCGAGGCAAAGGCTTCGAGTTCTCCGAAACCAACAAGGAAACGACCCGCGAAGACGCGTCTGGTCCGTTCGCCTAAGCTCGACCTAGAAGCGCGGAAGCAACGTCCGCGCGCCACGGGCCGGTCCTCGCCGCGGGGACCGGCCCTTTTTTGCAATCCGTGGGGCTGCCTCCAGGCGGGTCGTATACTGTTGGCTCGCCCTATGAGCCAGCCCACCCATCGATCGACTCCCTCCCAGGCCCCTTCCTCTGCCTCCTCGTCCCCCGAGGGCGAGGTGCACGCGCTGATCGACTCCGCGCGCCAGCGACCGGCTCAGGACCCCATTTTCGCGATCCACGGGGAAGCCAAGCGCCGCGCCGCCCTAGGAGAAGACGTGATCGACGCGAGCCTCGGCACGTTGATGGACGAGGAAGGGCGTTTGGCGGTCATGCCCACGGTCGTGCGTGCGCTCGGTCAGGTGGATCCGAGCAAGGCCGCCGCCTACGCCCCGATCGCCGGGGAAGCGACCTTCAACCGGGCGGTCATCGAGGACGTCTTTGGCCCGGCCGGGCTCGCGGAGGCCAGCGATTGTGTGGCGACGGCCGGCGGCACAGGGGCGGTGCACCACGCCGTCTTGAACATGTTGGACCGGGGCGAAAGCCTCCTGACCACCGACTATCACTGGGCGCCTTACCGCACGATCGCGGACCAATCCGAGCGCGGCGTGCGCACCTTCCGCATGTTCAACGCGGAGCGCCGTTTCGACTTGGAAGCGTTGGAGCGCAGCCTGCACGAGACCGCTGCCGTGCAGAAGCGGGTGTTGCTGATCCTCAACTTCCCGTGCCACAACCCGACCGGGTACAGCTTGAACGAGCGCGAATGGGCGGAGGTCAACCGGATATTGCGCTCCCTTGACAAGCGCTTGCCCGTCTCGGTTTTGCTCGACTTGGCCTATGCCAAGTACGGCGCACCGGGCACGGATGCCTGGACGCGGTTCGTGGGGGAGCTCGCCGGCGACATGCCGGTGCTCGCCGCCTGGTCCGCGTCGAAAGCCTTCGCGCAGTACGGAGCCCGCGTGGGGGGCCTGGCCGTCGCGATGCACGACGAAGCGGAACGCAAGCGCATCGCGGCCGCGTTCGCCTATTCCTGCCGCGCCACGTGGTCGAACTGCAACCACCTGGGCATGTTGGCCGTCACCCAGCTGTTAACCGACGGTGGGTTGCGAGCCGGGGTGGAGCAAGATCGGGCGGCTTTGTTGGCCATGCTCGATGAGCGCGTGCAGAAGTTCAACGACGCTGCGGCCGCTCAAAACCTGCAGTACCCGCGATACGAAGGGGGTTTTTTCGTCACGGTCTTCACGACGGATCCTCAAGAAACCGCACGCCGTTGCCAGGCGGAAGGCCTTTTCATCGTGCCGATTCAAGGAGCCGTGCGGGTCGCTTTGTGCGCCACGCCCCAGAACCAAGTGGAACGCTTGGTCGGCATCTTGGCCCGGGGCGTAGCCGGTTTGCAGGGAGTGCCGGCGTGAGCTCGGGACTACTCGAACACGCCTACGGGCCGCGGGTGGCCGTTCTGGACAACCCCTTTTTGCACACGGCCCTGCTGCGCATCGGGCAAACGAACACGCCCCACCCCGAGGTCTTGGCTCTCCTGCGTGCCAGCTACACCGTCTTGGCGGCCCACGGGTTTGGAGCTCATCTACCGCGGGTGTGGAGGAGCGAGCCCACGCGCATGGCGGAAGCGCATGGGGAGCAGGGGCACTGGCAAGGCCAGGTGCTCGACCCCTCCGAGCGCGTCGTGATTCTCGATGTGATCCGCGGAGGCATCGTGCCCGCGCAAGTCTGTTTTGAACTGCTGACCCACGTCTTGCCCCTCGAAAATCTGCGTCTCGATCACGTCAACATGGCGCGCCAGGCCGGGCCCGACGGACACGTGCAAAGCGTGGATCTGACGGGCAGCAAGATCGGTGGGTCCACCGAAGGCGTGACCCTGGTGGTGCCCGATCCGATGGGGGCGACCGGCTCCACCCTGGTGCGGGCTTTGGAGCACCTGCAAGAGTCCTTCGGACGCCCCGCCCGAGTCCTTGCGATGCCCCTGATCGCGACCCCGGAGTTCCTGGCGCGGGTGCTTCCGGCGCATCCCGAACTGTACGTGGTGGCCGGCCGCGTCGACCGCGGGCTGAGTCCGGCGGAGGTGCTCGAGACCCCGCCGGGTACCCATTGGGACCAGGAACGCGGCCTCGACGAGCACGACTACATCGTGCCCGGAGCGGGGGGGCTAGGGGAGGTGCTCAACAACTCCTGGTGTTGAGCCGAGACCGCGATCCGTCGCGTTTTTTCTGCCCCCAACCCTTGCTCCGCATCGGATACAGGGCGAAAAGGGGCCCGGAAAGGGCCGCTGTCGTGTAGACTTCGCGGCCTTGCTGTTCTCCGACCCCGATCGGATCCCCCTGTCGACCCCCCGATTCCTCCATGACCTACGTCGTCACCGAGCCCTGCGTCAAGTGTAAGTTCACCGACTGCGTGGACGTATGCCCCGTCGATTGCTTTACCGAAGGGAAGAACTTCCTCGCGATCAATCCGGACGAGTGCATCGACTGTGGCGCCTGCGTTCCGGAGTGCCCCGTCGAGGCCATCTACGAGGAGTCGGAAGTGCCGGACAAGTGGGCTGAATACGTCGAGCTGAACGCCAAACTGGCGGAGTCTTGGCCGACCATCACTGGCCGCAAAGATCCGCTCGACACCGCCGAGGAATTCAAAGGCGTCGAAAGCAAGCGCGAACATCTGAGCGAGGAGCCCTTCGCGGGCTAAGCCGCTCTGACCTCCCCAGCCACCCGGATCGATCCGGGGGGTGGGTACCCGGATCTTCCGGGACCTGCGCGTATCCTGTTGGATGCACGTGCCACAACTCGAGGGGCTACTGAGCCCCATTCTTTTCGTCGCCGGCAGGATCGTACGGGACTCTACGCTAGGCGTAGGGGCGTGCGGTAGGGGCCGGGACAGCGTCGTGCTCTCGATTGGGTTTTCTGGAGCTTGTCGCATTACCCGCAACCAGCGGAGAAACCCCAATGAGTGATCCCACGCAACCGGATCCCCTCGAAGACGTCGAGGGTTCCGAAGAAAACGTTTTGTCCCCCTACGCGGCTGAGTCCGAGGCCGGCGAAGTCGAGAACGACGAGGAAACCGGCGCGGAAGTCGGACTCGAGCCGGAAGAAGACTCCGCCGAAGAGGATTCGGACGAGGAGTCCGGTCCGGACTGGTGGGGCCAAGTGCCCGAACCCTTGCAGCGCGCGCTGCTCGATCAGGAATACGACACCCTGACCGCCGTGCAGGAAGCGGCCGTGCAAGCCTTAGCCGAAGGCCGCGATCTGCGCATCACGTCGCAGACCGGTTCCGGCAAGACGGTGGCGCTCGGCTTGGCCATGGCGCCCACGCTGATCGAAGCGGCGGCCGAAAAGCGCTCTTCCAAGCGCACGCTCGGCCCCGTCGGCCTCGTGATCGCCCCGACCCGCGAACTGGCGGGACAGGTGCAGCGGGAATTGATGTGGCTGTACAAGCACATCAAGAACCTGCGCGTCGAATGCGTTACCGGCGGCACGCCGATCGGTCCGGAAGGCAAGCGTTTGGCGACCAGCCCGCTCGTCTTGGTAGGCACCCCTGGGCGCTTGCTCGACCATGTGCGACGTGGGGGCCTCGATCTGTCCCTCGTGCAGCAGTTGGTGCTCGACGAAGCCGACCAGATGCTCGACTTGGGCTTCCGGGACGAGCTCGATGCCATTCTGGAAGGGACCCCGGCCGGGCGCCACACGCACCTCGTGTCGGCCACTTTCCCCGAAGCGATCCAGCAGCTCGCCCAGCGCTACCAAGCCAATGCGCTGCACGTGGAAGGCACGCGCCTCGGTGCGGCCAACGCGGACATTGAACACGTCGGCTACTGGGTGAACCGCGTGACGCGCTACGGCGTGCTGGTGAACCAGCTGCTCATGGCGGGCGATGAGCGCGCTCTGATCTTCGTCGCCACGCGGCGCGATACGGCCATGTTGGCCGATCAGTTGTGCAACGACGGTTTCTCGGCAGCCGCCCTTTCGGGCGACCTGCAGCAGAAGCAGCGCGATCGCACCTTGGGAGCTTTCCGTTCCGGCGCGGTGCGCATCTTGGTCGCCACCGACGTGGCCGCGCGCGGCTTGGACATTTCCGACGTGCCCCTCGTCATCCAAGGCGAGCCGCCCAGGGACGGCGAGGTCTACATCCACCGCTCCGGTCGCACCGGGCGGGCGGGGAACCGCGGTACCTGCGTATTGCTCGGCCCCTCGAACGGCAAGCGGCGCGTGATGCGCATGCTGCAGGACGCGGGCGTTTCCATGGAATGGCGCGACGTGCCCACGGCGGAGCAAGTGCGCGAAGTGCAACAAAACCGCACCGCCGACCGCGTGCGCGGGCAGCTCGAAACCGCTCCGGACCCCACCGAAACGCACTTGGAGCTCGCTCGCGAGTTGCTGGACGATGCGGAGCCCGCCGAAGTGATCGCCCAATTGCTGGGGCAACTGCCTGGGCAAGGACCGGTGGAGCCTTACCAGGTGCAGAACGCGCCGACGAAGGGTTCGAAAAGAGACCGGGACGACCGGCCCGAGCGCTCCTTCGACCGCAAGGAGTTCTCGAATCAGCGCCGCGATTCTTCGTTCGGTTCCAAGTTCGCGATCAACTGGGGTCGCCAGCAGGGCGCCAACGCGGGGCGCATCCTGGCGATCATCTGTCGTCGTGGCGGTATCCAGTCCAACGACGTGGGAGCGATTCGCCTGGGCCCCAGCTCCAGCACCTTCGAGATCGCGGATCACGTGGCGGCCAGCTTTGCGGAGCAGGCCAAGCAATTCGACCCCCGCGATCCCGGGATCCGTATCCGACCGGCCGGCAAAGGAACCGGCGGGCACGGCAATCATGGCTCGCGCGATCGGTACGAGGAGGAGGAGCGCGGCGGCTTCGCTCCCCGGCGCGGTGGATTCGCTCGCCGTCGTGGTGGTCGCGGTCGCGGCGGTTCGCGCCGTGGCTTCGAGGGTCGCGACGATCGCTACGAGCGCCGGGATGAGGATCGCGGCGGCTACCAAGACCAAGATCGTGGTGGCTACGCCCCGCGCCGTGGTGGCTTTGGCGGTGGCCGGGGCCGAGGGCGCGGAGATCGTGACTACGGTCGCAGCGCGCGCTACCACTCCCAGGACGCTCCGCCGCCCCGTCACCCGGATGAACGTTCGCCCGACTCCTACGACCATGCGCAGAGCCCTTCGGTCTACGGTCGTCCTCGCGGTGGCCACGGGGGTGGAGCCCGGCGCGGTGGCCCGCGCCGAGGCGGTCCCCGGCGTGGCGGTGGTTTCCGACGCGGCGGCGGTCGTGGTCGGGGCCGCGGGCGCTACTAAGCGATCGTTTCCTTCGGGAAGCAACCCAGCGAGCCGGGTCCTCAAGGATCCGGCTCGCTGCATTCACGCCCCATGCTGAGACGCGTGGGGGGCGGTTCACTTTCAGTCGGGAGCCTCCCCAGGCCGATGAGCCGAACGGGAATACGCCCAACGGCCCATCGACCCACAAGCCTCATGTCCACCGCCACCTCCGCAAGCACCGAATCGACCACCGCGCCCTCCCAAGCCGATGAGGCGCGCCTGTTGGCCCGCTGCGTCACCGCCTTGGGTTGGTGCTTCGCCGCTCAAGTCGTGGTGATCGCCGGAGTGATGCGCGGCGTGGAGCCGACGCCCGCCCAGGCTGCCGTATGGGCCGGCGTAGCCGCTCTGTGCGTGCTCGGCGCCATCACCACCTTCGCCCGCGTGCGCGGTGGACACACCGTCGCGCTAGCGATCTGCGGAACGATTCTCGGTGTCAATCTGACGGCCTTGGTCATCGAGGCGAGCGCGGGGGTCTCCGCCTTCGCACCGATCCCCGGTCCTCTGGGTACCCTCATCCTTCCGGCCTTCTTCGCCTTGGTATTGCACCACGCGGGCGAAGAGTTCCGCGCACAGCCCGGCGACCCGACCCCCGAACTGCCGACCGGTGCCCCCGAAACGTCCGAAGACAAAACGCCGGCGCGCCACGAGTCCGAAATCGACCGCACCCGCCGCTCGCGCGCAGCGTAGGATTTATTTCTGACGCTTCCCTGCTGCGCTCGGGCATTTAAGCGCGCCCTTCGACGTGAAGGAGTCGGGTGTGGTTTTTGAGGGTGCGGATCGTGGCATAGGCCAGGGCGCACAGACCAAAGCCCCACAGCCAAAGTCGATCCGGGATGGCGGCGCCCTTGTGGAACCAGTCACCCAGCCACTCCAGCGTGAAGAGGACGGCGATGAAGCCGAATGCGCTGGAATGTTCGCGCCGCAGCGCGGTGCGTAGGGAAAAAGGCGCGTTAGGCGCTTGGTACCGGGAACCCCAACGTGGGATCACCGCAGGAGTCTTGGCCGCCCAGAGACGGTATTCGTCTGCAAAGCGATCCAAGAGGAATTCCTCTTCGGCGAGGATGATGCGTTCATAAAGGATGAGAAAGATCGCAAGCACCAGCGCCACCAGCACGGCGTTGTGCAGGAACATGGAGGCTCCCAGCCACAGGAAGAAGTTCCCCACATACAGAGGATTCCTCACCAGGGAGTAAAGGCCGGTTGTGTTGAGCGTTTCCGCTTGTTGGCCACCGCGGGTGTTGCGGCCCGAGGTCTTTCCCGGTACGTGCCCTGCCACGTGGATGCGAATTCCGAGACCGAGGGCGCCCACGAACATACAAATGCCCTCCCACAATAAGTCCGTTGCATGGCTGTTGCCCAAGTAGGCGAAGTGTCGCGTTTGCAAGGCGCAAAGCAGCACCACGATGAGAGGGGTGTAGCTTCTCCAGCGGAAGAGCCAGTGACCCGATTGAACAAGTTTCTCTTGGGTGATCATTGTTCCACGTAGGGAGGTAGTTGGTAGGACTGCTCTTGGTAGAGCAGGGTGGGCAGGAGTGCGTGGGCTAGGGCGGTGCGACCGAAGGCGGGGTCCGCCGTGCTGGGCTGCAGAGCGTGGCCGTCCCACTCAAAAAACTCGGCCGGTAGGTGGGGTTGGTGAACCACAACCTGAGAACCCACGCGGTAGGCTTGGTTCGATCCGTATTGCATGATCGCCCGACCCGGGTGATCGAGAGGAACGCGCGTCAGGTCCCAACCGATCATGGGGTGGTCGGCAGAAATCCCCAGCAAGGACAGCAAGGTGGGGGCTAGGTCCATCTGGCTCGCGACGCGTGCATCCCGGCGCACGGGGACTCCTGCGCCCAAGATCAGCGCGGGGATGTGGAAATGCTCGATGGGCACGAGCGATGCCCCGTAAACGCGCGAGTCGTGGTCGGCCACGACGAGAAAGATCGTGTTCTTCCAGTAGTCCGAAGCTTGGGCTTGTTCGAAGAACTGGCCGAGCGCGTAGTCCGCGTAGCGCACCGAGTTGTGGCGCGTGGCGGGCGGCTCGCCCTCATAGGGTTCGAACTTGCCGCTGGGATACTCCCAGGGGGAATGGTTCGACACGGTAAAAGCGAACGAGAAGAGGGGCTTCCTGCGGGGCTGAGAGAGCTGGCGGTGCAGCATGGCGAACATGTCTTCGTCGCAGACGCCCCAGGATCCGGCAAAAATGGGGTCCTCGAAATCGTCCTGGTCGATGACCTCTTCAAAACCGTTTCCGGTGAGGAAGCTCTTCATGTTGTCGAAGTGACTCTCTCCGCCGTAGAGGAATTGGGTGTGGTAGCCGTGACGGCTGAGCAAATCGGCTAGTGAGAAGAAGCCGTGTTGGGATAGGCCCAGCTTGACCGTGGACCGGGCCGGGCTTGGAGGAAATCCGGTCACGACCGCCTCGATGCCGCGCGCAGAACGGGTGCCCGTAGCGTACAGATCTTCGAACCACCATCCTTGGTCCGCCAAGCGATCCAGATATTGCGTCACCGGTTTGCCCCCTAGAGCCCCCACGAATTGCGCGCCGAGACTTTCTTCCAGAATGATGACGAGGTTGAGGGGCTGCTCGGGAGTCGCACTCGCTGCTTGGTGGTGCAGGGTAGGGATGGCATCGCTGGGGAAACTCTGGAGCCCCTGCGCAGACATCGCTCCACGCACTTCGGCGAGGATTTCAGCACGGGGCATTTGCCCGTAGATGGCAGCTGCGTCGGCCTCATTGCTCATTTGGGAAACGGCATAGGCCACCGAATAGAGCGAACTGACGCACAGATCGTTCAGCAGGTGATCTCCGCTAAAAGCGACGGAGCTCGGGTTCGCAGGCCGGTGTTGCAGACTCGAACGGGCACCCAAAAACAAGAGCGGAACGAGGAGGATGCCGAGCAGCCCGCGCTGGAGAACGCCGACCGGCTTGGCGCTAGGAGATCGGAAGATTCTCCAAGCGGCGACAGCCGCCGTAGCGGTCAACGCACCCGTCAACACTAGTTCTAGTTGATAGCCGCCCATCAGCATTCCGATGACCTCTTTGGGGTGCACGAGGTACTCCACAAAGAGCCGATTGGGCCGACTATCGAACTCTTGCACAAACGGTGGTGTGGCAATTTCCAAGTACAAGAAACCGGTCAGAGCGATGGTCAGATACGCACGCACCCCGTTGGCGACCCAGCCACCCAGGCGGTGGGTACCACCGGCCGCCAGCAACACCAGGACCGCGGGAGCAAGTAGGTAGCTAATGGCCACGGTGTCCATGCGCAGGCCACCCAGCAGGACGTGCTGCACATCCGACCAAGCCGTGACCCGATCATGTTGCCAAAGCAGCAGGAGCAGACGGGATAGGCTCAAACAAAGCAGCGTCACCCACGCAAAGCGCAGGGGAACTGCCAACAAGGAACGGGCCGGGGCGAAGCGGCTTCGGAACGAAGTTTCGGCGCTCATGGTGGGGCTGCAGGGTCCCGTTGGGGAGTCCTACCCAAGAGAGCCGCGGGACGGGGTCGTGGCACATTACCGGCGCGTAATCCCTGCCCGGTTGCAGCTTTGTCATCGCCGCGAGGCTATGGGGAGAACTGCGAGCGGATCTCTCCCGGCGCTGCGAAGTCTCAGCCCTGAGAACGATCGTTGGGAAACGCTGGGCCTCGGGTCTTCTTGCGAGGGCTGCGGGCGGTTTGGCGGTAACCCTTGCCCGAACTCTTAGAGCGGTTGGAACCGTGGGGTTGGCTGGCGCCTTTTTGCGCGGCCAGCGCTTCTTTGGGGGCTTTGGCGGGGATCAGGCACTCGGGGCCCGAACCGATCAAGTCTTGGCGGCCCGCATCGATTAGGGCCTTGCGCACCGTGAAGTAGTTTTCGGGCGCGAAGTACTGCATCAACGCGCGCTGCACCTTGCGATCGCGCAGCTTCTTGACCGTCGTGACCGGCTTCATGGTCATGGGATCGAGGCCCGTGTGGTACATGCAGGTCGCGATGTCCATGGGGGCGGGGATGAAGTCCTGCACCTGGCGGGGCTTGTAGCCGGCCGCTTTCAGATACTGGGCCAACTCGATCATCTCCGCGACTCCCGAGCCGGGGTGCGAGGCGATGTAGTAGGGCACCAGGTACTGCTCTTTGCCCGCGCGCTTCGAAGCTGCCGCGAACCGTTCGGCGAAGTGGTCGAAGGTGGCGGTGGCGGGCTTCTTCATGTGTTCGAGCACTTCATCGGAAGCGTGCTCGGGAGCCACTTTCAGGTGCCCACCCACGTGATGGCGCGCGAGGTCTTCCAGGTACTCGTCGTCGAAGCGCGCCAAGTCCATGCGGATGCCGCTGGCGATGTGAACCTTCTTGATGCCGGGCACTTCGCGCGCCTTACGCATCAGGTTCTTGGTGGCGTCGTGGCTCGTGTCGAGCAGCTTGCAGACCTTCGGGTGCACGCAAGAGGCGCGGCGGCAGATGGCCTCGACCTCGGGCTTGGTGCAGCGCATGCGGTACATGTTGGCGGTGGGGCCACCCAGGTCCGAAACCACGCCGGAAAAGCCCGGCTCCGCCGCCATGGTGCGCACCTCGTTCAGGACCGATTCCTCGCTGCGGCTTTGGATCGCGTTGCCTTGGTGCATCGTGATCGAGCAAAACGTGCAACCCCCGAAGCAGCCGCGCATGATCGTGACCGAGTCGCGGATCATCGCGTCGGCGGGGATCGGCTTGCGGTAGCTGGGATGACTCATGCGCGTGTACGGTAGGTCGTACAGCGCGTCGAGTTCGGGGGTGCTCAGCGCCAAGTCCGGAGGGTTGACCACCAACAGGCGATCGCCATGGGGTTGCACCAAGCGCACTCCGTTCTGCGGGTTTGTTTCCTGGTGCAGGATGCGGGTCATGTCCGAGAAGGCCTCCAGGTCCTGCTGCACGGCCTCGAAGGCGGGCAGTTCCCGGGTTGCGCGGACCGGTGCCCCGATGGGGCGCTCGAAAGCATGCTCGGGCAGCACGTCTTTCTTGCCCAACAGGTAGGCCACCCCGCGCAGGTCGCGGCAGTCGCGAATGCTGAGTCCCCGGTCCAAGCGTCGCGCGATCTCCACGATCTGGCGTTCGCCCATGCCGAAGCCGCACAGGTCCGCTTTGCTGGTCACCAGCATCGACGGCTTGACCGTGTCCGACCAGTAGTCGTAGTGCGCGATGCGGCGCAAGGAGGCTTCCACGCCGCCGATCACCACCGGTACGTCGGAGAAGGCCTCACGACAGCGCTGGGCGTACACCGGCGTGGCCCGATCGGGGCGCAGGCCGATCTCTCCGCCGGGGGAATACGCGTCTTGGTTGCGGCGCTTTTTGTTGGCGGTGTAGTGGTTGATCATGGAGTCCATGTTCCCGCCACTGACCGCGTAAAACAGTCGCGGCCGTCCCATGGCGCGCCAAGCGTCCGCGTTCTTCCAATCCGGCTGGCACAGCATGGCCACTTTGAAACCGTGCGATTCCAACACCCGGCCCAGCAAGGCATTCGCGAAGGAGGGGTGATCCACGTAGGCATCGCCCGAAACGAACACGATGTCGGGTTGCTCCCAGCCGAGGTCGCGCACCTCGTCGGGGGTCATGGGAAGAAAGTCCAGGGATCGCATGGACGAGGATTGTGGCCCGGATGCGACCGCGCGTCAGCCCGCATTTGCGGAAATCGGAGGCACGGACCTCGTGTCAGGAGGGTTTCGTATCCGCCGGGCTCGCGCGGCGCTCCAGACGGCGGCCGAGCTTGCCGAGCCAGGTTTCGATGCCCGGCTGCCAAGTCGTCTCGGTACGGTCGGTTACCCAATCCCGCCAAGCGCGTTGGCGTGCGGGCGTCGCGTAGAAGCGAACCTGCGCCCACAGCCGCTCCGACCAGCGGTTCCCGTGGCGTTTGCCACCCACGGGTTCGAAGCGCACCTGGTGCAACGCGCTGCGTTGGGCGAAGTGGATGCTGCGCTCCCGTTCGCGAGGATCTTCGCGTTCGTAGCCCAAACCAAACACGCCGCGCAAGCGGATGCCTTGCTGGGCCAAAAGGCGAATGCCGGCTTCGACGTCGTTCAGGTTGAGGTTGCGTCCCAACTCTTGCTGGATGCGCGGGGAGGCCGACCCGATGGGCAAATCCACCGCACGCAAGCCCGCTTGGCGCAACAGGGCCGCCAGCTCCAAGTCCATGCGATCCGCGCGCAGTCCATGAGCGAAGTGCAACTGCACCTCACGGTCGAGGGAGCGTAGCGTTTGTACCCAAGCGCGCAGGAGCCGCTTCGCGCGCATGGGCTCGAAGTCGAAGACTTCATCCAGCACGGTGATGTGCTCGGCATGCTGATCGCGCACCAAGGATTCAAACTCTCGCTGCACCGCGGCCTCATCTCGCCGACGAAGAGTGCGCCCAAACGCGCCGTGGCAGGTGGGGCAGTCGGGCAAGCACACGAGCGAGGTCCGCAGGGCCAGCCGCGTCGGGTCCTGGGTGGTGCGCAAGTCCCATGCGGGCTGCGGCCCTGCGGGCAAGGTCGCATCGACATGCCAAGCGGGGTTGCTGCGAGGGTTTCCTCGTTCGTCCCGCCAGGTGAGCCCGCTGATTTGGGTCGGATCGCCCGCCCCGGTTTCCAGGTGATCGAGAATGCGCTGAGCGGCTGGGCCGGTGTCACCGGTCAGCAGGAAGTGGTACGGCCCGATGTCGGTAGGGCGCTGGCCTTGCAGGCCTCCTTCGCGGGCCACCACGATCCACAGGCGCGGACAACCCCGGTGGATCGCCTCCAACAGGTGCGCCAGTTTCGGCGGCGCGGAACCGTTGTCGGAAACGAGCACCACTTGCGCGCGCGCCATCGCCAAACGTTCGACGACGGCGCTGTCCGGCAAGAGTTCGGTGTGGGCGTCGATCCAAGTGACCTTGGCGCTGCGCTGGTGACGAGCCCAAGCCAACAACTGCAACCCGTCGCACTCCCGTTCGAGTTCAAACGCTGCCCCGGAGCCGGCTTTTCCTGCGCGGGGCCGGACCACCGCGATGCGTTGCAGGGGCACAGCCCACGCGCTGGGTGCCGCATCCGGGGCCTGGGCCTGCGCGCCACGGCGCTCCGGTCGATCGGGAGGGGCCAACGTCATGCCGGTACGGTACGCAGGCCGAGACCGCCGATGCCACGATCGCCGGGGCCGTTGCAGGGACTGGGACGGGCCATTCCCGCGGATGGAGATGGGGCCACCTCGACCAACGCAGCGCGGGAAGCCCGAAGGCTTCCCGCGGCACGCATCGAAGGGGTCGAAGGGGGGCGCTTGGGGCGCCGCGCTACCTTAGCGGGGCTGCCCGAGCACCACTCCGCTCTCCATGGCGCTTTGGATCTGTTCGGACATAGCTTTCAGATCCACCTTCATGCCCATGCGCCACTCTGTTTGGCCAAACGCCATGTAGGTGGTCGTCCAAGCGTTGCGGGCCCGTTCGGTGCCTTCCACCTCGGGCACCATGCCGGCGGCGAAGCTGGTGGCTAAGCGCTCCGCCAACCCGCCGCTCAAGCGCGTGCGCGAAATCACGACGGGGTTGGCGCCCTGGGCGCGCTCGAGGGCCCAGCTCACATCGGCGGGCATCGATCCTGATTCTTCCGTGGTGCGACGAGCGAAGGTATGCCCTTCTCCGACGGTCACCATGGTTTGGTGCAGGTTGCCGAGCATGCGCACGCGCAGGCGCGGCTGCCCGAAGGCCTTTTTGAAGTGCCGCACCGCCGGCGTGCCCGCGTTGGCGACCAGGTCGTATTGGGCGAAGCGGCTGGACTCGTCTTGGCCCTTGCGCGGCGCCATCATGGTCAAGTCTTCCAGCTGCGACACGTGACTCTCCATGGCCCGCTCGAGCAGCGGAACCAGTTGAGCGCTGTCAAGTCCCATGAAAAACGCGGCGGCATCCGTCTCCGAAGCCGTGACCGCGAAGTCCACCTGGCCGTCCAGGATCATGCCGAGAGCTTGCTCGTAGGCGGTTCCCATGGTGTCCCGGCCGGCGCGACGTGCCATGTCATCCAGGAGCGCGACCACGGGGTCGGCCAGGAAGCGCAGGGAGTCCTCTCGCAAACTGCCCACGATGGCCTCGTCTTCGTCAAAGTCCACGAAGCGCAGCAGCGCGGCCAGGTCGACGGTTTCGTCGCTGCCGAACTGCGCGAGTTTCGATCCCGAGCGCAGGTGCGCCGAGCCCTCCACGATCAACTCCTCGGAGTCGATATCCACGGTCAGGCTCATGGTCTTGAGGCCCTTCGCCATGGCCATCACCATGTCCATGCCCATCTCGGCGCCCTTGGTGAGGGGATCCTCTTGCGCATGACGGGACTTCGGCGCGGCGTTCATGGCCATCATTTGGGCCTCGAGCAGCGCACCGTAGCGATCCATCAACCGCGCGACGTCCACGCGCATGCCGAACAAGCCATCGTTGCGCGTTCCCGCGTACAACTCCGCCATTTCGGAGTCGGAGTCCGATTCGGTGCGGTTGCTGAAGACCACGTAGCCGCCCATGGCCATCGCGTTGGCCGGGCCACCCATGTCGTTGATCTGCGCCGCGGTCTCTTCCGCATCGCGCATGGGGATCATGGCGCTGAACTTGGGTTCGGTGACGCCGATCTCCAGGCTGAGCGCCACACCAAAGGGCTGGTCGCGCAACAATCGGTCGGTCGGCAAGCCCATCATCTGCAACAGCATCAGGGCGCTCTCCGGATCGGAAGCGCCGGGCGCGGCTCCTTGCAGCGCGTCCCCCACGGTGGCATCCATGGCCTCCACGATGGCGTCGAAGCTCTCGAGCTCGATCCACAGGAAGGTGTCCTCGGGGATCATGCTCGCCAACTCGGCGACGGCCTCGATGCCGGTCGTTTCGGACTCGGTCGTGGCGGCGGTCGGTTGCGCAGAGGCGGACGGGGTTTGTGCGGCGGGGCGAGCGGCCGGAGTCGGGGAAACCGGCACGTTGGCGGGATCTTCGCTCGGCTGGCAGCTCCACAAGGACAGGGCCAAACAAGCGGTCGTTAGGGTCAGGTGGCGAGAATTCATAGCGTCTTGACCTCCTGGCGGGTTGGAGGCACCGGAGGTGCATCGAGTGCTCGAGGGGGGAGACCTAACGCGTTGCCGGATTTCTTCTTCCTACCGCGCAGGGCTCCCGCGGCCTGCCTCGAAGGGATACGCTGGGGCCATGCGAATCTCGATCCGAAGCACGGGCCGTATGGCGCCCTGGTCCTGGCTGGTTCTGCTGTTCGTCGGGTTGAGTGCCTGCCGTGGCCCGTTGGATTCCAGCGCCCCCCAGCCGGGTGCAGCGGACTCTCCCACCGGCCTGGAGGCCGCCGACCAGCACCTCATCATCCTGCACACCAACGACATCCACGGTCAGGTTTTGCCTCTACCGGCCACTTGGCTGCGCGACGTGCAGCCACAGCCGATGGTGGGCGGCCTGGAGCGCATGGCGCGCTACATCGACCAAACGCGGCGGGAGGCGCAGGAGCAAGGCTCCGACGTCCTCGTCATCGACGCGGGGGACTGGTTCCAAGGCACGCCCGAAGGACAACTGGGCCAAGGGCGCCCCGTCATGGAGATCCTGGCGAGCATGGGGTACGACGTGTTGTGCGTAGGCAACCACGAGTTCGACCATGGCGTGCAAACCTTGGTCGATCACCTCGCGGCGGTGCCCATGCCCGCGCTGCTCGCCAACGTGCAGGAGCCCAGCGGGCGCTTACTGCCCGGGACCGAGCCTTACCGCATCTTCGAACGGGCGGGGAGCCGCATCGCCGTAGTCGGTTTGTTGACCACGCGCACTCCAGCGATCACGCACCCCAGCGCACGGGAATTGGTTTGGAACGACGAAGCCGAAACGCTGCGGTATTGGCAACGGGAACTGGCGGATGAATGCGATTGGGTGTTGCCGGTGACCCACATGGGATTGGAGGACGACGTTGCGTTGGTGCAAGCCGTTCCGGATCACCCGCTGCTGATCGGCGGACACTCCCATTCCCTGCTGCGCGAAGGCCAACTCGAAGGCCAAACCTGGATCGCGCAAGCGGGCAGCAAAGGCCGCGGAGTGGGGCGCATCGATGTTTGGATCGACGGTCGCACGAAGCGTCCGAAATCCATCGAGATCCAAGTGGTGAACCTGTTCGAGGATACCGTTGCGGCTGGGCAGGCTCCGGAGGTCGCCGCTCTGTGCGCGCGCGCCGTGGCCGAAACGGCCGAACGCATGCGCGTTGTGATCGGTTCGATCACGGCCGATATGTCCCGCGGCCGCGAAGCCTGGACGTCCTCGCCGTTGGGGAACTGGGTGACCGAAGTGATGCGTGCTTCGGTCGGAGGGGACGTGGCGGTACAAAACCGGGGCGGACTGCGAGCCAACTGGAAGGCTGGGCCTATCTCCCGTCGCGATGTGTTCGCTATCTTGCCGTTCGACAACACGCTCGTGACCTTGACGATGAGCGGCCAGGAACTGTTCGATTTCTTTGCTGCGCGGGTCGCAGCGGGCGTCACCTTGGAGTTGAGTGGAGCGCTCTTGGAGATCGAGGCTGAGGAAAACGGGCATCGTTTGGTCGGTCTCGAGATCGGTGGCCGTGCGGTGGACCCAAGCGCGACCTATCGGCTTGTGACCAATAACTATTTGGCCAATGGAGGCGATGGGATGGAGGAGCTCACCTGGATTCGTGAGCGACAAGATCACCTGGAATTGCATCGCGATGTGATCGAGCAGGAATTGCTGCGCGGCGAACCGATCGAGCCGGACGGACGCTCGCGCTACCGCATCCTGACCGCGGCGCGTTGAGCGCGGCGGCGCTGCGCGTAGACGGAGGCCCGGGCAAGCGTTAGGCTGCCGCCCCGCAACCCTTGGACCCACCATGCAAAACCTATCCGAACCGGAAACCATGCCCCACGAGCGCGTCACGTACGCGTCCGGTGGGGGTGTCGCCCTGTTGACGCTGACCTTCCCGCCCGCCAACGGCTACAGCCATGAAATGATGCGGGACTTGGACGAAGCGATTCTGCGCGCGCGCTTCGACGATGCCGTCCAAGTCATCGTCTTGGCCGGTGCGGGCGAGAAGTTTTTCTGCGCGGGCGCGGACATCGGCATGCTCGGCAACGTGACGCCGACCTTCAAGTACCAGTTTTGCCTGCACGCGAACGAAACTTTGTTGCGTTTGGAGCACACCCCGAAGTTGGTCATCGCGGCCATCGGCGGGCACTGCGTCGGGGGCGGGCTGGAGATCGCGATGGCCGCCGACCTGCGTTGGGCACGGCGCGGTTCGGGCAAGTGTGGGTTGCCGGAAGTGGCCTTGGGCGTGCTGCCCGGTACGGGTGGGACGCAGCGTTTCGGGCGACTCGTGGGTGCGAGCCAAGCGATTTCGCTGATGGCGCGCGGCGAAAACTTCGACTTCAATCGCGCGCAAGAGTTGGGAGTGATCGACGAGCAAATCGACGCCCAGAGCGAGGCGGAATTCCTGGACACGGTGCTCGCGCGCGCACGGGAGTTCTGCGCGCCGCAGCGGGCTTCCATGAGCGTGGGCTTGATCAAGCGCGCCATCCGCGGTGGTTTGGACCTGCCCTTGGAGTCAGGCCTCGCCTTGGAGCGCGAGCTGCAGCAACGCCTGTTCCAATCCGAAGACGCGCAAGAGGGCATCGCGGCCTTCAAAGAAAAGCGCAAGCCCAGCTTCCAAGGCCGCTAGGAGGACTTGCCATGCTTCCCTCCACGATGAAAGCCGTGCGGATCCACCAACACGGTGGCCCCGAAGTCTTGCAACTCGATGAGATCCCCGTGCCCGAGCCGGGGCCGGGCGAAGTGCTCTGCAAGGTGCTGGGCGTTTCGGTCAACCACCTGGATGTGTGGGTGCGCCGTGGTATGCCCGGTTTCCCGGTGCCCTTTCCGCGCATCCTCGGTTGCGACGGGACGGGGGAGGTCGTCGCGGTCGGGACCGAGACCCACACCGCGGCGGTGGGCCAGCACGTGCTACTCGAGCCGGGATACAACGACGATCTGGAGTCCATCGAGGTCAAACGCGGGGAAGACTACCTCGCCCCCGACTACCAAATCCGCGGCGAGCACGGCGACGGCTTCGACTGCGAATACGTCGTGCTGCCCGAGCGCTACGTGACCCCCATGCCTCCCGGGCTGGATCCGGTCACGACCGCTGCGACGCCTTTGGTGTTCCTCGATGCATGGGGCATGTTGATGGAACGCGCGCGGGTGCGCGAAGGCGACGTGGTGCTGGTGCTCGCCGCCGGTTCCGGCGTGAGCTCTGCGGGCATCCAGATCGCCAAAGCCGAAGGGGCGACCGTCATCGCGACCGGATCGACCCAAGCCAAGCGGGACCTGGCGCAGCAGCTGGGCGCGGACTTTGTGATCGACTCCACCCAGGAGGGTTGGTCCCGCGAGGTCAAGGCCATGACCGCAGGCCATGGCGCCGACATCGTGTTCGAACACGTGGGGCCCGCTACGTGGGGCGAGTCCCTCAAGAGCCTCGCCCGCAACGGCCGCCTGGTGACTTGCGGTGGCACGACCGGTCCCATCGTCAAGATCAACCTGCCGCACCTGTTCATCAAAAACCAATCGATCCTCGGTTCCACCATGGGGCCGCGCTCGGCGCTGCCTTTGATTTTGGAGCGCCTAGCAGCCGGTACTTACCGCCCCGTGGTGCACCAAGTGCTGCCCATGAGCCGCGTGCAGGACGCCCACCGTTTGGTAGAGGGCCGCGAAGTGGTGGGCAAGGTCGTTATGATCCCCGGACAATAACCAGCCCAATCTCTCCATGAACGCTATCGACATCCAACAAGCCACCGTGATCGGCGCGGGCACGATGGGTCACGGCATTGCGCAAGTGCTCGCGATGACCGGCATCACCACCCGCCTGTACGACGTTGCGGAAGACGCCGTGCAACGCGGGCTTTCCGCCATTCAGGGCAACCTCGACAAGGGTGTCGCCCGCGGCAAGGTCAGCGAAACCGTGCGAGACGCCGCCATGGCGGCTTTGTCGGGGTCCACCGACCTGCAGGAAGCGGCGGCCGGTTCCCAAATCGTGATCGAAGCGGTGCCCGAGCGCATGGACCTCAAGCAAAACCTGTTTCGCACCGTGGGGGAACAGCTCGGCCCCAAAGCGCTCTACGCCAGCAACACCTCGTCCCTGTCCTTGACGCAGATCGCTGAAGCCAGCCCGCACCCCGAGCGGGTGGTGGGTATGCACTTCTTCAATCCGGTGCACATCATGAAGCTGGTCGAGGTTGTGCGCGCCGAGCAGACCGCGCCCGACGCGGCCCAGTGCGCTCTCGACTTGGCACGGCGCATGGGCAAAGAGCCCATCGACGTGCGCGACGCGCCGGGTTTTGCTTCGTCCCGTTTGGGTATCGCGATCGGCATGGAGGCCATCCGCATGGTCGAAGAAAACGTCGCCAGCGCGGCGGACATCGACCAAGCCATGGTGCTGGGGTACGGCTTTCCGATGGGGCCGCTCAAGCTAACGGACTTGGTGGGGCTTGACGTGCGCCTATCCATCGCGGAATACCTCGAAAAGACTCTGGGCCCGCGCTTCGCTCCGCCGCAATTGTTGCGGGACAAAGTGGCTCGTGGCGAGCTGGGTCGCAAGTCCGGGCAAGGCTTCTACGCGTGGGAGAACGGTGGCTGAGCCCGAATCGGAAGGCACTCCGGCGGACGCAACGGTCCCCGGTCGCAGCGGTTGGCAAATCGCATTGAGCACCGTGGGGCTGCTGGCCTTGGTCGGCATCGTGGCCTTCGTTTGGGGCCAGCGGCCGAAAGAGACCCGCCTGGAGCAGGTTCTGGGTTCGGAATTGACCTTGGGGGACCTGCCATTTGGGCTCACTCTTCTGGAGGTCGAGACTTTGAAAGACGGCCGTCGGGTCGCCGTGCTCGGCCTAGCCGATGATGTTCCGCCCCTCGATGAGTTGGGGTCGATGCCCTCGAGCGGAGGGCGCGGGGGCGGTCCCGGCGGTGGAGGTGGCGATTGGCGTCGACGCCGCTTCGGTGGGGGAGGCGGCATGATGGGAAGCTTCAACCCCGATAGCCCGTGGATTCGGTTGCCCGCAGGAGAAACAGGGCAACCACCATGGCAGGTGGCGCTGGTGCGCTATCCCGCGTCGAGCGCTGAGGGCGTGTTGAGCGAACAGTTCGCTCGCATTCAATTCCAAGATCTGTCGCAAATCTCAGAGCGCGGTGGCGAGTCGGCGATCGATACCGGCCATCTTCTTTGGAACGGCTACCGTTTGCCGTGGGTTCGCACGCGGCACTTCCGCAAAGAGGACGGGAAAGCGGTGTTCCACGATTCGATTCGGGTAAACCTCACGCGCGGTCGGCAAGCGATCGTGCTCTACGCCCGCTGGCGGCCGGGGCAAAAGGGCGACAGCGAGGTCCTGCAGGAAGTGGTGCGCGCCGTGCGCTTGCTGCCGACCGAATCCTAGACCTCTCCGAAAACCCTGCATTGGGCAGGCACCCTTTGGGGCACCCAATCTCCGCGTTGCGTTTCCTTGCAGCCTTCCGAGGGGCAAGCCCTGTGCCTGCCGAGCAGGATGGAATGGCGCAGCGGGTGTTTCCCAAAGGGCCCTGCCGATCACAGGGCTATGGGAGAGGTGCTAGTCTTCGCCCCAATGCACGAAGGCCGCCCAGTCCCGGGATGGGTGTCCTTCCGCACGCAGGGCGAGCCTGGTGCGGCGCACCGCTTCCGAAGGCATCAGGCCGGCGCAAATGTGGGCGTGAAAGCGTTCGCCAAAAGCGCGCGCCCCTTCGTCGGAAACCGGCCACAGGGTCGCGACCACGTTGCGGGTTCCACCCGCCAAGAAGGCGTGCACGAGCCCCAAAGAGCCTTCTCCGTCGAGATACCGTCCTGTACCCGACGCGCAGGCACCCAGGTACACCAAGGGCAAGCGCGGTTGCCAAGCTGCGATGGTCGACGCACACAAGGTTTGATCGTCGGCCAGGACCAGCGCTTGCGCCTGCAGGGTGGGATCCTCGCAGCCAGGCGCTACCACCAAGTGCGTCGCTAAGTGCAGCGGTCGATTGGAAGCGCAAGCGAACTCGACCGCGCTCGCGATGCAGTGCGGGCCGACCTCCAAACTCGATTCGGGTTGCTCTGCGTGCAGTGCTGTGAGTTCTGCCCGGGCGGCCGGCAAGAGGGGCCAGGCTTGCGTCGTGGGCGCTCCGATCCAAAACCAAGGTCGCGCCAAGGCTCCGGGATCCAAGGCAGCTGGCTCGCGACCCAACGCTTTGCGCTGCACCAGGCGCACGCGCGTTTCGAGGGGTTCCCCATGCCAAGCTAGACCGCCCAAAGCGATCTCCTCGAGCGGGCCGTGCATCATCACGTGCAGCGCGGCACGCTCCGGCAGCGGGCGAGCGGGCGGCAATCCCGCGGCGATCGCTGGGGGGAAGAGGGTTTGGGCTAGTTCGTGCTGCAAGGCTTGCGCGCGCTCCTGATCCCCGTCCTGCAAAGCCTGGCGAGTACGCTGCCAAGCGGTCTGCACTTGACCGCGCGTGATGGGGAGGCGCGCGAATTCTTGCCATCCGTCGGGGCCGAAGTGCAGCACGAGCGAGAACTCCGGGCCGAAAGCGAACGTCATCCAGCCCAAGCCGTCCGCGCGCAGGGCGGCGATGCGCTGGGAGATCTCGTCGCGAGAAGCGCCGCCCCAGGAGCGCGCATAGCGGGTTTCGATGCTGAGAGCGGCTTGCTCCAGCTGACCGCACTGGGCCAGCGCGTACGCTTCGAGCACCACCGCATGCCAACCAAGCCATTCACCCCACACGCTGCCGCTGCCGAGCCGCCGGGTTTGCCAAGCCTCCGCGGCTTGTCCCGCCGCTTGCAAGGGGGCCAGGGCGGCCTGGGCCTGCCCCAGTTGCAAACGCAGTTCGCCTTCTAGGATCCAGGCCTGCACGCGGCCTTGCGGCGACCAATGCAAGTCGCTCGAAGCGCTGAGCAATCCCTCCAAGGCATGGCGATGCCGGCCTTCGGCGGCGAGCTGCTGTGCCTCGGCCAGCGCCAACCGTTCGACTTCTTCGGGGGCTTCTTCCTGGAGCCGTTCGAGCGCTCGGCGCGCGGCCGGTAGATGTCCGCGACGCCGCAGGGCGGCGGCCAACAAACCTTGCCATGCGATGCGCTCTTCCGGGCTGTCCGGTTGGCAGCGCCACAAGTGATCCAAGGCGGCTTGGACGCGATCTTGGTGCAACAAAGCCAAAGCTTGCTCGTGGGCGAGGTCCCACGAGGTTTCCGGCGAGCTCCAGCTCGCCCAGCGTTCGAGCAAGCGTTGCAGGCGATGCACATCGCCGGATTCGCGCGCGAGGGCCACGCGCCCACGCAGGGCGCGCGCTCGATAGGTAGGTTGTTCGACCGCGACGGCCAGCTCTTCCAGGGCCGCGTAGCGGGCCGCCGCCGCCGAACGCGTGCCCGTCAAGCGCTCGCATTCGGCCAGGATCCACAGGGGTTCCAGTTGGGGCGTGCGAAGACCCGCGCGGTCGAAGTCGGCGAGAGCCGCCCGCGCGTGCTCTTGCACGGTCTGCGTGAGGTCCGCGCGCACCATCGGCGCCAAACCGGCATCGCGATCCAAGCGGGCCAGATCGAGTCGGGCCAGCAACGCGTGGGCTTGCGCGCGGGGCGTTGGGTCGCCATTCGGCTGGATGGCGGCGAGCACCGCGTGCAGTTCCGTTCGAATCGATTCTCGCTCCGTCGGCCAATCCTCGGGGGGCGCGTCCCCTTGCCAAGTGGCGGCGTAGGCGTCTTGCACGCGGGCGCGCAGGCCTAGGACGAGCTGTTCTTGTTCCCAACCACGCCGACGGGCTTCGGGACTGAGGGCTGCCGTGAAGCGTGCGATGATCAGCGCATCGGGTCGGCCTAAGTCGCTCAAGACTTGCGCGGCGGCGAGTAGCTCCGCCGGTTCCGACTGCACGCCCGAGCGGAAGGCTTGCCAAGCCTCTCCGAAGCGTCGACGCGCCGCCGCCCGTTCGGTGGCCGCGTCCTGGGGCGTGGTGGTGGTGGGGATCGTCGGGGTCCCGGGATCGAGGCGCAGGCCCGGAGCGCCCCAAACCACGCCCCCGCCCAAGGCAGCGAGGAGGCCAAGCCGAAGCAGCATGGACTAGCGTTGTTGCAAGGCGTTCAAAAACTCATCCCGCTCTGCACTGGCGGGCAGTTGCTGAGCTTCCCAACGCGCATCGGCATGCCAACCGTTGGCGTACAGGTAGCGCACGCGCGCCACACCCCGCAAGGAGTCGAGGTGTTCCAAGGTGGCGGGGGAGGGGCGCACTTCAAACTCGCTGGCGGGAAGCGGAACTTCGAGCCCATCGCGCAAAGCGGCGAACTCGGCGGTGTAGTGACCGGGCGGCAAAGGAGCCGGCGGCGTCCAGCGAGGTTTGGTTTGCGTCCACTGGCCGACCCGCTCACCTTGGTCGAAAGCGCTGCCGTCGTGGGCGTAGAGGCGCAGCAGGTAGGCATGAGCCCCCTCGACCTCCGCGGTTTCCAAGACGCCGCTCCAGTGACCTTGGGGTGAACGCGCCAGGACGCGTCCGCGCGGCGTACTCGGCGAGCCGGCGGTGCCGCTGCGCAGGGTGGCGACTTCCGGCCAAGGACCGTTGGCGCTCACTTGGGTTCCCTCGCGGGCCGCAAGGAACCAAACCAGCGCAACTGCCGCCGCGCTCGCGACCCAAGCGCGCCAGGGGGTCGGTCCGCGCAGGACTGGAGCGAGTGGGGCAGCGCCTTCCGGTTCGCTGGGCTCGACCTTTTCAGGCCGCTCCATCGCCTCCTGCAGGAACGCTGGCATGTCCCAATCGGCTTCCGACAGGAGCAAAGGCGATGGTGGGGGGGTGGTTAGGCTCTGGACCTCCGCTTCGCACGAAGGACAGATGGCGATGTGCGCGCGCAGCTCTTCACGCTGGGCTTCGTCGAACTCTTCCGCGGCTTGCGGGCCCGCGAGCGCGAACAGCGCTTCCGGCTCGGGGCAGCCTTGCGCGGCGAGCAACGATTCGTGCAGCCAAGCTTCCACGCGTTGCAGGTGCTGAAGGGCCGGACCCGCTTGCGGATCCTGGGCCATCCGCTCCCGGTCGCGGTCGTTCCATTCGTCCCAGTAAGCCAAGCGTTCTTGGTGCGTCTTGTGGTGCAGAGGGTGAGTCCGAGAGCCCGACGATGTATCCGCAGGGGTGGCGGGCAGGGGGGCACCTTTCGGGTCGAATTTTTCGGGATCCTGGGGCATGGCCTAGACCTCCTCCAAAGCGTAGTTCTGCACCAGCACCTTGCGCAGGCTCACCGTGGCGCGCCGCAAGCGGTACTTGGTCTGTTCCAAAGAAATCGAGAGCTCTCCCGCGATGCCGCCGAGGGTCTTGCCCTGCACGTAGCGCATGTCGAGCAGGCTCTGCGCTTCGGGTTCTAAGGAGCCCATGGCAGCGCGTACGTATCCACCGATCTCATCGTTGCCCGCCAGTTCTTGGGGGCCGGGAGTCTCGTCGATCTGTTCGGGGACCTCCTCGGTGGGAC
>JAUHXY010000238.1 GCA_030426785.1 bacterium
GGCGCCCCCCGCGCCGGGATGTGCCCATCAAACGGCACCTTCTCTTCGGGGCGATCGGTCCACTGGGAAATCCAATCGACGCCGGTTTGTATCTCTACAGGAGGGGTTTGGCACGCAGCCAAAACCAGCCACGCCAATCCGCCGATCAGGTATCCACGCTTTGCACGCCCGCTCCTTCGCATGGCAATAGTATACGACGACTCTTGTCTGACGCTCTCCCAACTGGCACCCGGCGGTCGTCGAGGGTTTACAAACCCGCGTTGTTGATGAGGTGCCAAGTCCAGATCGCCATAGCTCCTCGGTGGGGCGACCAGGCTTCCGCTAGGGCGCGGGTTTGCTTTTCCTTGGGGCGCTCGTCCAAGCGGAACAGCTGTGCAAGTCCGTTTTGAATCGCCAAGTCGCCGGCGGGCCATACGTCACGCCGGCCCTCGGCGAACAACAGGTACACCTCGGCCGACCAGCGACCGATGCCTTGCACCTGGGTCAAACATTCGATGGCCTCCTCATCGTCGCGCGGCAAAGCGAGCACATCGAGCTCGCCATCCAGGACGTGCTGCGCAAGGGAGCGGGCATAGCGTTGCTTTTGACGAGAAAGCCCGCACGCGCGCAGATTCTCTTCGGACAGCGCCGCCAACCGGTGGGCTTCGCAATCGCCTTCCAGCTGCGCTTCGAGCTTCGCCCAAATCGCGTTCGCGGACGCCACGCTGACCTGCTGTCCGACGATGGTGCGCAACAGGGTCGCAAACCCTCTCGGACGACGCCGCGGTTCCGGATACCCCGTGGCGCGCAGGGCTTTCGCGAAGCGCCGGTCGCCGCGCGCCACCGTATCCAGGCTGCGCTTCAGTTGCTGTCGGGTGAGGCCCACGAGTCGAAGCATACGGATTCCAAAGCCAGCCCGGTGCTCCAAGACCCGTTTTGGTGCGGGCTGCCTCGAAGGGGTGCGTTGCCCTTGCGACCTGGCGGCGCTGCATCACAATGGTGGCATGACCAAACTTTGGATGGCCGCAATCCTGGCGCTCTTGACGGGCTTGGCCGGCGCGGGGCAAGACGATTTCCGCCGTGAAGGCGAGCGGGCTTATAAGGACATGCTGGAAGGGAAAGCGCCGCCCGCGTTACGCGTCGGACCTTGGATGAATGCTTCGGCGGACGACGTTTCGTGGGAAGCCCTGCGCGGCAAAGTGGTTTTGGTGGATTTCTGGGGGACTTGGTGAGGCCCGTGCCGCAGAGCGCTGCCCGGGCTCATCGACATGAGCCAGCGCTACGCCGACCAGGGGCTGGTCGTCTTGGGCATTCACAGCACAAAGGGTGCGGAGGAGATGGAAGCGTTCGCGAAGAAGTCCGGCATCCCCTTTCCCATCGCCGCGGACCTGCAGGATCGAACGAAGCGGGCCTTTGGCGTCGATGGCAACCCTGACTACTACCTCGTAGATCGATCTGGGCGACTGCGTTTTGCCGACTTGGCAAATCGCGAGGTCGAGCGGGCCGTACAAGCCTTGCTCCAAGAACCGGCAGGCCTGCACCCCGCCTTGCTCCAAGCGGGTCAAACGGCAGAGCGCAAAGACAAACGCATTTTGATTTTGTGGGGCAACGCGCAACGTGCCTCGGCCTTCAACGAGGTACGGCGTGCATCGCCCGAGTGGAACACGATGCTCACGATGGAGTATGAATTTTTGCACCTGCTGCCCGAATTGCACCCCGAGCTAGCCAAAGCTTCGGGCGTGCAAGGGGAAAGGGCAGCGGGGTTCACACTCAGCGCAATGGATGCGAAGGGGCGGCATCTGGGGCACCTGAAGATCAAAGACTGGGTACGCAACTCGTTCGGTGACACCGATCCACTCGTTGCCTTCCTCACGAAGCACCGCGTTCCACCGACGGACGCCAAGCGGCTCTGGGACGAAGCCCTGCAACAAGCTCAAAAGAAGAACCAACGGGTTTTGGTACACCTCGCGGATCCTTTTTCCGGGTGGTCCTGGGAACTCGAAGCTTTGCTGGCACGCAAGGGTGTCGTTCGGGCCCTAGAGGGAGACTATGTCCTGCTCAAAATCGACGAGAAGCGCCACCAGCACGGGGTCGAACTCGCGCGACAACTGCGCGGTGAAGCGACGGGTACTTGGCCTTGGCTGGCGATCACCGATGCACAGGGCAAGGTTCTGATCAGCTCCGACCGCCCCACCGACCAAGGCCCGCTCAACATCGGCTGCCCTGTCTCGGCGAAAGAGCAGGCTTGGTTCCTGCACATGATCGATGCAACCCGTCAGACGATGGAGCCTGGACAACGCGCCATCCTGGAGAAGGAGCTGGCCGCTTTTGGAGCATCGGCTCGCTAACCCACGGCACCGTCCCGTAGAAGGCCTGAGCCGCCCTCCGAACCGGAATTCGTGACCTTTTTACACTTTCCGAGGAGCCCATTGAAAACCTGCGTGACGATCCACCGTAGAAGCACTCTTTGACGGTTGGAATCGTTCATGGTCTCCCCAAGAAAGCATCGACGAAACGTAGCAGCGCTTGGTTGTTTCTTGCTGCTCTTAGCCGGGCTCGCGTGGCTGGTGCAGAGTCCCTATTTTGCTCCCGGTCACGCTCCAACCGGCCCCGACCCAGAGGCCTTCCAAGGTCCGGACTTGCGCGCCTCCGCCATTTCCGACCACGAAACGGGGTCCCTGCCCGCGCTCGGCCCGCAGGGCGACACGCGCACGCATTCAACCCGTCCTCAGCAGGTTCCATCGAGTCCTCCGGCGAAGTATCGCGAGATCGTACAGCGCCCCGAGATCGTTTGGGCGGTGATCGACGAGTATGGCGCGCCGAAACAAGCATTGAAGGCCACGCTGTGGCTCCGCCTGGGAGAGCAGCGAGTCTCGCTGAAGGTTGACTCGGGGGAAACGGGGCAATGGACCATCCCTCCCCAATACGCGGACCCCGCTTACGGCTTCCTAGGGTGTCAATCGGAGGATCCCGCCATGCAGATCCAACTCCTCCATCAGGAACCGGGTGACCCCTTGCGCGAACGCTCCTTGGTGCGTTGCACGCGCTCTGCCGGCTTGCGTTTCTCGATGCATCGGCATGTCGACCGGGCCAGCCGCACGGCTTTTGTGCTCTGTTTGGAAGACCGCAAGACGACGCGTCGAAAGTACTTTAGCGCGCGCAGTCAGAAGGGAGAGGTGGAAATGTACGTTCCACCGGGAGATTACGCTTGGACCCTGTTCCTACCCTCCTCCCCAAAACTACAACCGACCTCCGATCTGCTTTGGCCCCAACACCTCTCGCTGCGGGCTGGGGTGATGCACAGCGTCACGATTCTGGAACCCAGTTGGGGCACAGAATGGGCGGTTTTGAACATCAACGGCCTATGGTCTCAGTGGGCTCGCAATCAAGAAGACGCCTTGACGCTGGTCCCCACTGGGCTAGCGACGGCTGGTCGCGACTTTCACTGGACCGTTCCCGTGGACAAAAACTTTCCCCTTTGCGTTCCGCAGACCAAAGTCGCGCTCAAGACTCATGGGATTCGAATGGAAGCTGTACGAACACGGCTCACCGTAATCGAAGGAACGCACCCAAATGATTGGTTGGCCTGGTCTAGCCCCTCGGTGGATTTGCAGCCTCGACCGAAAGACCCCCGGCGACTCGAACTAGGCTCGCTGGCCAGTACCGGCCGGTTGACGCAGATCGAGCATCTCGACCTTGGCAAGCTCTCGTTTCCGGGCGTGGACCAACCTTGGGTGCGCAGCGCCTTGAGTCGAGCCAGCGTCGAACTGCCTTACCCGGGGCAATACGTGGTGACTTCCACCTTCGACGCCGGATCTTGGCATCGCGCCCAGCTGTACTTGTCATGGGATCCGGAGAGGGACGTACTCCAAGTGGAGGATGACTTAGAGCTGTGCGTCATGCGCGGTGCGGATACTTCTTACAAACGTGCGGTCTTGCGGCACGCTCCCGACCTGCGTTGGACCTTTGAGTCCCAGGACACCCCCTACCGGGAAGTCACCGTCGACTTGAAGGTTCGGCACGGCGAGAACCTGGAATTGCCCTACGCCAAAGACTCCGCGAATCGCAGCGGCCGATTGCACTGGGCCAATCGCGGGGGGGAAGGCGTGCTCGGCCTCGGAGCGCTCACCCTCGACGCGAGCCGCATCGATTTGACCCTCGAAGTCCTGCCACGGCGCATGCAGATCCACTGCGTGGATCTGCGTGGACGCCCCGTGCCCCACGCGATGGTGCAAGGCGTGGCCGACTGGAAGGAGGGCGTACAGGTCGGCCACGCGGACATCGCGGGTCGCATCGACCTGTTCGTGTTCGGGGACGAGCCGATCTTTCTGAGTCCCGGGCCGGCGCCCTTTTCTCGGCAGGTTCGCATCGATCCAACCGCCGAAGGAACGGTCTACCTGGTGCGCGTGCCCACGCACGAAGCGCGTTTGTGGGCGGGACGTTCGCGCAAGCGAAACCGGCCGATCTATCGGGGATCTGACGAGCGGTTCACGGCTACGTTGTTCGGTTGGTTCGATCACCGCGGCAGCGATGACTGGGTCCCCGACCCTCTCGTCGAGGGAGAAGTGGGCTCGGACGGTCGCTTCGAAGCGACCGCCCTTCTGCCAGGCACCTACCGGCTAGAAATCACGACGGAGGACCGCTCGAATCGGGCGGAGCCGCGCACCAAGACGCTACCATTCCGAATCGGATTGGATGAGGAATGGGTGGAAGTGAAACTCAAGCTCTAACCGCGAGGCGGAGGGCAAGAGACCACACGGATCGCACCGTTCCAAGGGATTCGGTCCCGTCAGGATGCCCACCAACTTGCGAGCTCTGGCGGCCTAACTACAATGCTGGCCCCATGCCTCGCACCTTCTTGCTCGCGCTCGCCTTCACCGCCGGGATCCAAAGTTCCCCGGCTCACGCCCAAGAGACCCCCGTCGACCCCCAACTCGCGCAGCGCGTCGCCGAGTTGTTGGTGCAGCGCTGTGCGGACTGCCATCGACCGGACAGTGAAGAACCCAAAGCCATCAAAGCATGGGAGGACGCCGCCGATTTAGAGTCCACGCTCGCGCACGAATCCCTAGTGGTCCCCGGTGACCCGATCGCGTCGGACTTGTACCTCTCGATCGAATTTGACGACATGCCGCCGTCCGACGCGGAAGGCGGTCCGCTCACCGACGAGGAAAAGAAGTGGATTGCGGACTGGATCCAGGCCGGCGCAGCCCTGCCAGCGCCGAAGGGGACGCTACCCGAGCCGGATCCCGCTCCGGAAGTTGAAAGCTCTGAAGCAATGCAGGATCCGGAAGTCGCCCCATCGGATTCCGCACCAGGCGAAGCCGACGGCAACGAATCCGCATCCGCGGCCGAAACCACTTTGCCGCGGTCGGGCCGTACGCCGAAGAGCGAGGGCTGGATGAACGCGCCGTGGCCGAAGTTCCTTGGCCGCTTCCACCCCATCTCGGTGCACTTCCCGATCGCCTTGTTGACCTTGGCCGCCGTCGCCGAACTGTTGGGCCGTTGGCGCCGGGAAGCCCACCACCTGCAAACCGCGTGGTTCCTGCTGGCGATGGGCACCCTCTCCTGCCTTCCCGCCGCTGCCCTGGGCTGGATCCACGCCGAAAACACGAGTCACCAAGGCGACGACCTCTTCTGGCACCGCTGGCTCGGCATCGCCGTCGTCGTGCTCGCTTGCTTCACCCTGGCTTTCGGCCGCCGCGCCCCCAAGTGGCGCCTCCCAGCCCTCCTCGCCCTCGCTTTGCTCGTCGGCATCACCGGTCACTACGGCGGCTACCTCAGCTTCGGACGCGATTGGTTGGCCCTCCCCGGTTAGTCCTTATCAAGTACAACCCACTCGTAACGTTGCTCGCCTTGTTCGATCGGGCGCATCCCCTGAATCAGGTCCCCGTAACGAACGCGAGGTGGGGAATCACCCTGACGAAGGGATCCGTCTCCGAAGCGGTGAGTGACACGCCAGGTCGCGACCGAATATTGCGAAGCCCATCTTGAGTT
>JAUHXY010000239.1 GCA_030426785.1 bacterium
GGTGCCCGTGGACGATCTGTCCGGCGAATCGGCCTTCCGCATGCCCGTGCAGTGGGTCACGCGGCCCGATTTGGACTTCCGCGGCTTTGCGGGCCGCGTGGTGGGCGGCCAAGTGCGGCCGGGCGACGCCGTGCGCGTCTTGCCCGCCGGCACCACGAGTCGCGTGGAGCGTATCGTGACCATGGACGGGGATTTGGAAGTCGCGCAGGCCGGCCAATCGATCACGCTAACCCTCGCCGACGAAATCGATGCCAGTCGGGGCGACGTGATCTGCGCGGGCGACTCCCCCGCCGAAGTGGCCGATCAGTTCGAAGCCCACATCGTGTGGATGCACGAGGACGAGATGCTGCCGGGGCGTCCGTACTTGCTCAAGATCGGCGCGCGCGTGGTCGGGGTGACCTTGGGGCAACCCAAGTATCGCGTGGACGTGAACACCCTCGATCAGCACGCGGCCAATACGTTGCGCTTGAACGAAATCGGGGTCTGCAACCTGCGCCTAGATCGCCCGATTCCCTTCGACCCCTATCGGGAGAATCGGGATATGGGGGGCTTCATCGTGATCGACAAGCTCACCCAAAACACGATTGGGGCGGGCTTGTTGCACTTTGCCTTGCGCCGGGCCCACAACATCCACTGGCAGGACGTGCGCGTCGATCAAGCCGCACGCAGCGCCCTCAACCCCCATCAACCCGGCGTGATTTGGTTTACGGGTCTGTCCGGGTCGGGCAAGTCCACCATCGCCAACATCGTGGAGTCCAAGTTGCACGCCCAAGGCGTGCGCACCTATCTGCTGGACGGTGACAACGTGCGGCACGGCCTCAACCGCGACCTGGGTTTCACCGACGCCGACCGGGTCGAGAACATCCGCCGCATCGCCGAGGTTTCCGCCCTGATGGTCGATGCGGGGCTGGTGGTGCTAGTGTCCTTCATTTCGCCTTTCCGGGCGGAGCGGGAGCTCGCGCGCAGCAAGGTGCAGGACGGACAATTCGTCGAAGTGCACGTGGACACGCCCTTGCGCGTCGCGGAACAGCGCGACCCCAAAGGGCTTTACGCCAAAGCGCGTGCGGGAGCCCTCAAGAACTTCACAGGCATCGACTCCCCCTACGAAGCCCCGGAGTCACCCGAAATCCGCTTGGACACGACCCAGCTTAGCGCGGAAGACGCGGCCGATCAGATCGTGGCGTACCTGCGCCAGCAGGGCACGATCCAATAGGGCGGTGCGGATCAGTGCCCCTGGGGCGCTTGCGGTTTGCCTGCGAATTCGATCACCGCGCGCAAGATGCTGCGGCAGCTGTATTGGCCCACAAACTTGCCGTTGCGCACGACCGGCAATCGCCTGCGGTGGCCGTCGATGAGTTGCTGCGCGATGGCGAGCACGCCCGCATCCGGATCCCCCGTCTCCACTTCCGTGCTCATGATTTCGGAGACTTTGCCACCCGCGTCGCCGTGGTACACACCGCTCAGAATGGCTTGCAAACAATCCATTTCGGAAATCACGCCGATCACGCGGTTTTCGTCGTCGACCACCGTGGCCCCGGAGATGCTGCGATCGAGCAGCTTTTGAATCGCTTCGAAGATCGGAGTGTCCGCTTTGACCGTGACGGGATTCTTGGTCATGTGGTCTTGTGCTTGGATGGATCGCAGCATGGGTACTCCTGGAGGGGGACGCGGGGCGGGAAGAGAGCGGTCTTTAGGATAACGCCCCTAAGATTGGGATCCCGACGATTCGAGGGCGCCTGCCCGATTGTAGGACAAGCGTCTCAGAAACGGAGATTGGCAGGCATGAGAAGCGCGCCCTCCGGTCCGGGGGACCGAGAGGGCGCGCTGTTTTGGAGAGGCTTCCGCCGGTCCCTTACTTCGGTTTCGGCACGTGCTGATCGAACAGAATCGTGTTGCCGTCCGGATCGCTGATCACAAAGCTGGCGGGGCCATCGGTTTTCGGGTCCGCTTTGGTTGCAAACTCGATTCCGCGCTCCTCGAGCATCGCTTGGAGCTCGCGCACGTCCTTGAATTCCTTAAGGGTCTGCGCCTTATGATCCCAACCGGGGTTGAAGGTCATGATGTTCTCTTCGAACATGCCTTGGAACAGCCCGATGGTGGTGGTGCCGTTTTGCAAGATCAGCCAATTCTGCTCGATCTTGCCACCGAATACGGTGAAGCCGAGCTTTTCGTAAAAGGCCTTGGACGCTTGGATGTCTTTGACCGCCAAGCTGACGGAGAAGTTGCCCAAGGGCATGGGGTTGGGCTTTTCGGCGGTCGTTTCTTCCATGGGTTTTTTCTTTTCCGGGGTTTGCGCGTGCAGGGGATCGGTGTGGGAGGTGCTGACCACGGCGAGCACGGCCAAGCCGGCGGCGGCGGTCAGGGCGGGGAGGAGTTTCATGGTTTGAGGATCGAAGTGGGGCAGGACGTTTGGGCGGAATCTAGCCAGGCCTCGTCGCGGCCAAAGGGCTCTCCGCCGGGGGAGCGAACTGGATTTGGACTTTGGGAGAGGTTCCCGGCAAGGGGTCGAGCGCCCCCCACAGGAAGCCTTACCATGCGGTGCCAAGGCCGATCCGGCTTGCCAAATCTTGCGAAACACCCCCAAAACGGACCCTGCGGGCGAGCCGCCCAAGGACTACGTCGAGCGCACCAATCTGGCGATCGACTACATCGTCCGCAACCTCGCCGCGCCGCTCACCCTGGACGAAGTCGCGGCGGTGGCCGCGTTTTCGCCCTTCCACTTTCACCGCATCTTTCGCGGTTTGCTGGGCGAAACCCTCAACCAATTCGTCAAACGGCAACGCTTGGAGCGCGCCCTGTTTCTCATGTCGCACGCACCGGGTCGATCGTTGACCGACATCGCCTTGGATTGCGGATTTTCGTCTTCGTCGGACTTCTCGCGCAGCTTCAAGGCTCGCTACGGCGTGCCCCCGAGCGTGTTCGACATCGAAACCTATCGGCAAAGCCATCGTGACCAACTCAGCAGCTCGATGGCGGAACACGACCAAAGCGTGCGCCTCGAACGCCTACCGCGCGGCGAGAATCCCGATGGTTTCGTCGCCACCCTACGCGACCTTCCCGCGCGGACCGTGGCCTACCTACGCGTGCTCGATCCCTTCCAACCCGACCGCGTCACGCAAGCCTGCTATCGCTTGATGGAGTGGGCCGACGCGCGCGGTTTGGGAGACGGGGATTGGCTCGGTTACATGTGGGAGGATCCGACCTTGGTGGAATTGAAAGACTGCCGCTACGACGTAGCCGTCGTCCTGCCGCCTGATGCCCGGCATCACGTTCCAGACGGAGAAGTTGGCCGTTTTGACTTCCCTCCCATGACCGTCGCCGAGGTCCCCATCGCTGGCGACATCGAGCTCGAACAGCGCGCCATCGATTGGCTCTTCGACACCTGGCTGCCCTCCAGTGGCTACGAGCCCGACGACCAGCCCGCTTTCGAGGCTTGGGTCGGCCGCCCCTTCGCGCATGGCATGGAACACTTCGAGCTGGCTTGTCACTTGCCGGTGCGCCGGTAAATGCTCTTTGCGGTCCCCGCCGGGGTGGAGCTTCGCTCCGACCTCGTTTCATCAAGACGTATCGCTCTGAAACGGGCTCTTCGATCCAAAGTCGCCCCCATTGCACCGAAATGGGTCGTAGCAAGCTTTACGTTCAAAATGGCGAGGATCGGTTATCCTAGCGAACTCCTGCACGGGCTCCTCTCTGGGCGCCCGCAACCCTCTACCACTCATGAAACAATCTGCCCTCCGCCTAGCGCTTCTGGCGGGCTTAACCGCTCCACTGTGCGCACAAGCCCCCGAAATCATCCACTACACCTTTGACACCAACGACGCCACCAACACGGCCGTGCCAGGTGTAGGTAACGGCACGCCCAATGCGGACGTGTCGTTTGGACCCAGCACGATTTGCCCGTCCGGTAACTCGGCCTTTTCCAACGGGGCCACCACGAACATCGACACGGGATGGCAGATGGACCTGGGTCTGAGTGACTGGTCGGTCGGTTTCCACCTAGCCCGCGTCGAAATGCAAACCGGCACGCAGTACTACTTCGGGAGTAGTTCTTCCGGTGGATTCCGATGCTTTAGCGGAGGAGCTGCGACTGCGGAAGGGATCATGCTACGCACCCTGATGGGTGGCGATGTGACCATTGCTGGCGGTGCGCCTTTCACCGGTTCGGCCCACGTGGTGTGGGTCCATGACTCCTCCGTTCCGGAGGTCCGGGGCTACCTCGATGGAGTCCTGCAATTGTCCGTCCCGCAAACCAACCCGGGCACAGGCATCGATGCAACCTCCCCCGATTTCGAGGTGATGGACTACCTGTCCTCGATGGAGCCGGGCAACCAAATGGACGACTTCCGCTTCTATCGTCGCGCCATCACCGACATGGAGATCATGGCGTGGGCAGGCTGCGGAGGCACCGGCTTTGACACCTTCTGCGACCCGATGGATCCCAACTCGACGGGAGCCTCCACAACCCTGAACGGTTCGATGGGCACCGGGGTGGGCAGCGACCTGCACTTGGAAGCGACGGCCGGTCCTCCCGGCGAGTTTGGTTACTTCCTGATCGGCACGGCCCCCAGCGATCCGGGCATCGTGATCAGCCAAGGACGCTTGTGCCTAGCGGTTTCCGGCGGCAATGGATTCGGTCGTTACAACGTGACCGGTGGCAACCTCAACTCGGTCGGTCAATTCGACGCCTCCGGCGTGCTGCAAAACTTGCCGGGTACTTCGACTGTAGGCTCCGGGTACGACGTGCCGCTCAACGTGCCGATCCCCGGCTTCGGCAACATCCAAGCTGGCGAGACCTGGCACTTCCAGCTCTGGCACCGAGAGGCGGGCGGCGCTTCGAACTTCTCGAACGGCATTACCGTCACGTTCTAAAGGATCGCTGATCCGATCTGCGAGGGGCGCCCACATCGGTGAGCGCCCCTCGTTGATTTTGTGCAGGAGAATCCTACGTATCCGCCCATAATTCCTCGAGGCTCTCTTCGCCCAAAGATTCGCCATCGTGGAAGAACTTCTGCACCACGACTTCCCCATCGGTATGGACGTCGACTTCCCAAGTCACTCCCGGGGCATACAGAACGACGGTCAAGGCATCGGGTTGATTGTGCAACATGTGGAACCAGACGTTGGACTGTCTGGCACGAGTCGTGATCGCTAGTACTTTGTCCAGCATTCGGTTTGGATGGTCTGAAGCTTGCATGATGAAAGTCGCATTGCCCTCGGGTGCTGGTCCCCGAACCACAGGCAGTCTATCAGTAGCAGGCCTACTACGCGCGCTCGTGCATGCGCTGCCAAGCCCGCTCGAGGCGGTCTAGCTCCTCTGCGGGGCCGGCGGAGATGCGGATGCAGCGGTCTTGGGGGGCCACGAAAGGCATGCGGATGAACACGCCCTCGGCGGCGAGGCCTTGCACCACGGACCGGGCGTAATCGCCGTCGCGGCCCAAGTCGAGGGCGACGAAGTTGGTGGCGGAGGGCAAGGCTGGGTATCCCCAGCGCGCGCCAATGGCGGCGATGCGCTGCTTGGCGGCGGTCACCTCCCGTTGGACCTGCGCAAGGTACTCGTGGTCGGCGAGGGCCGCCAAGGCGCCCGCTTGCGCGATGCGATTGACGCCGAAGTGATTGCGAACCTTGTGGAACGCGGTCACCAGATCGGGATGGGCGATGGCGTAACCGATGCGCGCGCCGGCCATCATCTTTCTGCAAATATCCTCGCCGAAGGCAGGCCGCGTCAGCGGCCTCCAGCATGTCCGGTCAGGCGGAGAGGGTCGAACGCACCCAACGCGGCCGACGGGTCATTTCCGCCAGCGAGACCGTCGGCGCATGCCGCCCGCCGAGTTTCAGCGTCTCCGCCTTCAGTTCCTCGATCGCCTCGTTGGAGTTCGTCGAGAGCGACTTTGCCGCGATCGGCCGTCCGAAATTGATCCGGTAGGGCTGGCGATCCTTGTTCAGCGTCTCGTGGAAG
>JAUHXY010000240.1 GCA_030426785.1 bacterium
TCGCGCACTGGGTGAAGCCGCGCTCCCACGCCGAAGAAAAGCCCGCGCGGGCGTGGTTCTTGCCCTGGCGGGATCGCTATCTGCGGGTCGTCCGCTTTTGCCTTCATTGGCGCTATGCCACGGTGGGCAGCGCGATCGCGGCGGCTTTGGTGGTCGTGACCTTGGCGCGCCACCACCTGCCGTTCCGCTTTTTCGACGACTTCGAGACCACCATGTTTTACGTGGCAGTCGACATGCCGCCGGGCACGCCTTTGGAGGAAACCGCACGGGTGGCACGCCAGGTCGAAGCGATCGCGCAAGACCTGCCCGCCAGCGATGTGCTCAGCGTACACACCTTGCTCGGGGTGTCGGCTCCCGACCTGTCCAACTACTCGGTCGGGTCCCACCTAGCGCAGGTGTGGGTCGAGTTGGACGAAGGGGAAGGCCGCACGCGCAACTCCCTGCAGATGATGGAACTCATGCGGGAGCGTTTGCTGCCGCTCGAGCCCGTTTGGGAACGTTTGGAGGTCCTGCCGCCGGACTCCGGGCCTAGCGGCAAGGCGGTGGAGTTGATCGTGCGCGGGCCGGATCTCGACGTCTTGCGGTCGCTTTCTCAAGACGTGCGCACGGAGTTGGCCACTTACGCGGGCACGCGCGGAATCCGCGACAACCTGCGGGACGGGAAGCGAGAACTCGCATTGGCTTTGAACGATGAGGGGCGGCGACTGGGCTTGGATCGGGCGCGGTTGAGTTCGGAGCTGCGCAGCGCTTTGGAGGGGCAGGTGGTCGGTTCGTTGCGACGTGGGGGCGACGATGTGGAGGTGCGCTTGAAGTGGCCGGAGAGGGTGCGCTACGAGCGCGACGCCCTGCTGGATCGCACCTTGCCCCTGCCGAGTGGCGATCGCATTCCCGTGGGCCGCGTGGTGGAAACAGAGGAGTCCCGCGGCCCCATGGAGATCACGCACCTGGATCGAGTGAGCTCGGTCAGCATCGTGGCCGGTGTGGATCGCAACAAAGGCAACGCGGCGGACATCGTCGAGGGCATCTTGGCGACGCACGCGGATCTGAACACGCGTCGCCCGGGCTACAGCATCACCCCGAAGGGCGAGAGCGAAGAGAGCTCCCGCTCGGTGCAGAGCCTGCTGATCGCCAGTGGGTTCAGCCTAGCGATCATCTATTGGATCCTTGGAGCCCTCTTTCGCTCTTACGCGCAGCCCTTTGTCATCATGGGGTTGATTCCCTTCGGGCTGGTGGGTGTGTTTCTCGGACATTGGGTCATGGGAGTCTCCGTCTCGATCATGTCGATGATCGGAGCCCTGGCCCTGTCGGGGGTCGTCGTGAACGACTCGTTGATCCTGGTGGACTTTGCCAACGTGCGCCGCCGCGGAGGGGCGACCGTCGAAGAGGCCTTGTTGGATGCGGGGCGCTTGCGCTTCCGGCCCATCCTGCTGACCACGTTGACCACCATGCTCGGCCTCATGCCCCTAGCGCTGTTTGCCCAAGGACAGGCCAAGTTCTTGCAGCCCATGGCGATCTCGCTGTTCTTCGGCTTGGCGGTCGCGACGGTCTTGATCCTCGTGGTGGTGCCGTGCTTCTACTGGATCCTCGATGACATCCTGGTGGGACCGCGCAGGCTGCGAGACCGCTGGCGGGCATCGAGTGCCGTCGAACCGGGCTTGGTGTCGGGCGCCGATAGCGACTCCTGAATCTCTGGTCGGCGGCGTCTCTATCTCTCGGAGCCCTGTCCGCGGATTCTGTGCGCCGCCCCCCAATCCCCTGCGAGCGAGCCGGTTTGCGACGATTCTTGCGGCAAGCGGGAAGGAATCAGAGAACAAAAGGAAGAGTGGCTGCGTCCCAGACGGCTCCTGGGATACCTTAGCGCAGCTTCCATTGCATCCTTCCTAGGAACCAACGCCCTCCTGGCCCCATGCCGTCTTGCGCGGGGGCGCCCCCTCGTTCCGCCCCACTTGGGAACCTCGCACCTCGCCCCCCTAGGGTTTGAACCGTCGTCGTCTATTGACCGCCCAGAAAGAACGCTTTGAAGCCCTCGATGCCCTACGGGGCCTGGCTTGCGTTTTGGTCGCCACGGTGCACATCCACAACCTGCAGGTGCCTTTTGGGGCTCACATCTTGATCGAGATGTTCATGGTGCTGAGCGGGTTCGTGCTGGCACACAGCTACCTCTACCGCGGGCAACGGCCGGGCGCGAAAGACTTCATCTGGCGTCGATTGGCGCGCATGTGGCCGATGCACGTGTTCAGCTTGTTTTTCATGTATGGCGTGATCGTGTACGGCACGAAAGGGGAGTTTTTCCTCGGGCCGTTCAATAACTGGACCACGTTGGTGCAAAACCTGCTGCTGTCCCACAACATCGGATTGCCACCCACGGGGGAATACGTGTGGAGCTGGAACTATCCGAGTTGGTCGGTTTCGGTCGAGCTATGGGTCAGCATCGCGTTCATCTTTGTGGTCTACAAGTCGACCAAGAGCTGGGCTTTGTTGGCGTTCGCGGCCCTGGGGCTCGCGATCCTCGGGGTGAACTTTCGGGCGCGCGCGCTGGGGAACCTGTACACCTACAACGAGCCGATCTTCGGCTGGTTGAATTCGGGGCTTGTGCGCGGAATGTCGACTTTCCCGCTTGGGATTGTCGCGTATCGCCTCTTTCTGCGGTTGCGCGCTCGCCCCAAGCCCTGGCCGGTTTGGGGGGCGACCGCTGTCGAAGCCGTACTGCTAGCGGGATTGATCGCTTTTTTGTTCGTCGCCCAGTGGGGGGTGCCGTGGTTGCAGGCTTACTCCCCTTGGTGGTTCCTGCTCGTGATCACGGTCTATGCCTTGGAGTGGGGCCACCTCAGCCGCGCGTCCCGGTCCTTGGCATACCTCGGCGTGATTTCGTTTTCGGTCTACCTCAATCACGCGGGCATCCACATTCTGTTCAACGACCTCGAGTTTCGGCAATGGTTTGTCGATCGCGGCTGGTTGCGGGCGGACTTGCAACCCAACGACATTCGGCCGTGGACGTTGATCGTGACGTTGTTCTTCTCACACGTTACCTACCAACTGGTCGAGCGCCGCGCCCAGCGCTGGATGTTGCGGCGCAACCCGTTCGCTCAGCGATCCGACCCCTCCTCCAAACCCTCTCCGGACCAAGCGGCCCAAACCCATGCCTAGCTCTCCGGATTCCCTGCAGGCTGGCGCGCACTGGGTCGTCTTGACGGGGGCGGGCATCAGTGCTGATTCGGGGCTGGCCACCTTTCGGGGGGGAGGCGGGCTCTGGGAAGGGCACAGCGTCGAGGATGTGGCGACCCCCGAGGCCTGGGCCCGGGATCCTCAAACGGTGTGGCGTTTCTATCAAATGCGTCGGCGCGCCTTGCTCGAAGTGGAACCCAACGCCGGGCACTACGCTCTCGCGCGCTTGGAGCGGCACCTGAACGACGTGGGGGCGCGCTGTACCCTCGTCACGCAAAACGTCGATGACCTACACCAACGGGCTGGCTCCAACGTTTGGCCCATGCATGGCGAGCTGTGCAAGCTGCGCTGCGAGCGCTGCGGGCACCTGACCGAAGACCGCGAACACTTCGATTTCGACTTCGTGCCTTGTCCCGAGTGCGACTTCCCGCGCTTGCGCCCGCACATCGTGTGGTTTGGCGAAATCCCCATGGGCATGGGTGAAATCGAAGCGGCGTTGCAGACCGTGACGCACTTCCTAGCGTGTGGGACCAGCGGCGCGGTGTGGCCCGCGGCGGGTTTCTTGCATGCGGCGCGGCAATTGGGAGCGCGGACCTTCGTCAACGCGCTGGAGCGGCCCGAGAACCTAGCCCCCCAAGACCAGTTCCTGGAGGGTTCCGCGTCCGAAGTTCTGCCCAGATGGGTGGCCGGTTGGATGGGCGAAGACCTACCATCGGCGCCATGACGGAAGCGTCCACGATCTACAAACTGTTGAGCGCCGACGAGTGGCGCGACGCCCAAGCCGCTGGGACCTTTCGCGGATCAGCGGTCGATCTGCGCGACGGATACGTGCACTACTCCACCGCCCAACAGGTGCGAGAGACGGCCGCCAAGCACTTTGCAGGGCAAACGGAGGTGTGGCTCTTGGCGGTCAGCACGGAGGCTTTGGTCGCACACCTCGGGCAGACTGGCTCGGCCCAAGGCTTGCGCTGGGAAGTCTCCCGCGGCGGCGCGCTGTTTCCCCATGGCTACGGGGACTTGCCCATCGCCGCCGTGCGCCGAGCGGTGCCGCTGCCCTGGTCGCCCGAAGGGGGTTTCCGCTTCCCCGAACCGCTCCCGGAATAGGACGTTCGCGCTCCGATTCGGACCGCGGACCCAGGCAGGAGTCGAATCTCCTCGGGATCCGAAGCGGTACGCCACGGTTCGACCCGGTAGGCTTGCGAGCCGCCGCAAACCGACCCCAAGCCCTTCCCTCCCTGCGTGAAAACCAAAACCGTTCGCTTTGAAGCTCTCGACGCCCTGCGCGGCGTTGCGGCGCTCATCGTGGCGATCTATCACTTGGAGCCGAAAGCGATTCCCGCAGGCTTTGGGGGACACCTGATGGTGGAGCTGTTCTTGGTGTTGAGCGGTTTCGTGCTCGCCCACAGCTACCTCTACCGACCCGAGCGCATCGGGGTGGGGGACTTCATCTATCGCCGTTGGGCCCGCCTCTGGCCGCTGCACGCCTTCACGCTGTTTTTCATGTACGGCGTGGTTTTGGTGGCTTTTAAGGGTCAGGACTTCTTCGCCGGGCAATACAACAACTGGACGACACTGATCCAAAACTTGACCCTGACCCACAACATTGGGTTGCCGCCCAACGGCGAGTGGGTTTGGACGTTCAACTTCCCCAGTTGGTCGATCTCCGTGGAATTTTGGGTGAACGTGTTGTTCATCCTGCTGGTGTACCGTTCCACCGCCTCGTGGGCCATCGCGCTGGTTTCGGGTGCTAGCCTGGTGCTGTTGTGGCGCGGGTACGGGAGCTTGGGAACCTACAACCTGAACCTGTACGAATACTTCAACACGGGGCTCTTGCGCGGCATCGCTTCGTTTGGGCTCGGCATCTTGGCGTACCGCGGCTACCTGCGTTGGCAAGGGCTGCGCTTCTCCCGCGGTTGGGCTACGTTGGGGGAATTGGTCGCCCTAGGTGGTACGGCCGTGCTCGTTTTGTCCGAGTCCTTCGGGCATCGGGTTTGGGAGATCGCCGCACCGCCTTGGTTCACCCTGGTGGTGATTTGGTTTGCGCTCGAACCAGGATGGATCAGCCGCGCTTCCCATGGTCTGACGTACTTGGGGACGATCAGCTATTCGGTCTACCTGACCCACGCCAGCATGATGGTGCTCTTCAACGACCCGCGCATCACTCAGCACCTCGAGCCGCATCAAATCGTTCCGGCTGCGATCGCGGGCACGCTGCTGTTCTCACACTTCACCTACCAGTGGGTGGAGATGCCTAGTAAGAACTTCTTGATGGCGCGCAATCCCTTCCGGCGTCGGCGCAAAACGGAGCCCCAGGAACCCCTGGATCCCCAGGGGTCTCCTGAGTCTTGGGATCCGTCGAATCCGGTCCGCTGAGCGGGATAGCTTTTAGCGCTGCACTTGCGATAGGCGCGCCGGAGCACTCGGTTCTTCTTGGGTTTGCAGGTTGCGCAGGTGGCGCACCGCTCCGAAGAAGTGTTGATCGAGCGTGAGCTCGAGGAAGGGGCCCGTGCGTCGCAAGCGCACCTCCTCCAACACATGGTCGAGCGCCGACAGGAGTTGGTCGCGACGGTCTTCCGCCCCGAAAGCGATGGCCCACTCCTGGGTGCCACGCAACCACTCGGCGCCCCAACGGTGCAAAGCCTTGAGCCCATCGCGGCCCAGTTCTTGCGCGAGTTGCGCGTCCTCGCGAGAGGCGAATTCGGCGTTCAAATACACGCGCGGACTCGGCCCTTGGTGGTCGAGGATCAACGAACCTCCTCGAAGGGCAGCCAAGGGCTGCGCGAG
>JAUHXY010000241.1 GCA_030426785.1 bacterium
GGCTCTGTTCGCGATCAAGATCACCTTGCCTTCCAGGGACTGCCGGCCGTCGAACACCGGCTGCGCCTATCCGTGCGGGGTCTCGCAAGCAGCGGGCCAAATGAAACGGACCAACAGGCTTTGATATTGGAAAGCGAACCGATCTCGATTGCGCCCCGCCAGGAACATGGCACGACGACGTGCCCGCCGATTTCGCTGCGCGCTGCACTGCAACCCGTGGAGGTTTTTGGCGAGTATCGCGGTGAGCGATTCCCGTTGGATCCCTTCGAGGTCTTCCTGACCATCCCCCATCAAGGCGCAGCACCCTACTTCCAATTGGAGCGCGTACCACCCGGCCAAGATCCCCGGTTGCCCCGTTGGAAGCTCATCTGGGTTCCCAAAATCCATCCGCACGAGTGGGCGGCCGTGGCGACCCGTTGGGAACAAGGCGCGGACGGGACACGCTCCAAGATGGCCTTGCGTGGTGGTCCGGTAGCAACGTCCCCAGGAACGGCTACCGTTGTCATTCCCATGCAGAAGGTCGAACATCAGGTGATTCCACTGACCTTGGGGAGCCAATCCCTAGCAGCCCTCAAGCCCTTTCGCCTGCTCGCCCAATGGCAACCGCGGCGAGTGATCACCCCGGAGGGTCATGTTTGGATCAGCGCCGACAGCTACGGCCGGGCGCACGCCGAAGGGTTGGGAGCTTGGGCGACACCCGAGGGAACCGTGGAGCTCTCCGGGGCGTGGGCGGCATGTTTGGACTATCTGGAACTCACGATGACGTTTCAGCTCGCGCTTCCAGAACCCCAAGCCACCTCGCCACCAGCGAGAGGCCCGGTCCCACGCCGGCCGCAGCGAGTTTCGCTCCAAGAGATCCCCAACACCCAGAGCCCAGGAGGAAACCTATGGACTTACGATTTGCGCGGGCCATTGGCCCCTCACCAACTCTTGCCGCTCCCGCCCGAGTCGATTCGCAAAGCCCGACATCAGCTCCTTCACCGATAAACGGTCCATGGAAGCTCGCAACGGCTAGGGCCAAGGATCCCGTCCGAATCCTGCCACCAGCGCAGCAGGCAGCTCTCACCCCACCGCCCCCAGGATCTGGCGCCACTCCGGTTGAATGACCGCCATGCTTCCCGGACCTAACCACAGGTCGGCGCCTTCCGCTTCCGCCAGCTCGTACAAAGAGGTCGCCACCCGTTGCACCAAGCGCTGGTCATGCGGGATGCGCAAATCGTCGAAGCGACTCCCCAACACCTCCCCGTGGAGCTGGTTGCGCTCCACCCAGCGTTCCAAGTGGGGTAGGCCGGCCAAAGTATCGGACTTGCTGGAGTTGCAACGTTGGTGCGCCAACACAAAGTTATGGCCCAAATCGCGGCGATAGCGTGCCCAAGGCAAGAAGTGATCGACCGCCATAGAGCGCCGCAGCGAGCCATCGCAATAGAAGCAGCGGTCCCCCTGGGCTTCGAGCAGTGGGGCACGCAGGAGGCGCAAACCGTTGCGCGCATCGGGAAAGAGGAACGACTCCACCCGGGCATGAGCGCCGAGCAACCCGGGATTGGAGCGCAACACGTGGCGCAGCCAAGCCGAGCGCGCGATCTCTTCGACCAGAGGGGCGAAGTGTGCAAAGCTGGCCGCCACCCCAGGCGCAAAGCGCAGGTGGTATCCATTGCGACCGGGGTGATAAAGGACCTCGGCCGGCTTCTGGCTGGAGCGCAGCGTCTGCAGCTTCCATAGGGGCATGTCCCGAATCGTCTTCCGCACGGACCGTTCGAGAGCGATCCGTGCCCCGGGATCGAGCTTCGACAGCACCCCACCGCACTCCCGATAGGCGCGCAAGATCTCCTTCAGAATGCGCGGAGCCTGTCGCGCTTGGCGCTGTCCTCGATCCTGCAGCAACACCCCCGCCAGCTCTGGATCTTCCCAATCCCCGTAAGGCAGCCCTGGCTCCTGAACCCGATCGGCGACGGCAAAGGGCTTGGCCTGCGGCCAGTACAACTCCAAGAAGTGCGGCGCCAAGGCAGCTACATCCAGCTCCCGCCCTTCCTCCCAATGGGGATTCTCCACCGCCCAGCGCGCGATCGAAATCAGCAGCGCGTACTTGTACGTCCCCACGTACTCCCCCTCCAACAACAACCGCTGCAGGTTGGTCATGAAGCGCGGGTCGGGGAGGGTCACGGGCCTATGATATCCACTTCAAGCCATCCGGCACGACTCGTGCCGGTTCCGTTTCCCTGGACCGTTGATCGAGAAAGGATCAATCCTCATCGGGAATCACGATCCGGACCGGAGTCGTCTCTCCTTGGCGGATGGTGACCTCCTGGGTCACGGTGCGGCCTCCCCAAGTACTGGCCCAGAGCGTGAATGTCCCCGTCGGAAGCATTTCGCTCTTGGCTTCTTTTCCGAAGGGCCATTCTTCGTACAGGTGGGTCCCGTGAGCAGATGTGCCCTCGCCCCACACAGCTGCAAAGTAGACAGGCTCGGATGGAAATTGTGGTTTATGGAGGCGCAGTCGAACCCTTTGACTCCACTTGACCCACTCCGGATCTTCGCGGGATACCGATGGATGGTTGGCAAGCAGGGCCTCCCAGTCCTTTGCATTTCCATGACCTTCGACGGAGACGCTAAGAAATCCGCCAGGCTCCATGGTCCACTCCTCCTCTTGTACTTGTCCGGAAGCGATCGAAACGACACGCTCAACGCGCCCGTAGGAGCGACGACTGATGAGGGTGCCATGATGCGAATCGATGGAGGCGCGCCCCTGAAGAACCACTCGGTACTGACCCGGTGGCACGGTGAAGGTCTTATCCCCCTTCTCCCAAGGTGCACGGTCTATCAGTGGCAATCCGGATTCAAGATCTGCGAGGTACAACTCGAAATCCGGCTCCGGGTAATCCGCTTCCAATTGGTGCGAACCGGCGCGTGCCTGCACTGTGAGCGACCCGAACGGCGCAGAGGGTGCGGCCCGGACAGTCGCTTGGCGGACCCCCAAGTCGTCGCCAACGGAGATCCATTGCGGCTCGCCAAGGAAGGAACCACCAACCACCTGAAGCACGTAGGTCTTTCCAGGTGGCACATCGCAGAGCCCCACATTGGGCTCCCGATGCCGGGTAGCTTGGGCCAACCACCATGCCAAGAATTGCGGGTCCAAGGAGTCGACCTCGTGCACGATGAGAACCGGTTTGGTCGGCCAAAGGTGTAGACCAGCGGCTCGTGCATGCCCCTTCCACCCAGGCAGCTTGGGGCCAAAGCCACTAGTCCAGGGCGTTCCATCCGCTTCAAGCAGTCGAACTTGTAGTCTCGGAGTGGGCGGACGTATCACAAGGGAACCACTCTCCGTGCTCACGATCTGATCGTGCAAACGCTCCCAAGGTTCCGAGTTGCGAGAGATACGCCGAAACCAGACCTCGTAACTCCCAGGCTGCATTCCCTGTAGAGCAAATCCTCCGTCTGCAGCAGTTGTCACCGTGCCCCATCGCAGACCCCGTGAGCCATAGCCCCTTCCAGGGCTGGAGTAGTTCATTCCAAAAATCCTGGGAGGTTTGATGTCCGAATTGACGAGCCGAAAAAACAAATTCAACTTCGCTTCCCCGCGCCCTATCGCATCGCGCACATGGCCTTCGAGGTTGCCTTCGCCACGCAACGTCAACACGATGGGTTGGTTCGGATCCTGCCCCCACGGTACGTCGCGCAGGAGCGCGCTGCCAACTCCAGGCGAATAAGCCCAAACGTCCACGGGTTGCGGCTCGTCCAAATGAATCGCCGACCACCCGGGACCTCCGCGCTCTTGAACCTTCGGTGTTGGGCGAAGCTCACGCCCTGGGTCGGAAACGAGGCTCCAGCCGATGCGCGCCCCGATCTTCTCCCCCTGTGCGTCCACCGACCGTAGGAATCGTGTGGTTCCCGGTTGCACGACCAAGCGGCAAACCGGCTTGCCCTGCGACCAAGTTTGGCCCAACTTCAACCAGTGCCCCTGGGTTCGCAAACATCCTGGCTGATTCACCAAGATGTGCACTCGCGGGTGGACCTCCGATAACCAATGCTCGGGAAGCCGAATGGTCGCTACGCCTGCCTCATCGGTGGCACCGCGCAAGTACGGCTCCGACAGAGGATCCTGGCCCCAGCGCAGGACCTGGAACGGCACATGGGGAACCGGCTGGCCGCGACGAGACCGGTGGTCCCGCGACTCGATGCGCACGTCCACGAGCACCTCTCCCAAAGGCAACTCTCGTTCTTGCGCCGAGCCGAACGCGAGCCAACCCGTCAGCAACATCCACCCGATACAGTTCATTTAACGCCTTTGGGAGCGCTCCCGGCCCTTCTCCTAGGTCGGGCAGAACGCTAGGTAACGCCCAATCGGTTGGTCGCGGCCCTTAGGCCCCAGGAGGTCACTGCCAATCGATCGTCAGCCCCGTCGTGAAGTTGCTCGTGGGGCCGAGCAGGGACGTGTCGCGGTACCAAGCCTGGAAGTGGTAGGTGGTGCCGGCCGTCAAAGCAATCGGGGTGGTCGGGGTCGGCATGACCTGGGGATCCAAGGGGAAAACCGCGACGCCTTCGGTGCCGGTAGAGGTCACCGTGCTGTTGTGGCGGCCCAGGGAGCCGCTCAGGCACAAGAGGCCGGAGCTGCCACCTGGGAACGGGATCAGGCCTTGGTCCGCCGAGCTGATCAGCAGGGCGAATTGCATGGGCGGTAGGTCCTCGGCCACGCACCAGGTTTCCATGTCGCTCACGAGGCCCGGGCCGACCCCGCGCAGGGTTCCGCCGGTGGTGGTCACCGAGTTGGGAGCGTTGGGCGAGCAGTAGGTCATACCGACCGCCTCGCACACGTCGAGCAAACCATTGTCGTTGTAGTCCGTGGCCAGCCCATCCGCCAATTCACATTCGTCGGCCAAACCGTTGTTGTCGCAGTCGGTGAGCAGTCCGTCGAGGATGTCACACTCATCCGGCACGCCGTTGACGTTGCAGTCCTCCACCAAGCCGTCGGCGATCTCGCACGCATCGGGAATGCCGTTTACGTTGCAGTCGAGTTCGATCAGGTTGGCGATTTCGCACTCGTCGGGAATGCGGTTGCCGTTGCAGTCCAAACTCGCGCCGCTGAGCACATCGCACGCATCGGGCACTCCATTGAAGTTGCAGTCGGCGCCCGACAGGTTCAGGAAGAAGCCCAACCCGCGATTCGGAAAGGTGCCCAGGCCGTCGTTGCCGATACCGCCAACCAGGCCGACCGGGCCGCGCAAAGCCACGGCGCCCCCAAAGAGCTCCCCGGGCTGACCCGTCTCCGAAGGCCGCACGCTGTCCTCCACCCACATATTGCCGTTGGTGTCGTAGCGATAGGCGATCGCGGCCCCAGCATCCATAGCCACCGCGTCGCTCCCCGGGGCGCCCACGAGGATGCGATTCCCTTCGAGCGCCACGCTGGCGCCAAAGCGATCGCCGGCCTGCCCGTTCGAAGCGAGCAAGCTGGCCTCCAAGGACCAGCTCACGTGGTCGGTGGTGAACAAATGGGCGCTGCCGGCTTGGGCTCCCAGGAACGCATCGTCGCTTTCCCCCACCACGAGCCGATCGCCTTGCAGGGCCACCGAGATGCCAAAAAACTCGTCCGCTCCGATACTCGGGCTGAGGAAGTGGTCGGTTTGCGTCCAAACGGTCGTAGGCTGCCGATCGAACACGTACGCCCCGCCTTGGCGCAGTTGCGTGCCGTCTTCGTGGGGCGCACCGACGGCGAGCACGTCGCCGTCGAGGGACACCGCAGCCCCAAAGCGCGCTCCCGGGCTGGGCGTATCGGCATGCAACCAGGCGCTCTCGGTCCACACACCGTTGACGAGATCAAAGACGTAGACGCTGCCCGCTTGCGCATCGCCCATGAACTCTTCTCCGGGTGCGCCCACGAGGATGCGCTCACCCGTGCCCGCGTCGGGCCGGCCGATCGAAAGGGCCACCGCGTGTCCAAACTCG
>JAUHXY010000242.1 GCA_030426785.1 bacterium
CAATCCCAGCCCGCGGCGAGGCGCCCAACTCCAGGTCCGGGTGACGGCGCGTGCGATCGATGATCTGCACGACGTGCTCCAGAAAGGTCTCGGAAACATGCACTTGGTGCACATCCTCCATCGCCTGGGCGATCTCAGCTTTGCCCCCCACCGGCTCTTCCGAGAGCATATCAAACTCAGTTTTGACCAAAGCCCCGCCGTCCGCGTCCTTTTGGATGGTGAGCTTGGCGTTGCGGCGCAGCACCTCCTTCTCGTCCTCTATGGTCGGATAGTCGAGGCGGTGGAGCAACATGAAGCGGTCCAACTGCGCTTCGGGCAGTTCGAACGTACCCGCTTGTTCTACCGGGTTTTGGGTCGCGATCACGAGGAAGGGCGCGGGCAACTTGTAGTTGTCGTTGCCGATGGTAATGCGCCGCTCCTGCATGGCTTCCAACAAGGCGCTTTGCACTTTGGGGGCCGCGCGGTTGATCTCGTCGGCCAGCAACAGGTTGGTGAAGATCGGCCCTTTGTGCGTCCGGAATTCGTGGGTGCGCTGATCCAAGATCTCCGAACCCAGGATGTCCGAGGGCAACAGGTCGATCGTGAACTGGATGCGCGAGAAATCCAGGCTGACCGTTTTCGACACGGCGGCCACCAACAGGGTCTTGGCGAGTCCCGGTACACCCTCTAGGAGCAGGTGCCCTCCGGTCAGCAGCGCGATCAACAGCCGCTCCACAACCACGTCTTGGCCCACGACGACCTGTCCGACGCGTTTGCGGATTGCCTCCAGGAACTCGCCGGTTTGCGTGAATTGGGGTGCGGGAGAGACGTCGACCATAGGAAATTTCGTGGGCTTGGTTCCCAGGTCGGGCGCGAGGCGAGGCGAGCCTGGGCAGACGGGTTTGGAAAGCGCTTCCCCGGCGCGCACTCGCGAAGAGCGCGCCGACGGAGATCGGATTGTACACGAGAGGCCGCTCGGGCCCGCGGGGCGATCGCAACGACTCCGAAAGGAGGCATACGCATGCGCTCAGCCCGTCGCGCGGGGTTCTCATAGCGGGGCAGCGGCTTCTGGTTACGCAAAGGCAACAAACGCCGCAACGAACCGTTGGACGCGGCGGCTCCCCATTCCTTCCAAGCGCATCGAACCTGCGTCAAGACTCGCGCTCAAGGGCTCGGAGCCGCCTCGCGCAGCCCTTACACTGACGGCATGACTTCCAGCTCGCTGCAGGAGACGTTCCAAGCTCGCTTCGTCGAACGCCTGCGCGCGGACCCGCAGCGAGCGGGACCTCCGCGCCCGGTGCGCGGTGCGCACTACTCCTTCGTGGACCCCTCCCCCGTTGGGGCCCCCAAAGCGATCGCGTGGAGCGAGCCATTGGCCGCCCAGTTAGGCCTAGGCCCCGATTGGCCAAACGGCCACGATCGCGCGGCCGTGCTCGCGGGGCAGACGCTGCTGCCCGGCATGCAGCCCTACGCCATGTGCTACGGCGGACACCAATTTGGGCACTGGGCCGGGCAACTAGGAGACGGGCGGGCCATCAACCTCGGCGAAACTATCGACCGCGATGGCGTTCGGCAAACCTGGCAGCTCAAAGGAGCGGGACCGACCCCCTATTCGCGCTCGGCCGACGGCTGGGCCGTGCTGCGCTCTTCGGTGCGCGAGTTTTTGTGCAGCGAAGCCATGTTCCACCTGGGCGTACCCACCACGCGCGCCCTCAGCTTGGTGTTGACAGGCGATCAGGTCTTGCGCGACATGTTTTACGACGGGCGCGCCGAATGGGAGCCCGGTGCGATCGTGTGCCGAGTGGCCCCTTCGTTCGTGCGCTTCGGCAGCTTCGAAATCCTGGCGGCACGCGAGGAACACGAGTTACTGCGCGAACTAGGCGACTTTGTGATTCGGGAGCACTTCCCCGAACTCGTGCCCAACACGGCGCCCACCGAAACGTTGCCGCCGGAGACCTACCTCGCTTGGTTCCGGGAAGTCGCCACGCGCACCGCCGCCATGATCGTGCACTGGTCGCGCGTGGGCTTCGTGCACGGGGTCATGAACACCGACAATCTTTCGATCTTGGGTCTAACGATCGACTACGGCCCCTACGGTTGGCTCGAAAACTACGACCCCAGCTGGACCCCCAACACGACCGATGCGAGTGGACGGCGGTATGCGTTTGGAGCCCAGTCGCGCATCGGATTGTGGAACCTGCTCAAACTTGCCAACGCGGTGTTGCCGCTGGCCAAAGACGTAGAGGGCCTGCAAGAAGCCCTGGGGGCCTACACCGAAGCCTACGACCGTGGTTGGGAGCGCATGCTGGCCGAAAAGCTTGGCTGGACGGCCTGGCAAGAGGACACCGACGGGGCTTTGCTGCAGGACCTGCTCGATCAATTCGGACGCACGGAAACCGATTGGACGATCTTTTTTCGACGTTTGGCGACGATCGACGTGGGGCAAGCCCTCGATCCCGAAACCCTGCGCAAGGCTCTAACACCCAGCTTCTACGCCCCCGAAGCGCTGAGCGCGGACGACTGGGGGCGCTGGACAAACTGGCTGCTGCGCTACCAACAGCGATCGCAACGGGAAGGACGCAGTGCGGACCAGCGCCGCGCCGCGATGGACGCGGTCAATCCAAAGTACGTGCTGCGCAACTACCTCGCGCAGCTCGCCATCGAAGATGCGGAGCGCGGGGACTATGGTGCGCTCGAGCGGCTGCAACGCGTGCTCACACGGCCCTACGAAGAACAGCCCGAGCACGAGGATCTCGCTGCGAAGCGGCCCGAATGGGCGCGCACCAAGCCGGGCTGCTCGATGCTGTCCTGCAGTTCTTGACCTCAGCCCACAATCTTTGCACCAGCCCACCATGACGGCTCACGTCGCTTACCTTTCCGCGGACTGCATGCAAAAGAGCTCCCCCCAACGTCGAGAGGACTATTGGGAGCACGACCTGCAGTTTGGCGCCTTCCAACCGGCTTGCGCAGATCGCGGCATCCGGTTGGAGACCGTGATTTGGAATCGAAATGACTGGGACCCCGCGACCTTCGACGCGGTCGTGGTCGGGACCCCATGGGATTACATGGTGCAAGCGGACCGGTTTTTGGCCTGCATCGATCGGCTGGCCGCCCTGACGCGGGTCTTCAACCCCTTGGAAACCTTGCGCTGGAATCTGGACAAGGGCTACCTGCAAGACCTAGCCCGCTGGGGTGCCCCCAGCGTGCCCACCGTTTGGCTCGCTTCCCCCGATCCCCGCGAGATCGAAGCGGCCTTTGCGACGCTCGATGCGGAAGAATTGGTGGTCAAACCACGGGTGGGTGCTGGGGCTTGGCGGCAAGCGCGCATCCGTCGCGGCGAACCGCTGCCCTCGAGCGACGCATTGCCGCCGGGGGCCTGCATGGTGCAGCCCTTTTTGCCGAGTGTGGCCCAGGAGGGAGAGTACTCCTTCGTGTACTTCGGCGGTCGACTCTCCCATACCCTGGTCAAAGTACCGCAGGCGGGCGACTATCGCGTGCAGTCCCTGTACGGTGCGTCCGAGCGGGTGCACGAACCCAGCGCGGACGAGCGCGAATCCGCGCAGGCGGTGTTGCAAACCTTGCCGGAAACGCCCCTGTACGCGCGCGTCGACATGGTGCGAGACCTGCACGGAAAGCTGGTCGTAATGGAGTTGGAGCTCATCGAGCCCTACCTCTACCCCGAGCAAGGCCCCGCCATGGGCCCCGCTTTCGCTGAAGCGCTGCGGGAGCGGCTGCAGGCCTAGGCGCTTTCCTGGCGAGGGCGCCGACGGCTTCCTCGCTTTGGGTCAGGGGGGGCGGGAATCTGGAGTTTCGCCAAGCCAGCAGAGCTAGGCTCCGTTGGGATTCCTGGAGAACGGGCCCAGCCCCGCAACAGCATGAACGACCCGAAAAAACCGCACCTGCGCATCCAAACCCCGTGCCCCAAATCTTGGGGAGAACTCAGCGGTGATGACCGCAAGCGCTTTTGCAGCCAGTGCAGCCTGCACGTGCACAACGCCGCCGAACTCACCCGCCGCGAAGCGGAGGATCTGGTCCAAGCCAGCGACGGGCGGGTGTGCATGCGCATGGTCGTGGACGAACAGGGACAACCCCAATTCCGACCGGAGCCCTTGCCGACCCCGAAGTCACCCCTGCAGAAGCTTGGTCTCGCCTTCGCCGCCGGCGGACTGATCGCCGCCTGCCAGCCTTCCCGCTCGACCGAGGGTCCCCAGGATCCCACGCCGCCGAGTTACGAACCCGTCGCCGTGAACCAGCCCGAGCCGGACGAGGAGATCCTGGGTGACGCGGTCGTGATGGGAGTCGTGGCGCCCGAACACGATCCCGAGGCACCGCCCGTTTTTGGTCCGGGGATTCTGATCGCGGACCCGCAGCCCTCCCAGGGCGCCGAAATCCTGGGAAAGGTGCATGCTCATCCGCCCGCAGGAGCAGACCCGAACGCGGAACCTCCGCTCGAGATGCTCGGGGAAGTGATCGCACCCGACACCATGGAAGAACCTTCTTCCCTCCCCCAGGACCCGGACACGAGCGGGTTGCGACCCCAACAACAAGTGCTGCTCGGGCGCGTGGCGCTGCCCCCGCTTCCAACCCAGGCGAACCCGCCAGCCGATCCGCCGCAGTCCGGCGACCACTAAGTTTCGCCTTCCGCCCGCGCCGCTTGGCGCAAACACTGGAGCAATCCTTCCAGCCGCGCTGCATCGGTCAACGGGTGAATCAGCGTGGTGCGCAACCAAACCACACCATCGAGTTGGGTTTGCACCAGATAGAAGCCCCCACTTTCGATCGCCGTTCGCCGCAAGCGCGCCTGCAACGCATTTTGTTGCTCCCGCGAACCCGGGCCTCGATACCGGAAGCAAACGATGTTGACCTGCGGTTCGATGGCCAGCTCGAAGTCTTCGCTCGCTCGGATCATCCTGGCGAAGGTTTGGGTCAAGGCGAGCATGCGCTGCAGGTATTCGCGAAAGAAGCCCACGCCGTACGCCCGCAGTAAGGTGTACGCCGGGGCACCCAGGCCCCGTTTCGTGCACTCCAAGGTGCGCTGACCGATGTTGAACCACTGGGCTTCCGGGTCCGCGCCGTCGAACAGGTAGCTGGCCTCCTGGGCGAACGCCTCGTAGCTGCGGCGGCCCTCCCGAAAGAGCACGGCGGTCACCAGCGCCGGCATCAACATCATCTTGTGCAGGTCCCAAACCACCGAGTCCGCGCGCTGGATGCCTTGGAGAAGGGTCGCGCGGCTCTCGGGGTGCAGCAAGAACGAAGCCCCGTGCGCGCCATCTACGTGCAACCACAAATCGTGCTGCTCGCAGAAGTCCGCGATGGGCTCGATCGGGTCGAACGAACCGGTTGAGGTCGTGCAGTCACTCGCGATGACGCCGAGCACCTTGCGCCCCCGCGCCTGGGCCCGCCCGAGCGCTCCGGAGAGCGCGGCAGGACGCAAACGGTACTTCTCATCGACCTCCACCGGCTCGATGCCCCCCGCGCCCCAGCCCATCAACCGCACGGCGCGGTCGACGGAGTAGTGGTTTTGTGCGGAAGCAAGAAACGCGTAGGACTCGTGGTTGCCTTGCCTCCAGACATCGTGCCCGGCCTTCGCTTGCCGAGCGGCCAGCAGCGCGGTCAGGTTGCCCACCGAACCACCGTGGGTCAGGATGCCGTCGCTGCTCGCGTCCCAACCGATCTGCCCGGCGACGAAGAGGAGTTGGGCTCCCGCCGGTACCAGGATCCCGTTGGAGTAGCCGCGCGGAGTCTTCCAGCCCGCCGGTTCGACCGTCTCGGGCCGCGGCTCGTCGCTCATGCCTGAACCCTTCCACCGTCGATGACGATCGACTGGCCGGTGATGCCTCCGGCGAGCTCGTGGCAGAGCGCCACCAC
>JAUHXY010000243.1 GCA_030426785.1 bacterium
CCACGGGCAACAAGAAGTCCGCCAACAAGCTGGTGGAAAACGTCCAGCGCTCCGATCACTTGGACGCGATGCTCTCCCTCGCGGTGACCAAGTACTGCGACCGATTGATGCAAAACGGCGCCGAAGCCAAGCGTCTCGACAAAAAGAAGCGGCGGGACTTGGTGACCTTGGGGCATCTGTACTACCGGTCCGACGAGCAAACCCGCGGAGAAGCCATGGCGGCGCTGCAAAAGTCGCTGGGCTGGTTCAGCGGCCGGCCGATGATGCTGCAATTCCTGCGCACGATCTTGACCATGGTCGGGTTGGTATTGCTCGTGCTGCCGCACCTGGGTGTGCTCGGCGCAGTCATCGATCGCTTTGAGGATTGGACCGTGTCCTATCCGACGCTCAGCCACGTTTTGGGTGCGGTGTTGGTGGCCGGTACGTGGCTTTGGACCTGGGGAACGGGCCTCGTTTTGCACGGCAAAGCGCGTCGCACGGTGCACGCGATTCGCGTCGTGCCCGGCACGGCGCGGCCACTCGCCAAATTCTTGGCGGCCTTGCCGCCAGCCACCCGCTCCGAGATCGCGCTCCCGCAGAGCGTGGAGGAAGAGTCGCGCTTCTTGTTGCTCAAACGCTTCCTAGGGGTTCTGCGGGGCGCGGGCTTCGCGTCGATGTTTGTTTTGGTCGATCGGGTGGACGAATCGACCTTCCTCGAGGGCAAAGCGGATCACATGCACCGCTTCATCGAGCCGCTGCTCGAACACAAGCTGCTGCAGTTCGAAGGGCTGGGGCTCAAGATGTTCTTGCCGATCGAACTTTCGCGTTTGACCGTGCATGCGTCGACCGACGAGCTGAAGCGCATGCGCCTCGACAAAGCCAACACCGTGCAAGAACTCATGTGGACGGGGCAGGAATTGCTCGGCATCGCGAACCAACGCATCGCCGCCGCTTCGCACGGGGAGGCCAAGGCCACCTTGAAGGACTTCTTCTCCGAGGAAGTTTCCGAGAATGATCTGCGCGAAGCCCTGCATGCGATGGGAACGCCGCGTCTTTGTTTCGGCTTCCTGGGGGCCCTCTTCTCCGAGCATGCGCGGGACTTGCCCGAGGATTTGGAGGCGGACGACGCGCGTTGGCGCATTCCGCAGCGGCTCTTCGACATCCAGCGCGCTGCGTGGGCGGATCGCGCGCGGACTTTGCGGCGCAATTTGAACTGAGCGCTGGGCACGCCCAGTCGATTCGCGACCCAGGCGGACAAAAAAGGCGTGGCGAATTTCTGCGAGGAATCCCCGGAAGGCTATTTCCCAGGGGTTCCGGCGAATCATTACCGACTTGATACGTAGGACAGGGCGGTTTGCGGCGTTAGAAAGCTGTAAGCCCGTGGATCACTCAGCCCCACTTCGCCTCCCCTCCGCCATGCCGAGGGTTGGCCCAATTCGGATGCGACTGCTTTTTATCACTCTTTTTATCGTCGCGGCTCTCGTCGCGGATCTGTTTCCCTCCTCCACCGCTTGGGCGCAACGTGGCAAAGGCCTGCAGCCGCCGCCCCCGCCGCCCTTTGAATCCTCCGAGTTAGCGAAGTGGGCCGACGTAGGTTCCGCCAAGATCGCCGCGGGACTCGCCATGGCGCAGGAGGGCCAGGTCGCCGCTGCGCTGGCTCGCTGGGATCAGGTCGCCGAATCCCTCGAAGCGCCCCTCAAGGAGCGCCTGGAGAAGGAACGTGAGCGCTTGCTCGCCTTCCAAACGTTCCGCGACGAGTGGCTGCGGGAGTTGGCGAAGGACGGCAAGAACTTGCGCATGCCGGTCGAGGGCAAGATGACCGCCTTCAAGGTCGATCGCATCGAAAACGGCATCGTGCACTTCCAAAAGGCGCGCAAAGGCATCGAGCAAATGCCCGTCGCCGAACTCTCGGCCGAGCTCTTGATCGAAAACTTGGGGCGCGGCCTCAAGAAAGTCGAACCGGTTTGGCTCCAGGCTTACCTGCCGAGCCTCGCGCAACAAGAGTTCGACGGAGAGAGCCTGGAAGGGGTCGACGAAACCCTGTTGCAAGAGCTGGGCGACTACTCTTGGATGCTCGAGCTCGGTGCGCTGTCCAACGAGATCACCAAGCTGTCCGCAGCGGGTTATCCCGAGGAGCGCGCGGCACAGATGGACCTGATCGCGCGCTTGGGCGCTGTGATGACCAAGCAGAAGTCGATTCCGGCCTTGAAAGGAATCGACGCCGACCTGAAGTCCTACGCCGCGGACCTCGCCAAGCTCGCTTTTGCGAACGCGGCGGTGGGGGATCTGCTGCACGGGCAAGCCACCGACTTGGGCAACGGCCGTTGGCGCTTCGTCTACGAATTCGACAATGCGAAGGAGCTGCAGGACTTCGAATCGGTTCCCGACCTCTTCGAGTTCTGTTTGCCGGAAGCCACCAAACCCGCGGATCCCGCCAAGTCGGGTTACCTCCACAACGAGAGCGCGTTGGCTTGGGCGGGTCGCGTCGGCATCTTGCACCATGTACCGTTCGAGGGCGCGATGTCCGCCAAGTACGAATGGAAGATGTCCAAAATCGGCGAATCTTTCGATATCCAGGGCGGCAACTTGGTGGTTGGACTCGCAGCGGACCCCAAGGGGCTGTCCTACATAGGGCAAGCCTTTATCCACAGCGCTTGGTGCTATCAAAAAGGACAACTCTTGAGTCATTCCAACGGCCTCAAGTCGATCTACCAAAACCGTACGTACCAATCCCAAGTCGTGCGGGATGAGGCCGGCAACGTGACCACCGCATCGGCGGGCAGCGAAACCGGCAAAGTCAGCTTGCCCGAAGTGAACGTGGGACCGTTCTTCTTGGCGACCAACCTGAACATCCGCGGCCGCATCGAGCGTCTGGAGTTGGAAGGCAAGCCCCATGAAGCGGGGCTCACGTTCCTGCGCAAACTGCGCGCCTACGAGCACCTGCAGGCGCTCGAATTGGAAGGCCGCGCCCCCGAACGCGATCCTCAGGACTGAGTCGTCCGAACGGGTCGTTGAAACCCCACAGGGATCCGGACACCGAACCCAAGCTTGGAGATCGACGGGTGCAAGGTGCCGGCCTAGTTCCGGGTTTTGGAATGACTGCTAGTCTTTCGCTTCGATCGTGCGCTGGGCCGCGTTCATTTCCCGCGCGAGATCGAAATCCAAAGAGGTCAAACCGCCCGCATCATGGGTGGTCAGGGTGACCTCCACGGTGTTGTAGACGTTGCGCCAGTCCGGGTGGTGGTTGCGCTCTTCCGCTTCGTGAGCGATCGCGATCATCCACGCGAAAGCCTGTTGGAAGTCCTCGAAGCGAAAGGTCTTGTGGATGGAGTCCCCTTCGCGGCTCCATTCGGGCAGCGATCCCAAGGCGTTTTCGATTTGGATGGGGGTGAGAAGTTCGGCGGTCATGGGCGGATTCCTCGGTAGGAGGCGGGGCCGCTCCAGTCCCCCGCGCCCACGAGTTGGGCTTGGTAGCGGGCGATCATGACGGAGCGGTTTTTGATCTCTTCGGCTTTGGGACCGCGCCATGCACGGTCGATCGTGTCGTGGAATAAGGCGATCCAGCGATCGAAGTGTTCCAGGGTGAACGGGTGCTTGCGTGCCGTCTGCACGTGTTTGGCGGCGGGGCTGCCGCGGAATCCGGGGATGCCTAGCACCATCTGGCACCAAAACGCCGTCAACTTCGGTAGATGCTCGTCCCAATCGACCTGCGCCACCTCGGTGAAGATGGGACCGAGCAGGTCATCTCGCTGGACCCGATCGTAGAAGGTCGGAACGAGTTGCGCGATGGCCTCCGGTCGGTCGAGGTCGGGTCTTTCGGGGCCCTGTACGGATTGCGGTGAAAGGGGCGGCATGGGGATCGGCTTGCTGTCCGTAAGATCTCACCAAAGGCCTGCAACCCTCGGCGCAGATCAGGGTAAATAGAGTGTCGATGCCCTGGTGGGGGAATCCTGGATTCCCACTCCGAACTCTCCAAACGCGACCCTCATGAACGCCACGTCTCGGCTCACCGTTTTTATCCCTGCCGTTCTCAGTGCCACGCTCTGGCTGCCTTTCACCGCCAGCGCGCAAACCCAATCGAAAGGGCCGGTCGAAGCGCGCACACCCTTGCCGAAGAGCGCGTTGATCGTGCCAGCCTCGCTGCGCGTTCTCTTGCCCGAGGACTTGGAGTTGGTGGTCAAGTTTCAGGACACGCTGCGCGTGCGAGCGCACGAGGACGGAACCTTGCGCGTGACCGCCCAAGGCACTTTGGAAACGCTTCCGGCCTGGATCGCGGCGGAAGGACTGCACTTCTCCCCGCTGCTGCAAAGCGACCCCGCCGTGTTGGCCGAGTTGGAGGCGCGCGCCCGCGAACGTTCTGGGCGGGCTCAGCCGGACTTGGCGGGCATGATGAAACTGGTTGCACCGGGAGCCACCCATGAGCAGTTGCGCACTTGGGGACAGCGTTTGCAGGACCTGGAAGTGGTCGAGTTCGCCGAGGTGGAGCAACGGCGCGTGCCCCCGCCGAGCGACTTTCCGCCCGTCACGCCGTCCTTGACGAACTGGCAGGACTATCGGGAAGGCAACCCGGGCGTTGGCTTCGAAGTGGCCTACCAACGGGGCGCGACCGGGGCTGGGATTCGTTTGGCCGACTGCGAGTACGGGTGGGATTGGGGTCACGAAGACCTCGTCGATCAGGGCATCGTGAACGAACCCGGCCAATCGATCCCGAGCTGGGTGATGGCGAACGGCTGGGATGATCACGGGACCGCCGCTCTGGGTCTGACCGCGGCCGGACGCAACGGGTACGGCTGCGACGGAGCGGCGCCTTTGGCGAGCTTTGCGACCTTTCCCGAGAACTCGGTGGAGCAAGGTAGTCGCCGCGCCACCTGCATCGCGAATGCCATCGCGTCTTCCCAGCCTGGCGACATCGTGTTGCTCGAAATGCAAACGACCGGCGCGGGTGGTGGGTATGGTCCTGCGGAACTCAACCAGAGCGTTTGGACGGTCGTCCGGACCGGAAGCGATGCGGGCGTGGTGGTCGTCGCGGCTGCGGGGAACGGGGCTCAGGACTTGGATAGCGCCGCCTACGCTTCTTATCGGGCGCGTGGTGACAGCGGTAGCATCATCGTGGGTGCCGGCAGCGACTCCCTTGCGCACAACCCCATGAGTTTTTCCACCTACGGCGAACGTGTGGATGTTCATGGCTGGGGGACCGGGGTGTTCACCTTGGGCTACGGCGGTTTCGCGCAGTACGGCGGGGATCCGCACCAGGCCTATACTTCGACCTTCAGCGGAACGAGCTCGGGCTCGGCGATGGTGGCGGGGGTCGCGACAGCTCTGCAGAGTTTCGTGTTGGCGGAAACCGGAACGGTGCTCGACTCGCTTTCGATGCGCGCTGCTCTGATCCAAACCGGCATTCCTCAAGGGAATCCTGGGATCGAGATCGGGCCCTTGCCGGACTTGAACGCCGCCATGGATCTGTACGAGTCCTCCCTGGGCACCAACTACTGCCTCGGGGCCACCAACTTAGTGGGCACGAACGGCCGCATGGGGGCGGCGGGATCCGCGAGCTTGGCGGCCAACGACCTCGTGCTGCAAGCCTTCGACTGCACCCCTAGCAACTTTGGCATCTTCCTTTTTGGTCCGCTGCAGGACTTCGCCTTCCGCGGCAACGGGTTTTTGTGCGTGGGAGGGGCTTGGCGGTTGGACCTCGTGGCGACAGCGCCGGACGGCAGCGGCTTCATGAACCTCGACAACACCCCCGATCCCGGCAACCCGTACACGATCACGGCTGGCTCGGTGTGGAACTTCCAGTTCTGGTACCGCGACGGTACCGGATACAACTTCACCGACG
>JAUHXY010000244.1 GCA_030426785.1 bacterium
GGCAATCATCGATTCCGCCATAGCCCCCTAAGAATAGGCGGCAGTGGCGATCGCGCTAGCATCCAGCGCTAATTCCGGCCGGGCCCATCACCCCCCAACGCCATGAGCCTTAGCGATCGGCAACTTTGACGCGGTCGCCGTCTTGCAGATCGGAAGGGGGGGAGAGCACCACGCGGTCGCCTTCGGCTAAGGCTTCTTGGTGCAGCTCCACCTCTTGGCCGGCGCGCTCGAAGGACTCTAGCACGCGCCAGCGCACTCGATCGCCTTGCAGGACAAACACCCCGTTGGCGCCGTCGCGCTCCGCCAACGCGCGTTCGGGGATGCGAATGCCCGGGGGAGTGCTTTCGGCCGTAGGCGTCTCGAGATCGGAGGCCGCTGCGGGGTCTTCGAAGACCACGCGCAAACCCATCTCGGGTCGCACGCGCTCGTCGAGGCGATCGAAGCGCACGCGCACCTCGACCGTCGCCTTCTGCCGGTTGGCGGTGGGCCAAATGCGGTCGACGGAGCCCGTGTACACGTCCTCGGGGAACGCGTCCAAGTAGATCTTCGCGGGCCCGCCTTCACGAATCGCACCGATGCGCACCTCGGGCAATTCCACTTGTGCTTCCAAGGAGGTCAGGTCGACCAAAGTCGCCACGGCGCCGCGACTGTTGCCGCCCTGGGAGTTCGGACTGACCACCTCGCCCACCTCGGCGTCCTTGAGTACGACGACCCCGTCGAAGGGGGCGCGCACGTAGGTCTTTTCGAGCGCGGCTTGGGCTTCGTCCACTTGGGCCTGGAACGGCACGATGCGCGCTGCGAACTCGCTTTCGTCCGCTTCGGCGGCGGCGACGTCCGCTTCGCCGCGGGTCACCTGCGCACGAGCGGTTTGCAGGCGAGAGGCGGCGGACTGCGCCTCCGCGTCGGCGACCGCCATGGCGCGGTGCTTGGCGTCCAGTTCGCTTTCGTTGCTGAGGTCCTGAGCGCGCAGGCGTTCGATGCGCTGCAACTCCGCGCGCGCGTAGTCCTGCTCGGCCGCCACGCGAACCTGGTCGGCTTCGGCGGTTTGCACCGCAGACCGCAGACTCGGCAAAGCCTCGCGCAACGCTTGCGTACGCGCGCGGGCAGCCGCGTGGGCGGCCTCGGCCACTTGCACGTTGGCTTCCGCGAGGCGCAGTCGACTCTCCTGCTCGTCGTGGGCCAAGCGCGCCACTACGTCCCCGGCCTGCACGCGTTTTCCTTCGTGCACGTGCATGGCGACGATGCGGCCCGGTACGTCGGAGGACAGGGCGGCGCGCACCTGTGCGATCACGTAGCCGCCAGCGGACACGCCGCTGGCCGCGCTTTGGGCGCTACGGCTCGGTCGGTAGGCATCGACCGTTTCCACTTTGGGCAAACGGGCTTCGACGAAAAAGCGCTGCAAGGGCGCACGAAACCACCACAAGCCCGCCGCGATCAGCAGCAAAACCACCCAACGCCAGAAAGGTCGCGAGCGCGCGGCCGGAGGCCCCTTGGGTCGGTCGATTTTGAGCTGCGATAGGTCCATGGTCACGACGAGGGCAGGCGCGACTCAACGCACGCGCAAGGTGGTGGTGATGTTGCGAGCCGGATAGCGAAACGCGAGGCGACGCTCGTACCACAAGAGGCCTTTCCAACGGATGAAGGCCTTTGGGATGAAGTTGAACACGTTGCGCCCAAACGTCAAATCCGTCTGCACGTGTTCAAACTCGGGCAGCTGCGCCTCGAGGTAGGAGTTTCCCGCGGTAAACGTCTCGTGCCAGTGGCACGCCAAGTGCCAACGGTGCGTCGGATCCGTCCACGAGTCGATCGAACTGAAGTGCGGGGTCGTAAGCCGCACCAAGGCCCCCGGGCGCGCCACACGATGAATCTGGCGCATGAGCTCGGGAATCGACTCCACGTGCTCGATCACGTGATGGCAATGCACCTCTTCGAAGTGCTTCTCCGGCAGGTCCCACGGGAAGCGGTCCAGGTCGAGCACCTGGTCCACGCCCTCGTAGCGGTGATGGTCCACGCCCCACGCCCCCGCGACCTTGTTGGGGCCGCAGCCCAGATCCAACACGGTGCCTTGCATGGGGTCCAAGGGTTACGGCGCGAGTGCGGGGACGGCGGTGCGCCGCGCGCACCGCTGTGGATCACGACACCGACTTTTTGCCGGCTTCGAGGCGACGCTCCGCCAGGAGGTCGGCGGCTTCCGCGGTCGGGATGTTTTCCTCGCGCGCGATGGCGTAAACCTGGCGCAAGGCCTCACCGATCCTGTTGATGCGACGCATGGCTTCCACCTCGTCGTAACCCCCGGGCAAGAGCTCCACGGACACGTTGATGATGCCGCCGGCGTTGATGACGTAGTCAGGCGCGTACAGGATGCCGCGTTCGCGCAGGTCGAAGCCGTGACGCTCTTCGGCCAACACGTTGTTGGCGCAACCGGCGATGACCTTGCACTTGAGGCGCGGAATGGTCTCGTCGTTGATGCCGGCGCCGCGGGCGCAGGGGGCATAGATGTCGCAATCGACATCCAGGTGGTTCGCGTCATCGACCACGTCGAAGCCGTGTTCGGCCGCCAAACGCTCGACCTTTTCGGTGTTGATGTCGCAGATGGTGACGTGGGCGCCCTGCTCCTTCAACAGGATGGCCAAGCGACCGCCGACCGCGCCGACACCCTGCAAGACGACGCGGTTGTCGTTCAGGTCGGGGCTGCCGAAGGCTTCTTCGGCGGAGGCTTGCACGCCCACGAGGCAACCGTGCGCGGTGTAGGGGCTGGGGTTGCCCGACGAGCCGGAGGCCCGGGACAAGCCGGTGACGTGGCTGGTTTCGCGGCGCACGATCTCCAGGTCGGGGATCGTGATGTTCATGTCTTCCGCGGTGATGTACAGACCGCCGAGACTCTCGACGAAGCGCCCCATGGCCAGGAACAGCGCTTCGGACTTGAGGGTCTTGGGATCCCCGATGATGACGCTCTTGCCGCCGCCCAATCCGGTGTCGGCCACGGCCGACTTGTAGCTCATGCCGCGGGCCAAGCGCAGCACGTCATCGAGCGCCTCCTGCTCGGTTTTGTAGGGCAACATGCGCATGCCGCCGAGGGCAGGACCGAGGGTGGTGTCATGAACCGCGATGATGGCGTGCAGGCCGGAGGCCTCGTCCTTGCAGGTAACAACCTTCTCGTAGTTCTCGACCTTGATTTCGGTGATGTTCATGGGGATCGCTTGAGGGGGCCACGGACTCCGGTTTCGCCCGTCGGAAGCCTGGAAACAAAGCCTCCAAAGGAGGCTCCCGAGGGAAGCGTTTCGACGGACCCCATCCACCGGGGTGGGGTCGGGAAACAGGGGGTCAAATGCCGAGCGAAAAGCGGCGAGCTAGGGTAGTCCGGGATCCGGCGCGTGTCGAGTCAAAGGGCCTTGATTGGGTAAAAAAGGGCGGTTCGGCAGCCCTGCAGGCGGCTGCGGGGGGCAGCCTCCCAAGCCCCCGCGTGGTAGGCTGGCCCGACACGATGAACCGCGCGAACGACCTGGGCCCCGCGCCCCCTTGGCCCCAGGCCCCCCGCCCGGTTTGGGTCGTGTGGCAGACGAGCGGGGAAGACCCCCGCGTCGACGGGCTGCTGCGCCTGCAAGCACAGCGCTGGGAGGAGTCCACAGGAGAGTGGGTCACGGCGCAGTGGACCGGGCAAGGACCACGCCGACGCAGCGCCGAGCAGGAAGCGCGTTGGTTGGAGGAGGGCCTGAGCGGCGACCAGCTGGACGACGGTTTGGCCGCCGCGGATCTCTGGCAAGCCCTCGCGGAATGGGTCGGCGAACAGCCCCTCTTGGTGGAGAGCTCCGAACGTTGGGCGCGCTGGGCCGAACCCAGCGGGATCGACCTTCCCGGCGGCGTGATCGCTTGGGGCGACCTGCAGCGCTTGCTGGGGGAGCTGACTCCCGCATGGGCGGACCGCAGCCTGCCCCAACTGCGAGCGGCCTTCGCCGACTGCGTGCGGAGCGCGCAAGCCATGGACGGGTTGACCACGGGCTTGTGGGGCGGGGCCTTGCAACGCAGCGCCGAACGTTTCGAAGCGACCGACCCGGGTGCGGCGCGGGCTCTGCAATGGTGGCTCAAGGCCCTCAACCGGCCCTACGGATGGTTGCCGGACGCACCCACCCCGCGCGAGGAACGCGGTTGGCTGCAGCAAGCCATCGAGGAGCTCAGCGACTTGGAACACGCGGTGTTGAGCCTGGTACCGCGGGCCAGCGAAGTGGCCGAATGGGACGCGGACGAAACGCCCATTCCGCCCACGACCGAAGAACTCACGCCGTTCCCCAAGGAAGACCTGCAGCGGCTGGAAGCCCTCTTCGACGAACACTTGCCCGCCCAGCTCGCGAGCGACTGGGGCGGAAAGCCGGACGACTACCTGCGCCCTTCCCAACGGGATGTCGCCCTGCGCATCGCCAAACAGCTCGGCCAGAGCCAATTGTTGCTCGTGCACGCACCGACGGGGACCGGCAAGACCTTGGCGTACCTCCTGCCGGTCATGATGTGGGCCACGCGGCACCAACTGCGGGTCGGAGTCGCCACGTACACGCGCGCGCTGCAGGAACAAGCGATGGCGAGCGAAGTGCCCCGCGCCTTGGCGGCTTTGCGGGCGGCGGGTGTCCACTCTTTGCCGCGCGTCGCCTTGCTCAAAGGTCGCGAAAACTACCTGTGCTGGCGCTCGTTTGTGCCGCAGGTCCCCGAGGAAAGCGACGATGGGGAAGCGTGGCTCGCCTGGGCCTGCTTGTTGTGGTTCGCGCGCACCAACGTGGCGGGAGACCTGGATGGGTTTCCCACCACCCCGCCGATTCCCCTGCGCGCTTCGCGGCCCTACCGCGAGGCGGTCGGAGCCTTGCTGCGGGCCTCGCGCGCCCGCAAATCGTGCTGCACCCGCCCCAAAGACCGCTCCACGTGCCTCGCCGACCTCGCCCGCCGCCGGGCCGAGCGCAGCCACGTCGTCATCACCAACCAATCCTTCGTATTGGCCCGGCAAGAGTTTCTGCGGCACGTGATCTTCGACGAATGCGAACACCTGCACGACGGAGCCGTCTCCGCCTGGAGTGCCCGTTTTGAGTTCGAAGAGGTGCGCCGAACCCTCGCTCGGCTCTACCGACCGACGCGTTCCCCCGCACGGGCCCCCATCAACCGCTTGCTGGGCATGTTGCCCTTCGGTGGCACCTCTCAGGAGTTTACGCACCGCGCCGTGCAGCGCTGGAAGGCCGCTTGGCAAGCCTTGCAGGCGTTGGAGGAAGAAGCGCAACTTCTCGATGCGCGCCGGCGCGAAGACCCGGATGGTCGCAACGACCGCGAAGCGCACCGTTACTTGCGCCAGCGCATGGAAGCGGGCGAAGCGGCGGGGCTCCTGCAAGCGCGCATCCAGCTGGGCTCCTCCTTGGCGCAATTGGAAGGCGATCTCGATCGTGTGCTCGAAGTGTGCGACGCGAACCCCGTGCGCGGTCAGGCCTCCATTCGCCGCCAACTGGAACTCGGCCGAGCGGAGCTGATCGAGTGGAACGAAGCCCTCGGCGCTTGCTTGCCGCTCTCCGAAACCGGCCCCAGCTTCTCGCGCGAACTGTTCTACGACCTGGAGCGGCGCGCCAGCGGTGCCCTCGACTTGGTGGCGCGCGTGTTGGTGCCGTTCGAATCCCTGGGCCGCTACTACTACCCGGATTTGGCCAGCGCGGCGTTTGTCTCCGCGACGACCTATTTGGGAGGCAGTTTCGAACGCACGAAGCACTACCTCGGGTTGACGCGCTGCGAGTCTCCGGCCGAGGATGAAGAGCGGGTAGGTCGTCCTGTGGCCACCTTCCGGGT
>JAUHXY010000012.1 GCA_030426785.1 bacterium
GGCCAACAGCAAGATGGCGGCCATGGCTAAGTGCTTCGCCACCGACGTGGCTATGGAGGTCGCCACCGACGCGGTGCAGGTCTTCGGCGGATACGGCTTCATGGAGGACTACCCGATCGCCAAGTTCTTCCGCGATGCCAAGATCCTCTCGATCTACGAAGGCACCAACCAAATTCAGCGTTTGGTCATCGCCCGCCACATGATCCGTGAGGCGGCCGAGCTGGACCACCTGCAGGAGTACATTCCCACCGAGACCCAACAGCCCTACTACGAGGGCGAACCGGCCAACGCCTAAGGGTTTCCAACTAGGCCCCGAGCTGGGGGCCGCCGCGCGGGCGGGAGTGGGGGAGTCCCGCTCTCGCCCGCGCGTTCGGTTCGGGGGGGTTTTCCCGCTCTTTCTTTTCGGCCCGTCGTCCCCGCGGTGGGCCGCTTCCATTGCCTGCGACTCGACTGTAAATGCGACTTCGAAGCGGGGTCGATTTGTAAGGGAGGAGTAAGGGCTGAATCCCCTGTTATCGGCCCTGCGAACCCCTAGATGCCTGACAAGCGGGCATTATTGCCCCCATAGTCAAAAATTTGCAGGTCTTACGGAAACGTAAGGCGTCCTTTCCGCTTCCTATCCGTAAGGGCATTGGGCCAATCGGCCCGGGGAGACCTCCGCAGGTTTCCACGGGGAGAAATTGGAGAGAGCGCCAACCCCCTGGCGCAGCACGGCAGAAGGAGAGCGTCCATGAAGAAAACCCTCAAAATCGAAAACATCGACGACCGGCTCACCCAGTGGGCGGACCAGCCGGAGATGTTTGAAGCCCGAGCCAAGCGGCTAGCCAAGCGCTGGAACCGCGACGGGATCGCATTGGAACTGGCCTCCCCCGACTCGTGGCGCCAGCCCCATGACGACATGCCCACCGGGCGCGTCGCATCGATCGAAGAGCAGTTGCGTCGCGAGATCGATTGCATCCTGCCGATGGAGCGGGAGGAAGAAGCCGCTCTGGCCCGCCGCATCGAGTTTTCGCGCTACCTGTTGGCCGACGCCCTCAAGGCGGAAGGTCTGACGGAAGAGGACCTCGAAGGAGCCTCCGAAAACTCTCCTTGCGACCGCCTAGCCGGCCACGTGTGCCTGCGCTGGATGGAATTGCAGGCGCAACGGCGTGAGCTGGTCGAACGCAACCTGTACCTCGCCTTGATCAACGTCGAGCGCTACGCCCACCTGGGCGTGCAGCGACTGGACCTGATCCAGGAGGGCAGCGCGGCCCTGTTCCGGGCCGTGGATGGCTTCGATTGGCGCCGAGGCTTGCTCTTCCGCACCTACGCGGTGCACTGGCTCTTCCAGGCCTTCCGCAGCTACCTGTACAACTACTCGCAGGCGGTCCGCGTGCCGGTCTACATGCAGAAAGCCCTCAAGCACGTGCGCGAAGCGCTCGGACGCTTGGGCCATGACGCCACGCCGGAACGCATCGCCGACGAAACGGGTCTGCCGATCCACCAAGTGGAGGCGGCGCTGGAAGCCAACCGTTCGACCCTGTCCCTCGACGCCCCCATGGGCAACGCCGACGGTGACAGCGGTCTCGCCGACCTGATCGGTGCCAAGGACGATGGCGATCCCTACGACGCCTCCATGGAGGACGGGTCGATCGAAGAATCGGTCGAAACGGCCCTGGGCGAGCTGTCCGAACGGGAGCGCTTCGTGGTGGCACGCCGCTTCGGCCTGCTCGGGGACGACCCGCACACCCTGGCAGAAGTGGCCAAGGAGATGGGCGTCTCCCTCGAGCGCGTCCGTCAGATCCAGGTACGCGCCCTCGGGAAGATGAAGACCCCCAAGCTGCGCGCGGCGGTCGACCCCTTCCTGTAGAGCGAGGCCAGAACGCCTATGGCTGCCACCCGGATGGCGGCGCGAAGCGGGGGGTGCGCTAGATGGCGCGCCCCCCGCGTTGTTTGGCCCTTTGCACGCCCTTAGTGGGTCCTGTTCCCGTCCGTTTTCCGGCGGCCGGGAAGCCCACCGGCGTAGAGCCAGACCCCCCGATCTGTTACCCTCCTCGGCTGGCTTCGCCGCATCGATCATGTCTCAGCCCCCTCCCCCCAGCACACCGATTGACTTCGCGGCGGACCCCGTGGCGAAGCCCGGGTCCGTGCCGACCTCCGACCGTCGCTCCCAGGGGTCGACGGCGAAAGGCGTGGAGGGTCGCAAGCCCACCTGGTTGAAGGTGCCGTTGCCGGGCGGAGACGGCTACGCCAAGCTCAAAACCTTGGCCCGCGACCTCAACCTGCACACGGTTTGCGAAGAGGCCCGTTGTCCGAACATCGGCGAGTGTTGGAAAGGCGATCACGCCACCATGACTTTGATGGTGCTCGGGGACGAGTGCACCCGCCGCTGTCGTTTTTGCGCGGTGAAGACCGTGCAGAAGGCGGCTCCGCCCGATCCGCAGGAGCCCCAAAACGTGGGGCGCGCGGTCGGAGCGATGGATCTGGGTTACGTGGTGATCACGAGCGTCGACCGGGACGATTTGGCCGATGGTGGCAGCGCTCACTATGCGGCCTGCATCGAAGCGATCCGCGAGCACTCCCCGCGCACCGTCGTCGAGACTTTGATCCCCGACTACCGCGGCAGCGACCTCGCAACTTTGATGGCCGCCCGGCCGGACGTGCTGGCCCACAACGTGGAAGTCGTCTCGCGCCTACAGCGCCGCATTCGCGATCCGCGCTGCAGCTACGAGCGTTCCCTCGAAACCCTGGTGCAAGCCAAGCAGCACTACCCGGGTGTTTTTACCAAGTCCTCCCTGATGGTCGGATTGGGCGAAACCGAAGAGGAGGTGCGTTTGGCCTTGCAGCTTCTGCGGGACGCGGACGTGGACTTCGTCACCCTCGGCCAGTATCTGCGCCCCACGCCGCAGCACGCTCCCGTGCGCGCCTGGATCACGCCCGAACAATTCATGGATTACGAGATCATGGGGCGCGACATGGGTTTCGCCTATGTGGCCTCCGGTCCGCTCGTGCGCTCGAGCTACAAGGCGGGAGAATTCTTCGCCGCCCGCTTGGTGCAACAACGCCGCGCCCAAGAAGAACGCAACCAAAGCCCAGCCGGCAATCCTCCCTTCCAACCCCGACCGTAACGCCCCGCCCCTTTCCTCGCGGGGAAAGGCCTTCGCATGCAAACCACTCAGTCCACCGAACCCTTCCGCGTGATCTCCGGCGACGGAAGCGTGGGCAACCACCAAGTTGCCTTGACCGACGAGCAGTTGGTCCACTGTTACCGCACGATGTTGACCGTGCGCGCCTTCGACGACGTGTGCATGAAGCTGCAACGCTCGGGCCGTATCGGGTTTTCGGTGCCCAACAAGGGGGTTGAGGCCTGTCAAGTGGGTGCGGCCAGCGCCCTGCGCCAGACCGACTTCTTCTTCCCGAGCTACCGCGACTTCGGTATGGCCCTGTACCACGGGGTGCAGCCGGTCGAGATGATGCACAACATGTTCGGCAACGCGAAGGACTCCGCGCTGGGCCGGCAGATGCCCGTGCACTTCTCCTTTGTCGAGCCGATCAAGTTCTTTTCGATCTCCTCGCCCATCGGTACGCACCTGCCGCAAGCGGTGGGCGCGGCCCGCGCGTTCCAAATGCGCGGCGAAGATCACGTGGCGCTCGTCAGCTTTGGCGACGGCGGCACCTCGAGCCTCGGATTTCACAGCGCTTTGAACTTCGCGGGCGTTTGGAAGGCTCCGGTCATCTTCTTGTGCCAAAACAACGGCTGGGCGATCTCCTGCCCGGCCGAAGAGCAAACCGCTTCCGACGGTTTCGCCATCAAAGGCCAGGCTTACGGCGTCCCTGGGATCAAAGTCGACGGCAACGATGTGCTCGCTATGCATCAAGCGGTGAGCGAAGCCGCGGAGCGCGCCCGCCGCGGCGAAGGCCCGACTTTGATCGAAGCGGTGACCTACCGCATGGGCGGCCACTCGACCTCCGACGATCCCTCCAAGTACGTGCCCAAGGAAATCTTGGACCAATGGGCCGAGAAGGATCCGGTGCAACGGTTCCAAAGCTTCTTGAAGCAAAAGGGCCTGTGGTCGGAATCCTTGGAAGCCGACCTGACGCGCGAAGCCACCGAAGGCATTTCGGCCGCCGCCAAGGAAGCCGAAGCGACCGGTGCTCCCGGCCTCGAAACCATCTTCTCCGACGTGTACGCCGAACTGCCCGCGCACCTCCGCGCGCAAGGCGAAGCCGCGTTCGACCTGGCGCGCCGCAAGGGCAGCGCCGATGCCGGCGACGGCGCTTTCCCCCTCTAAGCCAACCCGTCAGCTGCCCCCTTCCTCAGCGAACCCTCTGCCTTAGCGCGCTTCCCCACGCACCCTCCATGCCCACCCTCACTCTCATCCAAGCCGTCAACGACGGCCTCAAAGTCGCCATGCGCCAGGACGAGTCCGTATTGGTCTTCGGCGAGGACGTCGGCCCGAAAGGCGGCGTGTTCTTGGCGACCGAAGGTCTCACCGCGGAATTCGGGAAGGAGCGCTGTTTCGACACGCCCTTGTCGGAAGACGGCATCGTCGGCACGGCCATCGGCATGGCGGCGAACGGCCTGCGCCCGGTCTGCGAGATTCAGTTCCAAGACTTCATCTTTCCGGCCTTCGACCAGATCGTGTCGGAGGCGGCGAAGCTGCGCTACCGCTCGGGCGGTCAGTACACCGCCCCCATGGTGATCCGCACGCCCTACGGTGGCGGTATCCGCGGCGGTCTGTACCACAGCCAATCCGGCGAGGCGTACTTCACCCACACCGCGGGCCTCAAGGTCGTCATCCCGTCCACGCCTTACGACGCGAAAGGCTTGTTGCTCGCTTCCATCGCAGATCCGGACCCGGTGCTCTTCATGGAGCCCAAGGCCCTCTACCGCCACCTGAAGGCCGACGTGCCCGAAGGCCACTACACGGTCGACCTCTCCACCTTGCGCCAAGTGCGCGAAGGGGACGACGTGACCGTGTTCTGCTACGGCTCGATGGTTCCGGTGGTGGAAAAGGCCGCCAACAAGGCTGCGGAACAAGGCATCCACTGCCAAGTGGTCGACCTGCGCACCCTGTTGCCCCTCGACGAGCAAGGCGTGCTAGAAGCGGCCCGCAAGACCGGCCGGGTGGTCGTGGTGCACGAAGCGCCGCGCTTCTGCGGATACGGCGCCGAGATCAGCGCCATCATCGCCGAGAACATCATCGAATACATGGAAGCCCCGATCCGCCGCGTGACCGGCTTCGACACCCCGTTCCCGAACACCCTCGAACATCACTACCTGCCCGACGAACGCCGGGTCCTCGACGCGATCGAAGAAGTCGCGAAGTACTAGAACCCCTAGCACCACCATCATCCCAATGATCGAATTCAAACTCCCCGACATCGGCGAGGGCGTGGCCGAAGGCGAAATCGTGCAATGGCTCGTGAAAGAAGGCGACCAGGTCGAAGAGCACCAGCCGGTGGTCGAGGTCATGACCGACAAAGCCACCGTGGAAGTGCCTGCGCCCGCCGCGGGCGTGGTGAGCAAGTTCCTGGCCCAGGAAGGTGACACCATTCCGGTGGGGGACGTGATCTTCCATCTGGACAACGGCGCCGGCGGCGCGGCCCCTGCACCCGCTCAGGAGTCGGCTCCCGCACCGGCAGAAGCCCCTGCGGAGGCTCCGGCGGCGAGCGCGAACGGCAGCGTCCCCTCGGGCGGCGGCCAAACCATCGAGTTCAAGCTGCCCGACATCGGGGAAGGCGTGGCCGAAGGGGAAATCGTGCAGTGGCTCGTCGAAGAAGGCGCGTCCGTGCAAGAGCACGACCCCGTCGTCGAGGTCATGACCGACAAAGCCACGGTGGAAGTGCCCGCGCCCGTGAGCGGCACCATCGTGAAGCACTTAGCGGCAGCTGGCGATACCGTGCCGGTCGGCAGCGTGATCTTCCACCTGGCCACGGCTGGCGGTGGCGCGGCGGCGCCCGCGAGCGCAGCGGCACCGGCCGCTCCCGCGCCGGCGGCCCCGTCCCACAGCGCGCCCAGCGCCGCTCCTTCGGCGCCCATTCAGCGCCCGGGCGGCAAGGTCCTCGCCGTGCCCAGCGCGCGCCGCGTGGCGCGCGAGATGGGCATCGACTTGGCGCAAGTGCCCGGTTCGGGTAACAACGGCGTGATCCGTCGCGCTGACGTGGAAGCCTTCGCCAAGAACGGCGGTGGCGCGGCGGCTGCGGCTGCCCCCGCAGCTCCCGCAGCGGCCAGTACTCCGACGGCTTCGCAAGCTCCGGCTCCCGCTTGGCAACCTCCCTCGAAGGAGGAGATTCGTGTGCCCTTCCGCGGCGTGCGCCGCAAGATCGGCGAAGCGATGGTGCGCTCGAAGTTCACCGCGCCGCACTTCACCGTCGTCGAAGAGGTCGACGTGACCGAGTTGGTCAAGGTGCGCGAGGTGGCCAAAGCCATCGGTGCCAAGCAGGGCATCAAAGTGACCTACATGCCCTTCATCATGAAGGCGGTGGCGAACTGCTTGATGCGCAACCGTATGTTGAACGGCTACTTCGACGAAGCGGGTGGTGAAATCATTCAGCCCGGCCAGGTGAACTTGGGCATCGCGACCGACACGCCCAACGGTCTCATCGTACCCGTCATCCCGAGCGCGGAAACCAAGAGCATGTTGGAGCTGGCCGCCGAACTACAAGGGTTGGCCGAGCGCACCAAAGCGGGCAAGGTCAAGCCGCAGGAACTGAAGGGTTCAACGTTCAGCATCACCAACGCAGGCAACATCGGCGGCACGATCGCTACTCCGATCATCAATCACCCCGAGATCGCGATCCTGGGCGTGCACCGCATCGTCAAGCGCCCCGGCGTGGTCGAAGGACCCGACGGAGATCGCATCGAAGTGCGTCAATACATGAACTTCTCGTGCAGTGTGGATCACCGTTTGGCCGACGGCGCCGATGGCGCGCGCTTCTTGGCGGATCTGCGCCTCGTGCTCGAAAACCCGGGCTTGATCTCCCTGTAGCCTCGCGTCACCGCTCCCGTCTCCCTCGACCCGCTTCGCGCCCGTGCCCCAGTTGATCCAACTGATCGATCCGCAAGGCCAGGTCCTCGGCGAACTGCCGGACCTGTCCGCGGACCGGCTGAAAGAGCTATTCGTGCACATGCTGCGCGTGCGGGTGACCGATGGCCGCATGCTGACCTTGCAACGCGCAGGGCGCATCGGTTTTGTCGGCACTTCGACAGGGATGGAAGCTTCCCAGATCGGCTCGGCTGCGGCGCTCCAACCGCAGGACTGGCTGTGGTCGGGTTTGCGCGAGGGGGGCGCGGCGGTCATGCGCGGCCTGCCGCTCTCCGAATACGTGGCGCAGATGTACTGCAACGCCAACGACACGGCGAAAGGGCGGCAGATGTGCAACCACTTCCAGCACAAGGGGTCCCATTACCCGAGCTGGTCGTCGGTGATCGGCACGCAGATCCCTCACGGCGTGGGGGCGGCCCTGGCCAGCCAGCGGCGCGGTGAAGACGCGGTGCACGCGATCTACTTCGGAGACGGTGCCACCTCGAGCAACGGTTTCCACAGCGGCATGAACTTCGCCGCCGTTTGGAAGGTTCCGGCGGTGTTCGTGTGCGTTAACAATGGCTGGGCCATTTCGGTTTCGGCCAAGCAACAAACGGCGGCAGAGTCCTACGCCCACAAAGCGAGTGCCTACGGCATGCCCGCGGCGCGCGTGGACGGCAACGATTTGTTGGCTTGTTATGCCACCATGCAGGCTGCGGTGGCCCGGGCCCGCTCGGGCGAAGGTCCCAGCTTGGTCGTGTTGGAGACCTACCGCATGATGGGGCACTCCTCGAGCGACGACCCGAGCAAGTACCGCGACGAGGCCGAGGTGGAACACTGGCGCACGCGCGATCCGATCGCGCGCTTTGAGCAGTATCTGCTCGCCAATCAAATCCTAGAAGACGGTGAGCGTGCCACGATCGAGGCGACCTTGACCGCCGAAATCGATCGCGTCATCCACGAACAGGAGAGCGCCGATCCGATGGCGCTGAAGACCCTGGTGGAGGACGTGTACGCCGATGTGCCCAACCACCTGAAACGTCAGTACAACGACTTCATCGAAGTCGCCGAGCGCCATGGAGATGCCCAGCCGGGCGACGGCGCTTTCCCCCTCTAAGTCCCAGCACCGAGCCCTTCCGGGCTCAACCCTATGAGCACTCCCCGCAAAGTTGTCGTCATTGGAGCCGGTCCGGCAGGTTACGTCTGCGCCATTCGTTTGGCGCAGCTCGGCCAAGAGGTCACGGTGGTGGAAAAGGAGTTCCTCGGGGGCACCTGCTTGAACGTGGGCTGCATTCCCTCGAAGGCGCTCATCGCGGCCGGCAGCCTGATGGACAAACTGGCCCACGCCAGCGCCATGGGCATCACCGCGGAAAACGTCAAGCTCGACGTGCACCAACTGGTGGAGTGGAAGCAGGGCATCGTTGGCAAGCTGACCGGCGGTGTGGGCGGATTGCTCAAGAACCACGGCTGCAAAGTCATCATGGGCAGCGCCAGTCTGGTCTCGAAGAACCAGGTCAAAGTGAAGTCGAGCTCGGGCGAAGAAACCTTGCAAGCTGACGACATCGTCATCGCCACCGGCTCGATCCCGATCGAAATCCCGGGGTTCGCCTTCGACGAAAAGGACGTGTGGTCCTCCACCGGTGCTCTCGCGCCCGAGAAGATCCCCGGACACATCGTGGTGATCGGAGGCGGTTACATCGGCCTCGAACTTGGCATGATGTACCGCAAGCTGGGCAGCCAGGTCACCGTCTTGGAAGCCACCGGCGGTGCCTTACCGGGGCAGGAGCGCGATTGCGTCAAGCAGATCGAGCGCAGCCTGAAGAAGCAGAAGATCAAACTGATGACCGAAACCTTTGCGCAAGGCTACGAGCGCAAGGGCGACAAACTGCTCGTCAACGTCAAGACCAGCAAAGGCAACGAAACCGTCGAGTGCGACCAAATCCTGTCCACCGTCGGCCGGCGCCCGTACAGCGAAGGCTTAGGCCTCGAAAACGCCGGCCTGAAAGTGACCGAGCGCGGTTTCTTGCAGGTCGATAAGCAGATGCGCACGAGCGTTCCGAACATCTACGCGATCGGTGACATCGCTGGGCAACCCATGCTGGCTCACAAGGGCAGCAAGGAAGGCCTCGTCGCCGCCGCGGTGATCGCGGGACAACCGGAGGAGTACGACGTGCGCTGCGTGCCTGCGGTCATCTTCACCGCCCCGGAGATGGCTTCGGTGGGTCTGACCACCGAAGAGTGCGAGGAAAAGGGCCTCTCGATCGTCAGCGGTCAATTCCCGTTCGCTGCCTCGGGTCGCGCGATGAGCCTGATGGAAACGGACGGCTTCGTGAAGATCATCTCCGACGCAGAAACCGACGAGGTGCTCGGCGTACACATGGTGGGTCCCGAAGTGACCGAATTGATCGCGGAGGCGGCCTTGGCCATCGAGATGGGCGCCACCACCGAAGACATCGCGCGCACCATCCATGCCCACCCGACCTTGCCCGAGGCGATGATGGAGGCCGCGGAGGCCGTGCACCACATGGCCGTGCACATCTACCAAAAGCCGAAGGGCCGTTAGGCCTATCCCATGGGTTCCGTCCTGATCGTGTGTCCGCTGGGGCGGCGACCCTATGGGGAGATCCACGCACTGCAGCAGGAACTCTTGCGCGATCGCATCGCGGAGAAGATTCCCGACACCCTACTGTTGGTTGAGCACGACGAGGTCGTGACCCTGGGCCGGGGCACCCCGGACGGGGCGGCGGATGCGGTTTCGGTCCCCGTCGTGCCCGTAGAGCGCGGTGGCGAGGCGACTTATCACGGTCCGGGCCAGATGGTCGCTTATCCGATTCGCTACCTGCCGGAAGGGCAACGGGACCTGCATGCCTATTTGCGGCAGCTCGAGCAGGTCATGATCGACGTGTTGGCGGAGCATGGCGTCGAGGGTCGGCGAGAACCCGGCAAGACCGGGGTTTGGATCGAATCGAAGAAGGTTGCCTCGATCGGGGTGGCCGTGCGCCGGTGGGTTACCTGGCATGGAGTGGCCCTCAACGGGACCACAGCGCTCGAAGCGTTCCGCGACTTTCAGCCCTGCGGACTGTCCTCGGAAGTCATGACGCGCTTGGCGGATCACTCCACGAGGCCTTGTGATCCGGAAGCTCTGGGCGAGCAATTCCGCTCTCACTTCGCCAAGCGCTTCGGTTATTCGATGGTGGAAATTCGTTCCGACCAGGGCTCAGACTGAGCGAAAAGCAGCCCACTTGCGGCACCGGAGAAACGGCTCGTCTCGGTTTGCGATACGAGACACCGAAAGCGCTCACTTGCTCTAAGTCAGCATCAGATTCGAATCCTCGGGCACCGAAGAAAGCGGGGTCACTGCCCCTGTAGAGCCGACCCGAAACGCGGTCGGAACCCCCGATGTCTCTTCCTGCCCCGTCCGTTGCCCTACGTCGCACCCGAGTTTTGCGGGTCGATTGCGGCGCGGAGAGAGACCGCGGCTCGCGGGTGCGTGGCGTCCTGAGAGGGAAACCAACCGTCCACGAAATCCGCTGGGAGCCCACGCCGAGCGGTCTGCTGCCCTGGAGCTCGCATTGAACGTCAACACTTTCGAAGAGATCAAACTCACCGGTAACCTGCCTTCCCCAGCCGGCGTCGGAGTCCGCATCCTGGAGCTCACACGCTCCGAGGAATACAGCGTCGATGACATGGGCGCTGCGATCATGACGGACCCGTCCCTGACCGGGCGCATCCTGCAGTTGGCCAACACCGGAGAACGCACGGGATCCAAGCCCGCGACGACGGTGGAAGAAGCCATCATGCGACTCGGGAGTCGCATGGTGCGCGACCTGGCTCTCGCGTTTTCGTTGGTCTCGGAACGTAGCACGGGTGCCTGCCAGGCCTTCGACTACGAGCAATACTGGTCGGCTTCGTTGGGCCGAGCGGTCAGCGCCCAGATCATCGCGCGTCGACTGGGAGAGAAGCGCCCCGAAGAGGCCTACATCTGCGGCCTGGTTGGCGACGTGGGACGTTTGGCCCTGGCTTCGGTCTACGCCGACTCCTACGGCAAGCTGCTGACGACCTGCCACTACTGCACCTTGGACGAGCTGATCGTCAAGGAAAACGAAGTCTTCAAAATCGATCACGCACAGATCGGGCGCTTCATGTTGCTGGACTGGGGTTTGCCCGACCTATTCTGCGACGCCTCTCTCAAATACGCTTCCGAGCGTTCCTTGAAGAACCTGCAAGAGATCGAAGATCTGGCCGACATGCTGCGCGTGGGCTATTGGATCGGCGAGGCACTCGTCACCAGCGAGGATGCGCCCCCGTACTCCTGGCGCGTGATTGGCGATGAGTTGAAGCATGCGATGCGCTTGCTGGATATGAACGAAGCCCAATTCACTTCGTTTGCCAACAGTTGCTCGAAAGAGTGGGTCATGTGGGGCAAAGCCTTCGACGTCTCCACCGGTGACGGCCAGAAGTTTCAAGACGTCTTCCGCTGGGTCGCGGAGCATTGCCAAGCCGAACGACCCTCCGAAGCCGGTGCTGAGGATCTTGTTGTGGTTTCCACGGAAGCTACGTCCTCGACCAAGGCTGAGACCCCGAAAGCACCGACCCCAAAAGAACGTCCAGCGAACGCGGTCCGCGTGATCGCGATCGGTCCGAACGCGATCGCGGCGGCACAAGGATGGGAAACCACCGCTCCGGATGGCTACGAATTCCAATACGTCACAACGAGCGAGCAAGGCATGAAGGTGACCCTGAAGTGGGGCGCCGACATCGTCCTGGCCGACGAAAAGATGGATCAGCTCGATGGGGTGCAGATCTGCAAGAGTCTGCGCAGCAACGATCTCGGATCGAGCTTGTACTTGATTGTGGTGGGACAATCTCCCTCCAAGAGTCGCGGTTTGGCGGCCTTCGCGGCTGGTGCGGACGACTTTGTCGAGTTGCCCAGCCCCTTGGAGGTGCTCGGTGCGCGCATCGCTGCCGGTGGCCGCGTCGTGGCCCTGCAACGCCGGGTGGAGCGCGACAAAGCCACCATGATGCGCCAAGTGGCGGAACTGGGCGTGCTCACGCGCAAGTTGCGTGCGACCGCTCTGACCGACGCGCTCACCGAGTTGCCCAACCGTCGCTACGCCATGAAACGGCTCGAAAGCGAGTGGTCTTCCACCAAGCGCACCGGGCGTCCCATCAGCGTTGTGATGCTCGATGTGGATCACTTCAAAAGCGTCAACGACACGTTTGGCCACGACGTGGGCGATGAGGTCCTGAAAGAAACCGCAAAGATCATCCAGTCCTCGATTCGCACGTCCGATGAAGCTTGCCGGATCGGCGGCGAGGAGTTCGTCGTGATCTGCAAAAACACCGACGAGCACGATGCTGCAGTGGTGGCCGAACGCATTCGTTCCGCTCTGGAGGAGCACATCATCCAGGCGGGGGGAATGAATCGTCCAGTCACCGCGAGCCTAGGCGTCGCCGGATACGTCCAGAACATGGCGATGGTCGCCGAACTGCTCAAGCAGGCCGACGAAGCTGTCTACGAAGCGAAGCGCCGCGGCCGAAACCAATGGGTCTTGTCCAGCGATGTAGAGAAGCTCCGCAAGAGCGCCTAATCCCAAACCCCACCGCAAGGTTCCCCGCGTGATTCAAAAGCGATTCGACGAAATCCGGCTCACTGGAGCCCTCCCTTCGCCCTCCGCGATTGGTCTACGCATTCTAGAGCTCACGCAGGATGAGAATTACGAGCAAGCGGACCTGATCCAGACGATCATGGCCGACCCGGCCTTGACCGGTCGCGTGCTGCAGATGGCGAACAGCGCGTTGCACGGCGGCGGCATGCCGATCGAGACGGTGCGCGAGGCTTCCATGCGCCTGGGTTCGAAAGCGCTGCGGGCTTTAGCGCTCGGATTTTCCCTGGTGGAGCAAAAGGGCTCGGGCCCCGTGGGTGGCTTAGACCACCACGCGTTTTGGTCCCGTTCTCTCGCCACAGCGGTGGCGACCAGCGTCCTGTCCTACGAGTGTCGCGCCTGGTCTCCGGCCGAAGCCTTTACCTGCGGGCTCCTGGCGGATATCGGAAAACTGGCCTTCGCCAACCTGTACCCCCAGAAGTACGAGCGCTTCATGAACCTGCCGCTCGCCTTCCACGATTGGCGTTTGGCGAAGCTCGAGTCGTGCGCGTTTGGCGTCAACCACGCCGAGGTCGCTAGTCTGATGATGGAGGATTGGGGCCTCTCGCGAGCCCTGAATTACGCGGCGCTGCACGTGATCAACAAACCCACGGGTCCCATGCCCAAGGCGTCCGACGGAGGGGCGGAATCCCTCACGCGGGTGCTACGCGCGGGTCGCGCCATCGCGGACGTGTTGACCCTCGATCGCGACACCGGCGAAAAGCTGTGGTTGCCAGCGTTCTTCCGTCTGGAGCAAATCGCGGAGGAGATCGAAGTGCCGGTGGAGCAGCTCTACCGGCTCGGGAACCAAATCGTGCCGGCTTGGCAAGAGTGGGGTGCCTTGTTGGGGGTGCCTTCCGGCCAGGCCCTCGATTTCGAAGTCGTGGCCCAAGAACTCTCTACCGCTGGCGTTACGGCGAAAGAAGATCCCGCCACGGTGGAGCCCAGCGAAGCGCAGTGCAACGACCTGCGCGAAATGGCCGGAGAGGAACCGCAAGCCGCGGAAGAGGTGCGCGCCGAAGAATCGGATGACTCCGCCACCCGCGTGCTGCTGATCGACGATGATGAGCAAATGCTGCGGCTCCTAAGCCACTACCTGCAGCGCGCCGGCTTCGAAGTCGCCACTGCGGATACCCCCAGGGACGGGCTGCGCAAAGCGGTTTCGCTGATGCCGCACATCGTGGTGACCGACTGGATGATGCCGGGCATGACGGGGATCGAACTGTGTCGCGCCTTGCGCGAAACGCCGGCCGGCAAGCGCATGTACGTGCTGCTCGTCACCGCGCGCGGTGACGACACCCAGGTGCTCGAAGCCTTCGATGCGGGCGCGGACGACTACATCGTCAAGCCCTTCAACCCGCGCATCCTGGTCGCCCGCGTGCGCGCGGGCCAGCGGGCCGTCGAGATGCGTCAGAAGGTCGAATCGTCGGAGAAACTCCAGCAGCGCCAGATCGCCCACATGGCCATCATGACGCGCAAGTTGCGCCAAGCGGCGCTGACAGACGTGCTCACCAACCTTCCCAACCGTCGCTACGGCATGAACCGTTTGCAGGAGGAGTGGGAAAACGCCACCCGCATGCAGCGTCCCATTTCGGTGGCGATGATGGACATCGACTTCTTCAAACGCGTCAACGATCAATACGGCCACGACGCAGGGGATGCGGTGCTCGTCCATTGTGCCGAAGTCTTGCGCAACGGAGTGCGCCGCGGGGACGTGCTGGCCCGTTTGGGCGGTGAAGAATTCCTGCTGATCCACGTGGGGGCGACGCTGGAAGAGGCGCGCAAGACGGTCGAACGCCTGCGCACCGCGGTGGAGGAGATCGTGATCAAGCATCACCCCGAAGAGTTGCGCATCACCATGAGCTTCGGTGTGGCCGAACGCAGTCCGGATCACGAGACGATCGACGACCTGATGAAAGACGCGGACAACGCGCTCTACCAGGCCAAAGAACAGGGCCGCAACCGCGTCGTCCTGCACCGCCCCGCGCCCCCGGACGGGGAACTGCGCAAGGGCGCCTAGGGCGGCTGGGAGACGACCCGCGCGGTGCAATCCGAGCGGCGATCCAGTACACTCCCCGCCCGCGGGCCCTTAGCTCAGTTGGTTAGAGCAGTCGACTCATAATCGATTGGTCCGGAGTTCGAGTCTCCGAGGGCCCACCAGCTTGGCGACCATCGAGTCGGTGGGTCGCAAGGAAAGAAAGAAGGGCCGCGGTTGCGGCCCTTCGGTGGTGGGTACGAGTCGTCTGGGACTATTGGCGCACCTTGTGGTGCTTGTCGTGTAGGCGTTTGGCCTTGGAGACCCAGCGCTCCTTCTTGATGCGGTCGAGGGGCACGTCGATCTTTTCGGCGAGCAGTTCGAGCTTGCGCGGCGTGTCGACGGCCGCGAGGCGCTTGAAGGTGGTGATGCCCGCGTCTTCCAAGAGCTTGGCGTAGCTCGGACCGATCCCGGTGATCTCCTGTAGGTTGTCCTTGGCGGCAGGCCGCTTGGTCGCGGCTTTCTTGCTGCTCGCCTTCTTGGCGGTCGTTTTTCGGGCGGCGGTCGAAGTGCTCTTGGCCTTCTTGGCGCTGGCCTTGGAGGTGCTGGCTTTCTTGGGGCTCGCCTGCTTCGTCTTCGCCGGAGCAGCGGCCTCTTGGACAGCCGTAGCGCCGGACGAACTCGCCGCAGCGGAGCCTGAAGGAGCACTCGGCTTCGAGCTCTCCGTTTTGGGCTTCGTGCTCGCCTGGGCCGGACCTTCCAACTTGCGCTGCAAGCGGGCGATTTCCGCCTCGCGCAAGCGCACCGTCTTCTCGGCTTGCTTCGCCTGACGTGTGAGATCTTTCACCTTGAGCTCGTAGCCGGTCATCTGCGTGTGCGCCGACTTCAGCTTCTGCTCGACCTGGTGCAGCTTGAGCTGCCCGGCGCGGTGCTGGGTGGCCATGGCACTGCTTTGGGTCTTGGCCTTGGCCATCTCCTCCTTCAGCTCCTGGCTTTGGGCCTTGAGGATCTCGATCTTCTGGTCGCGGTTTTCGCACATGCGCTGGGCTTTGGCGAGTTCGCGTTCGACGCTCTGCAGCGTCTTCTTGCCGTCTTTGAGGGCGGATTCCTTTTCCGCGAGTTGCGCGCGTTCCGTTTCCAATTCGGCGAGCAGCTTGGCCCGTTCGCTTTCGCTTTGGGTCTCCAGCCCTTCGAGCTCTTGCTTGGCTTCCACCAAATGGGTTTCGGTGCGCTCGATGCGCTCAGGCAGGATGGAGAGGTGCGAGACCTGCGAGCGCAGGGTCTCGATTTCGCTCTGCAACGACTCGACCTGAGCGTCCCGCTCCTTGAGCAGGGCCGGCAGGGGCTCCAGTTCAAAGACCCGTTGGCGCAGGCTTGAGATCTCTTCCTTCGAAGAATCGCCTTGCTCTTGCACGCGTTCGGTGAGCAAACGCACTTCCGCTTCGCGCTCGGCCAACTGCAACTGCTTGGGTTCCAATTCGCTCAAACGCTTTTGGAGATCGGCGATTTGCTTGCGCGAAGAATCGCCCAAGTTCTTGAGCTCCGCCTTCCAGGCCTTGGCCTGGGTTTCGGACGCGGCCAGCTTGGCTTCGAGCGGGGCCACGCGCTTGGCTTGGGCGCGCAGTTCCTTGATCTCGGCCCCGGTGCTCTCCTGCAACATGGCGAGCTTGGTCTGGGCTTCCTCCAAGGACTTTTCGCGCTGCGCCAATTGCGCCGGCAGGGGATCGAGCTGCTCGAGGCGACTCTGCATTTGGGCCATCTCCATGGCCTGTTGCTCCTGGCTGCGGTCCAAGCTGCTGCTGAGCTGCTGGACGGCGGCACGCGACTCGTTGAGCTCCTTTTCGAGGGGCTCCAAAGCTTGCACGCGCTCCTGCAGTTTGCGCACGGTGTTGGTGCGTTCTTCCGCCAATTCGTCGTAGCGCTCGCGCAGGTCGGTCAATTGGGCTTCCGCCTCGGCGCATTGCTCTTCGAACGGCTCCAGTTCGACCAAACGCTTCTCCAAGGCCGCAATCTGCTTGGTGGTTTCGAGTTGCACCTCCTGCAGGGTGGCTTGCGTGCCTTGTAGTTCTGAGCTGGTGGACTGGGCGCGTTGCTCGAACGGCTCGAGATAACCGACGCGCTTTTGCAGGGCTTCGATCTGCTCGCGGCTCGTGCTTTGCAGCTCCTGCAATGCGGCCTGCGTGCTCGCTAACTCTTCGGCCGTCTCCTGTGCCTCGAGCTGGAAGGGTTCCAGTGCGTTCACCCGTTCTTGCAGTTCCGCGATGCTGGTTTGGCTGACCCGTTCCAGTTCGGCGTGTTGGCTCTGTAAGGTTTGCAGCGCCGTCTGCGTCTCCTTGGCCCGCGCTTCGAACGGCGCCAATTGCTTCACCTGCTGCTCGAGCTTCGCGATCGTCGCTTGGCTTTCGCGCTGCAGAGTCTCGTGCTCCTTGCGCAGGGCGCGCAATGCCCCTTGAGACTCCGTCGCGCGCGACTCGAACGGCGCCAGCTTGGAAACGCGTTGCTCCAAGGTCGCGACGGCGGACTGGTGCTTTTGCAACAAAGCCTTGTGCTCGCCCTGCAGGGAATGCAACTCGGTACGGGTCTTAGAGAGCTGGCTCTCGAGGGGTTCGAGCACCGCCACGCGCGAAGACAACTCGCGCACCTGCTGCTCGCTCTCCTTCTGCAGGTTTTGGTGAGCGCGGCTCAGGTCCGCGAGGGCGCGCGAGCGCTGCTCCAACTGCTCGGGCATCGGGCGCAGGTTGCGCATGCGCTCGTGGAACCATGTGGTTTGGGTCTGAGTGCGGTCGAAGAGCATCTGGTGCTTGCGCCGCAGGTCGGCCAGCTCGCGGCTGCGGGCTTCCAGTTCCTTGGGCAGGCGGCTCATGTTCTCGAGCTGCTCTTCCTTCTCCTTGAGCTGCACGATTTCCCGGGCTTGCTGCGCGACCTCTTCGCGGGCCTCCTCCAAGCGCGCCTCCAGGTCATCACGCTCCCGGGAAAGCTCCCGGAACACGTTGGACTTGCGCTTCGACTCGCCGGAGGCCGCCTCGACCTGGTTTTGCAGGGCGACGACCTTCTTGCGCAGGTCGGCGGTGGTGTTCTCGCGCTGCTGGAGGCTGAGCTCCAGTTGCTTTTTGAGGGCTCCCGAGTCCTGCAGGGTCTGCTGCAGCTCGGCGATCTTGGCCACGTGTCCCTCGAAGGTGGCCTTGATCTTGCGCACCTCGATGTTGTTTTGGTTGAGGGCTGCGACCGCGGCCTCGCGGTCCGCTTCCGCCAAACGGAACTTGCGGTCCCACAACTCCTGCTGCACGCGGCGCGTGCGGGTGTTGCGCTGGAGTTGGAACAGGTGCCACGTGAAGCCCCCAAGCAGGACCCCTCCCAGGATCAAGAATAGTTCTTGCATGATCGTCCTTCCGGATCATGGGGGAACCCTAGGTACCGTACCTACCCCTTCGAGTTCGCGTTCGGACCCCCCCGACCGATGGGCCGATCCTAGCGATTGAACCCCTTGGATTCCCGATTTCCTTAATAAGGTGACGCGAGAATGGGTTTGTGGCCCTCGACTGGGTCGGAAGAGGCCGTGGGTGGGGGCCGGAAAGGCTTGCGAGAGGGGGCGAATCTACCCAGGAGAGGCGCGAGAGCCCTTCGCATGCGCGTCTTGCGCGGTACCATCGGGCGCTTCCCACCCCGCTCCCCGTGCGTAAAATCCTTCTCTCCCTAATCGCGATCGCGGCCCTCACCCTGGCCGTTCTGGTCGGCTTTTCTCAGCGTCCGGGGACGGTGGGGTTGGTGGATGGGGCCTTGCGCGCTTGCGAGAGCGGTGCCTGTGTCAACAGCCAGCTCGGACCGCCCGAACATCGCGTGGAACCCCTGTTCGTCGCGTCGGTGGGGCCCCAGGATCCCCCGGAAGCGGCTCCGGCGGCCGTGGCGGAAGCCTGGCGGGGCTTGCAGTACCTGCTGGCCCAAGACTCCCAGGGGCGCATCAACCACGTGGAAGGTCCTTGGATGGCGGCCCAGTGGCGTGCTCCGGTGTTGTTTTTCACCGATGACGTGGAGTTTTTGCGGCTCGATGGGGCCGGCGTGATCCATGTGCGTGCCGCGAGCCGCTTGGGCCCCTTCGGCATGGGCACCCACCGCGCAGCGGTCGAAACCCTGCGCGAGCGTCTTGCGGAAACCCTGCAGGCCGGTTTGCCGAGTCCCGAAACCCCGTAGGCATCGCCATGGCCCGCGAGCGCTTGCCCATCGATGGGCTCCTGCCCGAGGTGATCGCCAGCCTGCGCGCCCACCCGAACCTGGTGCTGGAAGCGCCGACGGGGGCGGGCAAAACCACGCGCGTGCCACCGGCGCTCTTGGACGAGCTCTTCGAAGGGGGCCCTGACACGGTCATCCTGGTGGAGCCGCGCCGCTTCGCCGTGCGCGCTGCGGCTCGCCGCATGGCCGCCGAGCGTGGGGAACGAGTGGGTGAGACGGTCGGTTACAGCGTGCGCCTCGATCGTCAGACCAGCGCGGCGACTCGCGTGCTCGTGGTGACCCCAGGCATTCTGCTGCGCCGCTTGCTGGACGACCCGTTCCTCGAAGGGGTCGGGGCGATCGTCTTCGACGAGTTCCACGAACGCGGTTTGGACGCTGACCTCGCCCTCGCTGCGGCGCGCCAAATCCAACGATCGGTGCGTCCGGAGTTGCGCTTGGTGCTCATGTCGGCCACTTTGGACGCGACGCGCTTGCAGGCTTGGCTCGGGACCGAAGCCGGCCCCGCAGCGCGGCTCGTGTCCGAAGGCCGTACCTTTCCGGTCGTGGTGCACCACCGGCCCGCCCCGCGTGAGGCGCGCCTCGAAGACTCGATCGCGGCCCTCGTGCGCGCCGCCCACGATGCCGTCGATGGCCACTTGCTGGTCTTTCTGCCCGGACGGGGCGAGATCCGCCGCTGCGCCCAAGCCCTCGAAGGCGCCGCCCAACAACGCAACGTCGAGCTGCTCGAGTTGTACGGTGAAATGAATCCGCGCGATCAGGATCGCGTCATGGAGCCGAGCACCCGCCGGCGTTGGATCCTGGCGACCAACGTGGCGGAGTCGTCGGTCACCGTGCCCGGCGTCGTGGGGGTCATCGACAGTGGGTTGCATCGACGCATGGAGCAGGATCCCGCCAGCGGCTTGGATCGTTTGGTGCTCACGCGCATCAGCTTGGCTTCCGCGCAGCAGCGCACCGGTCGAGCGGGGCGCACCGCGCCCGGCCAAGCTTGGCGTTTGTGGGCGGCCCACGAGGAAGGTGCTATGGCACCTTACGATCCGCCCGAAGTGCGTCGCGTGGACCCGACCCAAGCCATCCTGTGGCTGCTCGCGTTCGGGGAATCGGATCCGGCCGCCTTTGCGTGGTTCGAAGCACCCTCCGAAGTGCATTTGCGGACGGCCTTGGAGCTGCTGCAACGCTTGGGCGCTTGGCGACCGGGCGTGGGGCTCACCGAGCGTGGCAAGGCGCTGGCCGAACTGCCGTTGCATCCGCGCCTCGCCTGTTTGTTGCTCGAAGGCGCGCGGTTTGGCGTATTGCCGCGGGCGGCGCTCGCGGTGGCTCTGTGTTCCGAGCGTTGGCCCTTCGACGACCTGCAGCGCGAAGCGCAGCACCACTCGGATTCGGACCTTTTGGACGCGGTCGAAGCGTTGGAGGGATGGCGCGATCGAGGCACGCGCCACGCGGGGGTGCGTCCGTTGCGGGTCGGGCCCGCCAAGACTCTGCTGCGCTTGGCACAGCGTTTCGAACGCATGGTGCCGAAGTCGAAATCAGCGCGAGGCGGCTCACCCGACGAGGGACTCCTGCGCGCGATCGCCTGGGCCTTCCGCGACCGTTTGGCCGTGCGGCGGGCCCAAGACCCGACGCGCGCCCTGCTGGTGGGGGGCCGCGGCATCCGCATCGCTCCGCAGAGCGCGGTTCACGACGCCCCATGCTTTGTGGCGGTCGAGGTGGTGCAAGCCCACGGCGAGGCGTCGACGCGGGTGCTTTCGCGCGTCGATCCCGATTGGTATGAGCCGGAAGCGCAGGACACGGTCGAAAGCATGCGTTTCGAACCCGAGGGCCAACGGGTGCAGGCCTTTCGCCAGCGACGAGTGGACGGCTTGGTGCTCGAAGAGAAACCGGTGCCGATCGAGGACTGGGAGGCGGCGCGCACCTGTTTGGTGGAGGCGGCCCGTCGGGCCGATCCGGTGCCCTTGCCCCTCGACGATCCGGCGGTGGCCTCGTTTTTGGAGCGGGTGCGCTTTTTGGCCCACCACTTGCCCGAAGAGCCTTGGCCAGACCTCAGTCGGGAGGCATGCCTCGAACTCCTGCCGGACTTGGCCCACGGCCTCAAGAGCTTTGCGGAGTTGCGTCGCGCGCCGCTGTTGGAGCATTTGCAAGCTCGCCTGAATCGGCATCTCACGCAACTTCTGGCGCGCGAAGCCCCCGCTCGATTGACCCTGCCAAACGGTCGCCAAGCGCGCCTGACCTACGAAGGCGACAAAGCGCCCGTCCTCGCGACGCGCATCCAAGACCTGTTCGGGTGGGAGCAAACCCCGCGGGTGGCGCGAGGCCGAGTGCCCGTCTTGCTGCATCTTTTGGCTCCGAACGGCCGGCCCCAACAGGTGACCGACGACCTGCAGAGCTTCTGGGATACGACCTACGCCGTCGTGCGCAAGGACCTGCGCCGACGCTATCCCAAGCACGCTTGGCCCGAGGATCCCCGTTCGCTGCGCTAGGCGTGGGGGGGGAAGCCGCGGTGCATCGCATTGAGCCGCGGCGGGACTCATAGCGAGAGGAAGGCGCACAGCGAGACGAGCCTTCGGTGCGGTCGCAGGCGCGACCCGACCGGCGGGTCCGTAGGGGGATACGGTTTTTTAGTCGAACCGCACACTGCCATGAACCGACCAGCCGTACCGCTTTGGGCTATCGCCTTCGCCCTCTGTTTGGGTTCCTGCCGGAGCCTAGAGCACAAGACCGCCATCGAAGGCCGCTTCGAAATGGTCGAGACCGATGAGGAACTGTATCAAGACGCGGGCGAGCCGGTGGGGGGCTCCGTCGCGCTGCTCTCGATGCCGATCCAGGGGGCTTCGCACCGCCTCGGATGGGAGATTGGAGTGGGGCGCAGCGAAGACTCTTTCGACCTCGCGCTGGGGGAATACACCCTGCAATCCGAGGATGCTTGGGTGGGCTTGCGCTACAGCTTCCTGGACGGCCATTGGCGTCCCTACGTGAGTGCGGGAGCTCAATTCACCCAACACGAAGTGACCCTCGACTTCATGGGGGTGGAGACCATCCGGCGCACCGACGACATCGGACCCTATGTGGAGGCGGGTCTGCAGTTGCGCTTGTCCCGTGCTCTGCACGTCTCGCTCGGGTATCGGGAAACGATCGGTTTGGAAGGATCGCTGCCCCCCCTGGACCTGGATTTGGACAGCAGCCGCTCCTTCTTAGGCTTCGGCTGGAGCTTCTAAGGCCGTCGCAGGCGGGGTTTCCCATGACCCGCTGAGCGCGAACGAGTAGCCTACGCGCCGATGAGCGCCGCCCCTTCGTTTCGCAAATCCGCCGCCGTCATGGTCGTGCGGTCGACCGACCGCGGTGCGGAAGTGTTGCTCGTGCAGCGCAACCCGAAGCTGCGCTTCTTTGGCGGCTACTGGGCGTTCCCCGGAGGCGTGGCGGACCGCATGCCGGATGGCGGACGGGAGGACTTCCTCACCTGCGCCGCGCGGGAGTTGTTCGAAGAAACGGGCCTGCACTTTGCCCCCGAGTTGCGCGCTCTGTCCCCCGCGCACCGCACCGCGCTGCGCCGACGATTGCTGGAAGAGGAGGGCTCTGCAGCGCGACCGACCGTCGCTTGGCACGTCGACGCCCCGCTGCAACCCCTGGGACAACTGCGCACCCCCGCGTTCGCGCCGGTTCGCTATCGCACCCAGTTCTATCGTTGCGATCTGCCCCCTGGGCAAGAGCCCGAGATTTGGCCAGGAGAGCTCGCTGCCGCCGAGTTCGTCGGTGTGGAGAAGGTGCTGGCGCAGTGGCGCCGGGGCGAACGTTTGATCGTACCGCCCGTGCGCACTCTGCTCGAGTGTTGGCACGAGGCCGGTGCAGAGGCCTTCGCGGAGCACGCCCGTGTGCGTTGCGAGGCGTTTGAGTCCGGGGCGATCGCTCCGATCATGAATTCTCCGGGCATCTGCATGATTCCGTTGCGCACCCCGACCGTGCCACCTGCGACGACCACCAACCACTATTTGGTGGGGCACGAGCGTTTGGTCTTGATCGATCCCGGCACGCCTTATCCCGAGGAGCAAGCGCGCTTGATGGGATTCCTCGACGAGCGCATCGCGCGCGGAGCTCGGTTCGAAGCCTTGGTGCTGACCCATCGCCACCACGATCACGTGGCCGCCGTGCCCGCCTTGGAGCGGCGCTACGGAGTGCCCGTTCTCGCCCACGCGGATACTCTGGCCCAACTACCGTTTGCGGTGCAGCGTCCCGTGGAGTGCCACGACGGGCAGCGCATCGAACTTGGCGCCGCACCCGACGGGTCTCCCCATTGGGCGCTGGTGGCGCTGCACACGCCGGGGCACGCTGCTGGGCACTTCGTCTTCCGGGATACGCGCTACGGGGCCATGCTGGGCGGGGATTTGGCTTCCACCATGTCGACGATCGTGATCGAGCCGCCGGAAGGTCACCTCGCGACCTATCTGGACAGTTTGCAGCGGGCTATCGACGCCAAGCCGGGCTTGTTTTACCCGGCTCACGGCCCCGTGGCCCGGGATGGCGTGGCGTTGCTGCGCGGATACCTGCAGCACCGACGGGTGCGGGAGGAGCGTTTGGTGGCGCTGCTAGCCGACCGCGCTTGGGAGGACGAACAGGAATTGGTCGAGGCGGTGTACACCGACGTGGCGCCGGAGGTGCACGGTTTGGCGCTGCATTCCCTGCGTGCGGGTTTGATCAAGTTGGAGGAAGAGGGCCGCGCGAGGCGTGGGGAACGGGGTTGGGTCGGGGTTGGCGAGGGGGCTGCCTAGGTGGACCTCGAGCGGAGTTCGCCGTCTCTAACCATCCCTAGCCCCCGCCCGCCCGGGTTGAGACCGGTCCCAGCCTCGCGGGTGGCAGCGAATGGTGTAAGGGATGCGTTGCCCGCGCACCTGCGTGCTCAACGGCCCGCCAATTCCGCACGGTAGCGCCGGCGTGCCAACGCAGCTTCCCGTTTGGGCTCCGTCAAACGGAACACCTGCGCGCGCAACTCGGGCAACGACCAACGCACCTGTTCCTCCCGCAAACCCCAATCGGCGCGCACGACTTGATCCATGACGGTCACCAGCAAAGCCAAACACGCGTCGAGTTTGGGGTGCAACAGATCCACCTGCAGAATGCGATCCATGGGGCCTTCCAGGGTTTGACCGTGGGGCAAGAGCATCGGTTCCCCTTGTCCCAACGCTTCCAGGAATCCTGAGATGGGTACGAGCACGACGTGGTCGCGCTCGGCGGCCCATTCCCGGACACGCGCATTCATGGCGGCGCGGGTGCTCTCGTCTGGGATCATCGAGGGGAACACGATGGGGCCCTTCAGAATCTCGTGACGGCCCTGCAGCGCGCGGCGAATGTCGGGGTAATCGCCGATGACGATGGGGCAAGACAAGCGCTCCAACTCGCGCAAACCTGCCTCAAGCCCTTGCAAGCGATCCTGTTCCCGGTCCCAGTGAAACGACATGCCGTACCAAAACAGGAAGTCTGCGGCGATCACCAAGGTGGGGTCATGGGCCACCGCTTGGTCCATGAGCATGCGGCCGTTGTAGCGTGGGCTCAGGAAGAAGGGATTGAAACCTAGGTTGAGGGTTTCCGGTTGCGGATCCACCCACGCGGCGTCCACGAGGCGAGCGAAAGGGGTCGCCACCTCCAGTTCTTTGCACAACCCCAGGCCCGCCGACAAGCTGGCGCCCATCACGACCACCCGTTCGGTTAGCGCCGGGGGAGCGGATTCCTGGGCGCGGGCGGCGGGGGCGCTCGTCCAGCAAACACTGACGGCGGAGAGGGTGACCAGCAACAGGAGCGAGAGGGTGCGATTCATGGCTTGGATCCTTCGTCAGGAGCGGGAACGAGGCGCCGTTTGCCGTCGTGGGATCGTTTGGGTTCGCCGCCGCCGGGGTCGGGGCGCTCGAATTCACGATCCCACAGTTGGCAGGTTACCTGTTTGTGCTTTTGATCGAGTCCTTCACAGTAGTTGGTGAAGATGCAGCGGCGAACCGCCTCGCCGCGGCCGTTGCGCATCTTGAGCCACCAATCAGGATCGGCCAAGGACTGGCGCGCGGCGCCCACCAAGTCGCAGTCACCAGCGACCAAGGCCGCTTCCGCCTGGGCAAACGTTGCGATGCCGCCCGCTCCGACGACCGGCGTTGCGCAACCTGCGGCGTGGACTCGGTCGCGGATTTGGCGGACCAGGGGCAGGTTGCGCCCGAACGGAGTGGATTCCATGCGCACGGTCGGCATGCACTCCAAACCGCTGGGCCCGGTGTACGGATAGGCGGCTTCGCCCACTTTGGGCTGCTTGGCGTCCTCGAACTTGCCGCCCTTGCTGACGGACAGGAAGTCCATGCCGGCTTGCGCGAAAGCCTCGGCGTAGAAACAAGCATCCTCGATGCGTGAACCGCCTTGGATGACTTCGTCGCTCAAGAATCGACAACCTACCGCCAGCTTCGGCGATACGACGTCGCGCACCCTTTCGTAAACCTCCAGGGGCAAGCGTACCCTTGCTTCCGGCAGGCCTCCGTACCCGTCCGGCCGATCGTTTTGGCGCGAAAGGAACGACGCCATGGTGTAAGCGTGCGCGTAGTGCAGTTCCACGCCGTCGAATCCGGCCGACTCAGCCCGCTGCGCGGCCTGCGCAAACAGAGTGGGCAAGACGGCGGGCAACTCCGCGATCTCGGGCACGTGCATGTCCCACACCCGTTGGCGTGCGCCGAACTGCAGGTCTTCCCACTCGCGATCGTCCAGGATCGCGCTCCAGGCGCTTTCCCCTGCGCGCCAAATGCCTTCGCGCACCTCGTCGTCGCTGGCCTTTGCCCAGCGGTCGTCTTGTGTCCAAACTCGCAGCCCTTCGCGATGCGCGGGGTGCAGTTGCAAGAAGCGGCGAAAGTACTTTTCGGGCTCGGGCCGGCGCCGGATCGAAAGGAAATCGATCAACTGGATGAACAGGCGCGTTTCACCACCCGACCGTCGGCGCACTTCGTCCACCAAGCGCCGCAGACCGGGCAGGAAGCGGTCGTGCCCGATGCGCAGCAGGGGACCGCTCGGGATGTCGCGGATCCCGGTGGCTTCGACCACCAACACTCCGGGACGCCCGTCGGCGAAGCGCCCGTACCAATCGACCACGTCCTGCGTCACTTCGCCTTCCTCCGTGGCGCGCCAAGGCACCATGGCGGGCACCCACGAGCGGGTCGAGGCGCGAACCGGGCCTAACTCGACGGGGGAGAACAGGCGGCTTTGCGCTGCGGCTTCCCGCGTCGGCCAGTGAGGGTCGGGAAGCTCGTGAACCATGATCGTCGCGGGGCGGTTTGCGGTGTTGGGGTGGAAGTGCAGCGCGCCATGGGGGATCATAAGGGGCCGGTCGAGCCGCGCCCAGCGCGGGCCAGCCTTCTTGGTGGCTCCGGCCACCGTTCCCGAATCGCCCCACGACTCACCCGATGAAATCCCCGCGCATCGTCCTGATCACCGGCGCGACCGGCGGCATCGGTGGTGCGTTGGCCGAGGCCTTCTTGCAGGCGGGCGACCACGTGGTGCTCGCCGGTCGACGCCAGGAGGCTTTGGAGGCTCGGCAAGCAGAGCTCGGTTCCCCCGAACGCACGGGTCTCGTCGTGATGGATGTGGCCGATCCCGCGTCGATCCACAGCGCACTGCAAACCGTACACGAGCGTTGGGGCCACCCCGAGATCTTGGTGAACAACGCGGGCATCGCGATCAGCGCGCCCTTGCGCAAAGGCGAAGAGCTCGCCGAAGCGCACATGGCGGTGAACTATCACGGACCGCGCCGCTTGCTGGAGGCCTGCTTGCCCGATCTGCTCGCCCAGGGCCGCGGTCACGTGGTGCAAATCGCCTCCTCCGCCGGTTTGTACGGGTATTCCTACACCAGCGCCTACTGCGCCTCCAAACACGCCTTGCTGGGGTACACGCGGGCGGCCTCCCTAGAATTGCGCTCGAAGGGCATCGCCTTGCACACCTTATGCCCGCACTTCGTGGACAGCCCCATGACCCAAGCGAGCATCGAGCGCATCCAACAAACCACCGGCCAAAGCGCGAACGAAGCGCGTGCGGCTTTAGAGGCCATGAATCCCGACGGGTGCTTGGTGGCGCCGGAGCAGATCGCCGATCTCGCGGTGGAGTGCTGCGCCCGTGCCAAGAGCGGCGATGTTTGGGAGTTGACCGGTGAGAAGGTCGAAGCGGTCGCTTCGGGCTTCGCACTCGATCCGCCGCGTCCATCCAGCGAATCAACCTCATGAAAATGGAAATCATTCAGCCCCACGGGTGGGCCGCGCCCAAGGGCTACTCCAACGGAATCTTGGTCAGCGGTCCTTGCCGTTGGTTGCACGTAGCGGGCCAAATCGCCTGGGATGCGCAGGCCCGCTTGGTGGGTGGACCCGAGTCTGCATCGGCGGAGGGGGCGGCGCGCGGCGGCCACTTCGGCAAGCAGTTCGCCCAGGCTTTGCGCAACGTCGTCGACGTGGTGCGCAGTGCGGGCGGGCAACCCGAACACTTGGTCAGCATGACCGTGTACGTCACCGACAAACAGGCCTACCTGAACGACCTGCCGGCCGTGGGCCAAGCTTGGCGCGAGCTGGTGGGGCGCCACTACCCGGCCATGGCGCTGGTCCAGGTGGCGGACCTGTTGGAGGAAGGCGCGATGGTCGAAATCGAGGCGCGAGCGGCCTTGCCGGAGGCGGACGCCTAGCCACGGCAGGCAGCGAAAAACATCCCCCTGGGTACCGTCTGCGGGGCGGATTTGCGATGGTAGGAGCGCCATGAAAACCGCTTCCAGCCAATCCGCCAAGATCGACCCCGAACACTTCGACTACGAAGAGAAGGACGGCGTCGGCATCATCCGCCTCAATCGGCCCGATCGGCTCAACGCGTTGACGTTCGACTCCTATGCGGAGCTGCGCGACCTGTTCGTCACCCTGCGTAGCCGCGATGCGGTGCGCGCGGTGTTGTTGACGGGCACGGGCCGGGCCTTTTGTTCAGGCGGCGATGTGAAGGACATCATCGGACACTTGTTCGACGTGCCCGATCACAAGCTGTATGCCTTCACGCGCATGACCTGCGACCTGATCGAGAACATGCGTCGCCTCGAGAAGCCGATCGTGGGGGCCCTCAACGGCACGACCTGCGGAGCGGGTGCGGTCATGGCGGCGGCCTGCGATTTGCGCATCGGAGCGGAGTCCGCCAAAATCGCGTTTCTGTTCACGCAGGTAGGGCTTTCAGGGGCCGACATGGGGGCGGGGTGGCTCTTGCCGCGCATCGTGGGACTTGGGCATGCCAGCGAGTTGTTGATGCTGGGCGAGTTCCTCTCGGCTCAACGCGCTTACGAAATCGGCTTGTACAACCAAGTCGTGCCCGGAGAGGAGCTGCAAGCCAAAGCCTGGGAATGGGCGCGCAAGTTGGCTCAGGGGCCGACCATGGGGCTCGCGGTCACCAAGCGCATGCTGAACGCCGAAGCCTCCATGTCCCTCGGCGAAGCCATGCAAGCGGAAGGCTGGGTACAGGCAGAATGCATGAAGCATCCCGACTACAAAGAGGCGTTCGACGCGTTCATCGAAAAACGCCCGAAGAACTTCGCCTCCAAGGTTTCCGATCGTCTCTAGGTCATGAATCTCTCCGAGTTGGAGGCGTTTGCGCGCACGGCCGCTGAGCGCATCGAAGCGGTCGAAGGCGAAGGCGAGCAAGCCCAGGTCGCTTTGCAGGTCCTGGCGGAAGGCGGTTGGCTGCGGTGGACCGTGCCTGCGGCGTGGGGTGGCGCGCAACACGCGGGCGTCTCGGCCGAACGCATTGGCGTGCGCGCTTTGTGCGATGCACGCAAAACGTTCACTTACGCGTCGGGCATGCTGGACGTGATGTTCGTGGAGCAGGGGCTCGGCTCGTTTCCAATCGCTTTGGGGGCGGCGCAAGGTGATCGGGCGCCCTGGATGGAAGCGGTGTTCCAAGGCGTTTTGGCCGGCACGACCATTTCAGCGTTTGCCCTCACCGAAACCGGTGCGGGCAGTGATTTGGCCGCGGTCGCGACCCGCGCGGAGGGAAACGCGGAACAGGGCTGGGTGTTGAACGGCGAGAAAACCTTCATCTCGAACGCAGGCATCGCGGGCTTCTACACGGTGCTCGCGCGCACCCAGGGCCAACCTGGGGATCGCGACGGGTTGAGCATGTTCTACGTGCCTGCCGAGGCCGAAGGGGTTTCGGTGGAACGTTTTGCCGTCATGGCGCCGCACCCGATTGGTACCGTGCGTTTCGAGGGCGTGCGGCTGGAACCCGACCAATGCTTGGGCGCGCCCGGGAAGGGCATGGCCATCGCGCTCGGGACCTTGGCGACTTTCCGGACTTCGGTGGCGGCAGCTGCTTTGGGCTTCTCGCGTCGGGCCTTCGATGAATCGGTGCGGCATCTCGAGCAGCGGGTGCAGTTTGGGCGGCCGCTATCCGCCTTCCAGGGGCTACGCTTCGATTTGGCCGAGATGGACGTGCGTCTGCGGGCGGGCGAACTGTTGATGCAGGAGGCGGCCGAATTGGTCGACCTCGAAGTGGACTCGGGCACCGAGGTGGCGCGGGCCAAATACTACGCGACCGAAAACGCTTCTTGGATCTGTGACCGGGCGGTGCAACACCTGGGCGGGCTCGGGGTGAAGCGCGGCCAAATCGTGGAGCGTTTGTACCGTGAAGTGCGGGCGCTGCGGATTTACGAAGGGACGAGCGAAGTCCAAAAGCTGTTGCTCGGCAAAGCGGCACTCGAGCGTTTCCGCGAACGCAGCGTGGACTAATACCTATGGCGAAGTTTCACAAACACATCCTGGTTTGCACCCACGAGCGGGCCGTCGGCAACTCCCGTGGTTGCTGCTTGCACTCCGATGGGGAGAAGGTCCTCGAAGCCTTCCGCAAATGGATCGCGGACCATGGTTTCAGGCGCATGATCCGGGCCAACCGCTCGGGGTGCCTGGATCAATGTGCGAAAGGGAGTGTTGTGGTCGTGTATCCCGACAACGTCTGGTACGGGGGCGTGAAGCCTTCCGATGTTCCCAAAATCATGCAGGAACACGTCCTGGGAGGCCGTTTGGTCGAGAATTTGCAAATCCCAGACGTCGAGTTGACGGGGATTCCCCTCGACAATCCGTCCATCGAGGGAGAAAATGCAGGGCCTGCCGCCCCCCTGTAGGCGCTTCCCGCACTGAGCGCCCTGTTCCTTCGGGATAGGCACGTTGGGGCCCGCTTTCCCGATCGCCCGGAAAAGGGAAGACCGATCCAAATCTTTTATGGCTGTACCTTCGGATGTTGCGCGCTTGGACGGGGAGTCCAAGGCCCTGTTGCTCAAGATTCTCGAACGCTATGCGTATCGCCAACGCATGGTCGTGAACGTGATGGGGCATGGCTTGAAGTTTTTGCCCAACTTGGACGACAAGCGCGGTTTCCTCGAAGAGCTCGACCACGCGTTCCACGTGTTGGCCGAGATCGAACGTCTGTACGGGGCGTTCGGCGGTGCAGAATTGATGATGGCTATCCGGCCGCGCATGGAGCGCATTCCGTACCCCGAGTCTCGCCAAGAGTTGGCGATTGGGCTCGCCTTGGTGCGCCGTGCGGCCCGCATTTCCGCCCGTAGTTTCGACGGCTGCGTTTCGAAGGAGTTCGAAGCCCTGGCGAAAACGGTGCTCAACGCTCCCGACAACTCCGAAGAAGAGGAAAACCGCTTCATCGAGTTCGCTCAGGACGAGTCCAACCGCCCGCAGGCCCAGAAATATTGGGATCGCTGGCTCGTGCTCGGTCTGTTGTCGCTGGGCCGCCCAGGTGCGGCCGGGGACGCCAAAGCCATGTCCACCGGCGTGCGCACGGTCTCCACCGACGAGGTGGTGCGCAACTTCCTGGAGGAGTGCGATCGCCTGCGCGGCGCCTGCGGCTTGGAGCGCACCGACCTGACCGTGTCGGGGGTGCAGTTGCCCGAAGATTTGCGCGGGCGCTACCACACGCACGGTCTGTAGGGGGCTCGGGTAGCGGAGCCCGCCACGGCTGACCCTCCAGCCCTCCTAGCAGGGCCGCCGATGCGGTCCAGCGCAGCGGCTCCGCGGCAGACATCCGCGGTTGGGCTTGGCACAATACGGGGCCGCTTCGGCATCGATCCGGACACCCCGCTATGAGCCAACCCCACGACCCCCATCGCTGGCGGTCCCAGTTTCCGATCCTGGAGACCAGTACCTACCTCGTCAATCACAGCCTGGGGGCGATGCCCCAAGGCGTTTACGACCGCCTGCAGGCCTATGCCGATCAATGGGCCACGCGCGGCGTGCGGGCTTGGTCGGAAGGCTGGTGGACCTCGGCCGTCGACGTGGGCAACGTGCTCGGGCGGCTGATGAACGCTCCGCACGATTCGGTGGTCATGCACCAAAACGTATCGGTCATCCAATCGATGATTGCGAACGCGCTCGACTTCTCGGGGGCACGCAACAAGGTGGTCTACACCGACCAAAACTTCCCCTCGAACATGTACGTCTGGGAAGGCTTTCGCCGCCTGGGCGCACAAATCGAGGTCGTTGCGAGCCAAGGGGAGGGCATCGTGCCCACCGAAGCCTTGCTAGCGGCCATCGACGAGCAAACCTTGATCGTGCCGATCAGCATGGTGTGCTTCCGCAACTCCTTCTTGCAGGACGTGCAAGCCGTCTGCGACCGCGCTCGCGAGGTGGGGGCGTTGGTCTTGCTCGATACCTACCAGGCACTCGGCACCGTGCCCATCGACGTGCAAGCTTTGGGCGTCGACATGCTTTGCGGGGGATCGGTCAAGTGGCTGTGTGGTGGTCCCGGCGCGGGCTACCTCTACATGCGCCCCGAGTTGATGGATTCCATGCATTCGCGCGTGACCGGATGGGCGGCCCATGAGGACCCTTTTGCGTTCGAAGAAGGACCGCAACACTACGCCAAAGGCCCGATGGGCTGGATGCACGGCTCGCCCGGCGTGCCCTGCTACCTCGCCGCCCAAGAGGGGTACGAATTGGTCCACCAAGTGGGCGTGCAGGCCATTCGCGATTGGTCCATTCGCTTGAATGACCGTCTGGCGGAGAGCTTGCGCGACAAGGGCTTCCACATCTTCGGACCCCAAAAGGCACAGCAGCGCGGCGGAACGGTGACCGTGGGCCTGACGGAGGACGAGAACGGACCCGCTTTCGTGCGCGCCCTCGCGGAGCGCAACATTTTGATCGACAACCGCCCGGGCGCGGGACTGCGCATCAGCCCGCACTTCTACACCCTCGAAGAGGAGCTCGACGAACTCGTCGACGCGCTCGTGGAAATCCGCTCCAGCGGTTCGTGGAAACCGCTCGTGACCCAATCAGCGGGGTACTAAGCATGGGTTGGCCGGGACTGAATTTGTTCGATCTGCGCCAAGGGGAAACCCTGCTGGAGCGCTACCGCATCGACGCGGCGTTGGCCCACGGGCCGCTCTCGGCCCGTTTTCGGGTGCAGGATCTCGAAACGGACGAACCGAAGGCGCTCGAAGTCTTCATGTCCGGCTTGTTCGAAGGCCACGGCCAGGCGGCGTTTTTTGCTGATCGGGTGCGCGCTTTCGGCAAGGTCACGAGTTCCATCGCACTGCCTACCGAGCGCATTGAGGTGACCGAAGGGGGGGATGTGCTGCGCTTGAGCACTTGGCCCCAAGGCCAAGACCTGCGCACGCGCTTGGCCGAAAACGGTCCGCTCTCGCGCAGCCAGGCGATCCAGATGGGCGAGGCGCTGCTCGAAGGCGTGAAGGCGTGGCACGACAGCGGTTTCGCGCACGGGGATATCAAGCCCAGCAACCTGTACCTCGAGGAAGGTGGCGTCAAAGCGGCCGAAGGGGGAGTGACCGCCGCGTTGTGGCGCGCCCAGCACATGGGGGCGCGCACCTCCTTGATCGGAACCCCGTTCTACGCACCCTTGGAGCAGTTTAGCGGCGAGGTTCCGGGTCCGGGTTCGGATCTGTACGCCATCGGAACGGTGCTGTACGAAGCTTTGTCGGGTGCCTTGCCTTGGGCGGGCAAGGGTTTCATCGAGGTGTTCCAGTCGAAGATGGCCGACAACCCGCCGCCGATCGAATCCCGCGCGCCCAACCTGCGCGTGGGTGCCGCGCTAGAAGAGGTGATCCGCCGCAGCATTCGCGCTCGCCGGGACGAGCGTTTCGCCGGGGCGCAGGAGTTCTTGGAGGCTTTGCGCGCCGCCAGGTCCGCTTCCTGATCGGGCCGCTGCCCACGCTCTCTCTTCGCCCGAATTCCCTCCCAGCTACGTTGCTCCCCAGCGTTTCCTAACCGCGTTTCCTATCCCATGACCGCTGCCCTGTTCCCGCTGGACTTGCCCGAGCGCTTCAATCTGTGCGAGTACTTTCTCGACCACAACGTGGCTGCGGGGCGTGGGGACAAAGTGGCCCTGATCGACGAGCAAGGGACCTGGACCTTCGCACAGCTCGTCGATCGGGTGCAGCGCATGGCGGTGGTGTTGCGCGAGGCCGGCGTGCGGCCGGAAGACCGGGTTTTGATCGTTTTGCCGGATGCATGGCCTTTTGCGGTGTCGTTCTTTGCCACCTTGCGGGTGGGTGCGGTGTTCGCCATGGTCAACCCCTTGCTGAAGGCGAAGGATTTCGAAGCCTACCTCGCCTACACCAAAGCTCGCGCCGTGATCACCCATGCACGCGTGTTGCCCGAAATCGAAGCGGCGGCGCAGGCTTCGCCGCATTGCGACGCGCTGTTCGTGGTCGGGCAACCCGAGCATGCGCGCAGCCTGGAACATGCCTTGGAAGGCGCGGATCCGGCTTCGCCCTTGGCCGCTGTCGAACCCACCGGTCCGGACGATTTGGCCGGATGGTTGTTCACGTCGGGCTCGACCGGGCGTCCGAAGGGATGTGTGCACGTGCACCGCGATTTCGCCTATTCGACGGAGACTTATGCGTTGCAAGTGGCCGGCTACCGCGAAAGCGACGTGTGCGTTTCCGTCCCCAAACTATTCTTCGGATACGCGACGGGCACCAACCTGATGTTTCCCTTCCGGGTGGGGGCGACGGTGGTGCTCTTCGAGGGGCGTTCTACCGCGGAAGCGCTGCTCGACCAGATCGAGCAACACCGGCCGACTTTCATGACGGGGGTGCCCACGCTGCTCAACAACATGCTCGCATCGGAACGCATCGATGGCGCGGACCTGTCGAGCTTGCGGG
>JAUHXY010000013.1 GCA_030426785.1 bacterium
GCGTCGGATTTCTGGCAGAGACTCGGTGTATGCTGAACAATGCAATCGAATTGTCGGGGAAAACCAGTTCGACGGACATGTTCTTCAGTACTTGATCGGGATCGTAGATAGTTTGCGTCAAGATGTCGAAAGCGGGTATTTGATCTCTCAGCAGGAGTTGATTCATGCCGACTTGTTCTCTGATTTCATTGAGATGGCGACCCACCTACTGTCTGAAGGCTACAAGGATGCAGCTGCTGTGATCGCGGGCAGTTCATTGGAAGCTCACCTTCGTCAGCTGTGCAACAAGGCAGGTATCGATGTGACAAGGGAGGCAACAAGTGGGAAAACAGTGCCGAAAAAGGCTGAGTCGCTAAACGTAGAATTGGCCAAGAGTGGGGTATACGAAAAGTTAGATCAAAAAAATGTGACAGCTTGGTTGGAGATAAGGAACAGCGCTGCGCATGGACATTACGACAAGTACGATGCCGCTCGTGTCGAATTCCTAATTGACAATCTCCGTGACTTCATTGGCCGTTTCCCTGCTTGAAGACTAGTTTCAGGCGAGTCTCCCAATCGCTTGTCTCTCTTGACCCATGGCCTGTATTCTTGTCGGTACGTGCCAAGACGGGAGTATGTGCTGGCGTAGGCGCCCGGATACAGTGAGCTGGATAGGGCAACCGATCTCCCACTATTGCGTGGGCCTAAGAATCGGGATATCAGTATGCGGAGGTTATGCAACGTCTTTGGACCAATAATTCTAGCTGAGTTAGCTTCCTTTTCCTGGAACACCACCTAAAGCCATGAACCATGCGTGGCTGCGATACCTCTGGGCGAGTCCCAACACGGTGTTGGGGTTGTTGGCCGCGGCCTTGACGCGCGGGACCGGAGGGACGGTGGAGGTGCACTCGGGGGTGATCGAAGCCTCAGGAGGGTTCGCGGCCTGGTTCCTGCGTTATGGAACGTTGGTGAAAGGCGGCGTGGGAGCGATGACTCTGGGGCATGTGGTGCTCGGCCGGGATCGGCGGACGCAAGAAGCTTGTCGCGTGCACGAACGGGTGCACGTCGAGCAATACGGGCGCTGGGGGCCGTTTTTCTTGCCGGCGTACGCGCTGTCCAGCGCGCTCGCGGTCATGCGAGGACAAAACGCCTACCACGCCAATCGCTTCGAGCGGGTGGCCTTCCGCATCGAAATGGAGTGGCGCGAGTCGTTACGCCGGTGAAGGTTTGCGCCGGTCTTCGGTCGAATCGATGGAAGGGTACCGAGGTCGGACGGGGTCGTAACGGCCGTGAGCCGGTGAGTTGGAGCTGGCTCTCACTCGGCTGAATCGAAGAAATCCGCAAGGTTTGTGGAAACGAATGGCCCTTCAAACGGGTCCTCAGGACCAGACCTCATGGAATCATCCTTTCCATGCTCGATGGCCGCATCAAGTACCCGCGCTCCCGGTTTGGGGCGGCCATCATGGAATGGAAGATCAGGACCCTCAGACAAGCGAGGAGGTAGACCCTTCTGATCCAATCCGGTCACCCACATTTTGAACATTTGTTATCTTTGTGCTATCCGGAATGGACGATAGAGCCACCCAGGAGAGCCCCCATGAGCCGAATTTCGATCGACGTCACCGATGCAGAGCACCAGAAGCTGAAGGCACTGGCTGCCCTCCAAGGGTTGTCCATCAAGGAATTCGTGCTCTCCAGGACGATCGGGGACGCCAACCTCGGTCCCGTGCTCCAAGAGCTCGAGCGCCTGCTCGATCACCGCATGGAGCAAGCGCGCACCGAAGGATTCAGCTCGCGCTCCGTCCAGGACATCTTCGAAGCCGCTCGCCGCGAAGCGGGACCGAGTGCGGATGCCTAAATACCGGCTGACCCCCGGCGCAGAGAAGGATCTGGGGGAAATCGCCCGCTACACGCTCCGGACTTGGGGGGAAGCGCAGATGCGGCGCTATGAGGCGGCCATCATCGCGTGTTTCGAGGCGCTGGCTGATAGGAGGGCAGACGCACGCTGGCCCCATCCTCACCGCCCGGAATTACGCCAGGTTCGCTGTCAACACCACTACGTCTTCGCGATCGACCATCCCCAGGAGCCGGTGACCATCGTCGCGGTGCTGCACGAAACAATGGACCTGGTCACGCGCCTTCGCGACCGGCTTGGCAACTCGGAAACCTAGGCTCCCTGGATAAGACCTCCGTGAACTCGACGGGATCGCTGCCTTTCCTCAGAGGAGCAACTTACTGGAGCACTGGCCGGCTGATGGATCGCCTTCTATCGGAGACAAAACGCCAATCGCTTCGAGCGGGTGGCGTTCCGCATCGAAAGGGAATGGCGCGAGTCCCTACGCCGGTGAAGGTTCGCGCAAGCCTTCGGTCGCGGCCTCGCCTTCGCCGTTGGCGGGGCGGGTGGCGAAGCGACCCTGGGAGCGCCAAACGCAAACGAGGTTGCGCAAGAGCACGCCGGCCTCCAGTTCGGCCGAGCCTTCGGGGACCAAGCCGCCGTCGAATAGGCTGGAGTGAGCGCGGTCCAAGGTGAGGGGCTCGGCGCATTCCGGTTTGGCTTCGAGTTCGATCAAGGTGCCCTTGCCCGCTTCGTCGTAAGCCACGCGGCCGCCGGAGCGGTTGCCGAGCACCTCCATCATGGCGGCGGGGCTCGCGAACAAGGCTTGCGAGGACCAACGGGCACCGATGTGGCCGGCTAGGTCGAGCTGGCACTCGCCGTCCAGGCTGTGGCAGGCGATCGAAATGTCGCTGAGGCCTTCGTTGCTTTGGATGCGTGCGCCGTGGGACTTGCCGGGCAGCAAAAGCCCGCCCGCGCGACCCAAGACGTGCACGTCCACGTCGCGGCGGATGACGTACAACACGTCGCGGTAGCGCTGGCCGTCCTTCCATTCGGCGGCGATCAGATGGCTGCAAAGCCCAAGCGAAAGGCCGAGGGGCCCGGGCACCATGCGCGGTCGCAAACCTTGCAATCCCATGGTGTCCACCGCAGCCAACGCGTGGCCTTGCACGAGCTTGGGGCGCAGGGGCGCGGGGACCAGGCGGCGGGCGACCACCGGGTCGAGTTTCCAAGCGAAGAGGGCCCGCCACTTGCAGCGGCCGCGGAGGGGTGGGGTGTGCATGGGGCTGGACCCCAGTGTACCGCCGGCGAGCAAGAGGGTTCCGATCGGTTTTGCACCGAGGCACTCCCCGGCTCGCTTTGGTGCTCCCTAGGCCGGAAAACGGGATCCGGATCGCTTCGAGATGGTTCGGAGTGGCCGGAGGGCACGACGGACGCCCAAGCTGTGGTCGAAGTCCTTTTCAGCGCCATTCCCCACCCGACCCGCCTTCCCAACGAATCCAGGTCAGCTCGGAACAAAAAACGGCACGAGCCACCCGCGCAAAACGCGGACGGCTCGTCATAGGCCAATTGCGGTGATCGCCTAGCGGCCCTGCATCGCTTCTTGCAAACACAGCTCCTGGATGCGGCTCTCGAGTTCGGCGTTGAGGCGCGCGATCTCTTCCAGGCGTTCCGAGCTGTGAGGTCCGTGCAACTCGCGTTGGGTCGCGCACAGGAAGCGGTGCTTCTTGTATTGGTCGACCGTGCGCTCCAGCTCGGTGAGGCGCGTCTTCTGGCCGACGCCCAAGGCGCCCGCGCGCTGGATCATGTCGCGCAATTCCTGCGTGTCGGCGTCCCCCGCGAAGGCGGGCAGGTCGGCGATGCGCTGGGATTCCTTGACGAGGTGCGCGAAGTCATCGTTCGCGGCGTGGGTCGACTTGCGCAGCACTTCGGCGAACTGCGCGGCGACGACGGCCCGCTGGAAACCCGGTTGGGCGGCGTCCATGGCTTGATTCCAAGTCTGGCCGGCGATGGCGTGCTCGGTCTCGAAGACCTGCTCGTCGGAACCGGTGTGCACGGTCTTGTAGCGCAGGCGCACCTTGCCCAGCTCGAGGGCCGTCAGGGTTTCGCCCTGCGGCATCTCGACGCAATCCAGCTCGAAGAGCGCCGTGACCTGGTGGCCCGAGCCCACTTCGCCGCCGTCCACCGCATCGTTGCGGAAGTCCTTGTCGGCCACCGCGCGGTTTTCGTAGCCGAGCTGGCGATAGCGCAGCACGTACTGGCCGTCGAATTCCACTTGGATCTTCAGATCGCGAGCGATCGGGATGAAGCCGCCGGAGAAGCGGTCCACCATAGCCCGGCGTGCGGCTTGCTCGTCGTCCACGTAGTCGCAGATGCCGTTGCCGCGGTTCGCGAGGCGTTCCAGCAAGGCGTCGTTGTGGTTGCCCATGCCCACGCCCACCGTCGACAGGTAGATGCCGGCCTTTTGGTGCACGTCCACCTGGGCCAGGATCGCATCGGCCGTGGTTTGGCCGGTGTTCGCGACACCGTCGGAGATGAGCACCACGCGGCGCAGCTTGCCCGGCTCAGCGGGCACGCGGGCCAGCAGCTCGTAGCCGAGGCGCATGCCGTCTTCCACGTTGGTGCTGCCTTCGGGCGACAGGCCTTGGATGGCGCTCTCGAGGGTCGCGCGCTGATCCATGGAGGTCATGGGCAGCACGAGGCTGGCGGTGTCCGCGAAGGACACGATGCCGACCTGGTCGCGACCGTCGAGCTCGGTGCCGAGCAGGCGCAAGGAGTGCTTGACCAGCTCCATGCGGTTGCCTTGGTCCATGGAACCCGAGGTGTCGACCACGAAGACTAGGGACATGGGCGGACGGTTTTCCTTGGCGATTTCCTTGCCGCGCACGCCGACCCGCAGCATGTAGCGGTTCGGGCTGCCGCCGAAGGGGCTCACGCTGGCTTCGGTTTGCACCGCGAAGACGTCTTCGGTGGGCGCGGGGATGTCGCCCGCGAAGTAGTTCACGAATTCCTCGGTGCGAATCTGGGCTTTGGTGGGCACCAAGTTTTCGACCAGGTAGCGGCGCGCCAGGGTGTAGCTCGCGGTGTCCACGTCGGCGGCGAAGGTCGCCAGCTTGTCGGTGGAGGTGTACACGAACGGGTTGTCGCCCCAGTAGCGGAAGTACATGTCGCGCGGCCGTTCTTGGGGTTTGGGCACGCAGGACACGATGATTTGGTCGCAGCGGGACTTGGCGCGTGCTTCCATGCTGGCGCGCAGGCGGCGCTCGAGCTGCTCGGGCGTTTCTTCCTGCGCCCGGCGACCGAAGCGGCCGGCTTCGTCTTTGGCGTCTTGGTCGAAGCGACGTGCGCGATCTCGCTTGGCTTCCCCTTGCAACTCCTCCGCTTGGTCGCCGAGTCGCTCGTCCTCGCCATCTTCGTAGAAGTACTCCAGGGACCTGACTTCCTCGTCGCTGGCGACTTCGGCAGGAGCCGGTTGTTTCGCCGGGGGCGCCGTGCGGGTGTTCGGCGTGGAAGGCAAACCCAGGTTGGATTTGTTGCCGGGAGCACTGGAGGCCGGCGGAGCCGGGCTAGCGGGCCCGGGCGTGGCCGGACCACCGCCCGTGCCGGGAGCTGCGGCGCCTGGAGCAACCGCGCCCGGAGCGTACGCGGTTTCGGTCTGCGGCACGCTGACGTGCAGGACCTTGCCTTGAGGCGTTCCGGCCGTCGTGGCGTCGGGCGAACCGGTTCCGCGGCTCAGGAGCCACGCTTCTCCCCCTTCCATGTCCTCGATCTCGTCCATCGAAATCATCAAAGGATCTTCCACGAAGCCTTGCTTCGACTTCGGCATGTCTCGGGCGATAGCGCTAAGTCTCTGTTTCGTCTGCTCCATCGGCACGGCACCGGTCGCACTGTCGGAGTCGTACAGGACTTCGCGCTGGACGATGATTTCGCCGGGTTGCCTGATGTTATAGATCGACCGAGTTTCTCCTCCGCCCGGAGGCACGGTGTCCGAAGGGCCCTTGTAGGTCCCTTTCGTCTGCGCGCTCGCAGATTTCTCCGCGAAGCGGCTCTCGGTCGGTACCGACTCTTCTTCGGGAGCCTCGGAAAGGCTCAAGCCAGCCATCCTTTTGCGCTCGTTCGCTTTGGACAAGCCCTCGTTGATCCCATCGAAAGCGGCTTTCATCTCGGAGTTTGCAGCATCCGCCATCGGCTCGTAGCTCGCCGAGTGCTCGACCTCGCCGCCCGGAAGACCATCGCGGTCTTCGATCGCTTTCCAAGCCAACACGCCCCCGAACGTCACCGCCAAACCGGCGGCGATGGGAGCGAAGAGGCGCATGGGCGAAGCCATCGGCTTGGCCGCCGGGAAGGAATGCACGGTCCCGCCACCGCTCGCCTCGGATAGGTCGCTCGTGCCGGACACGCCGACTTGCGCGGCAGCTGCGAGCGTTTGCATCGATGCGGCGGACAGGGCGTTCGAGCCGTCGTCGGTTTTGGCCTTCAACGTCGTTTCGACCAGCCCGATGGTGTTTTTGAGGCGGTCGTGTTCGGTGCGCCAGGTTTCGGACTCGGCCAGCCGCGCTTCCACGTGGGAGCGATCGCCGGGCTCGAGTTCGTCGAACAGGTAGGCGCAGAGCTGCTCTTGCATGTCCTGGTCGGGACGGTGGGCAGCGTTTTGGTTTTGGGGGGTGTTGTCGTTCATAGCTTGGTGGGAACTTGTTGAGGCGAGCGTTTCGGGCGCGACGCGCTAGGCCAAGTTCAGGCCGTCGGTGTTCGGTTTGGCGGAAGCGGCTTCGGTCTCGACGAGCGAGCCCAGTTCGCGACTGAGGGTCGACAGGCCCCGGCTGATCAACCAGCCGATCGTGCCGAGCTTCTTGCCGGTGATGTCCGCGATCTCGCGGTAGCTCTTTTCGCCCAGCAGGCGCAGGACGAGCACTTCTCGCTGTTCGGGGGGCAGTTGGTCGAGTCCTCGCTCGACCGCTTCCCGGGTGTCTTGGGCTTCCACGGCGGAAAGGCCCCCGCCGGTGGCTTCGGTGGCGGCGACGGTGTGCTCACGGTCGCGGCGTTTGGCTTCAGATCTCATCATGTCCACGCACAGGTTTCGGGTGACGCGGTGCAGCCAAGCGGAGAGGTGCGCCGCCTCCTGGTTCGGATCGCGCGCCACCTCGGAGCCCTCGTTCTTGGAATAGAGGTCGTCGAGATTGGGCGGTTTCTTGGCCAGGCGAAGGAAGGCTTCCTGAACGACGTCTTCATGACCGCCCCGACTCCCGAGCATGCCGCGCGCGAACGCGAGCAGCGGGGCTTGGTAGTGCTGCACCAGCGGGGTGAACGCGAGGGGGTCGCCTTCGGTGTACTGCCGCAGCAAGGCGGGGATGGAGGTGTCGCTCATGGGCCTTCTGAGGGGTGAAACGGAGGCGGGGGCGGGGGGCTTGGTGATTCTTACAGTTTTCATCCTGAGACGGTGCAACCCGAGGCCGGAGCGGGCGGTCGTTTGGGCCGGGCCCCCTAGTGGTGGGTGGGGGTTTGGGATGGCCCATCCAGCGCCGAGCCAAACCTGCCGATGGGTCAAGGGGGCCCCCGCCCCATCCCCAAGCCCGGCCCCACCCGCTAAGCTCCCCGCACCCCACCCTGCGGCCCCATCCCCGCGCCCATCCCCCATAGGCCCCCCGAACCCGCCCGTGTCCACCCCCTTCGATCCCGACGCCGCCGCCGCCCCCGGCAGCGGCCTTTTCGGCCTGGACCCCGACCCCGATCGGGCGGCGATCCACGTGCTCGCGGTGCCCTTCGACGCGACCACTTCGTACCGGCCCGGCACGCGCCGCGGCCCCAAAGCCGTCTTCGCCGCGAGCCACCAAATCGACCTCTTCGATCGCCTCTTCGGCGAGCCCTACCGCGCTGGCATCGCGTGGGTCGAAGACCGTCGCATCAAGAAGTGGAACCGCGAGGCCCGGCGCCTCGCCGAACCGATCATCGCCGTGGGCGGACACCTCGACGAAGACGACGCGGACGGCGCCGAAGCCCTCGCCCGCATCGAAAAGCTGGGCGAAAAGGTGCGTCGCACGACCTTCGACTTCGCTGAAGCAGCTCTCGCCGCTGGCCGCATCCCCGCCATCCTCGGTGGCGATCATTCCGTCCCCCTCGGCGCGATCCAAGCGTGCGCGCAACGCTTCCCGGGCCTCGGCATCCTGCACATCGACGCCCACGCCGACCTGCGCATCGCCTTCGAAGGCTTCCGCTACTCCCACGCCTCGATCCTGCACAACGTGCTGGAGACCTGCGACATCCCGACCCTCGTGCAGATCGGACTGCGCGACATCGGGCAACGGGAAGCCGAACGCATTCGTTCCGACGATCGCATCCACGCCTTCTACGACGACCGTTGGAGCCGCATGCGCATGGAACGGGAGGGCGTCAGCGGCCTGATCCGCCAAGCGGTGCAACAGCTACCCGACACCATCTACGTCACCTGGGACATCGACGGTCTCGACCCGACCTTGTGCCCGGGCACCGGCACGCCCGTGCCCGGCGGACTGTTATGGGAGGAAGCCATGGCCCTGTTGCTCGAACTGCAACGCCTCGGCAAGCGCGTGGTGGGCTTCGACCTGTGCGAGGTCAGCCCGGGAGCCAAAGGCGACCCTTCCGGCAGCGGCTGGGACGCCATCGTCGGCGCGCGCCTTTTGTACCGCCTGTGCGGGCTCGCGCTCGCGACGCGCTAAGTCGGCAGATCGACGCCCTGGGAAACCAGGTAGCCAACGTAGGCGAAGTACCCGAGCAGCACGACCTTGCCCTTCCAGCGCCCCCAAGTGCGGGGCAGGAATGGCAGGACGAGCAACAGCAGGCTGAACGCGACGGCCGTCGGGATGTCGCGGTGCAAGACCTGCGAGACCACCTCGGGTTTGGGGTGGAGGGGCGAAACCGCGCCCGCAACGCCCAAAGCCGCCAATACGTTGAATACGTTGCTGCCGAGCACGTTGCCGAGACCGATGGCCGCTTGACCGCGGCGCGCGCTAGCGATGCCGGCGAACAACTCCGGCAACGACGTGCCCACGGCGAACACCGTCAAACCGATCACCGTGCCGGACATGCCGACGCGCGTCGCCAGGGCTTCGCCGCCCCACATGGCCGTGCGCGCTCCGATGCCGATCGCGAGGCTGCCGATCAACACCTTCGTCCAATCCTTGCTCAGGTGCGATTCGAGTTCGCCGTGGTACTCGCTCGCTTGCCCCTCGGCCTTGCCGGCGCGCAGCAAGCCGAATTGGTAGAACGCAAAGGCCGCCACCAACAACAAGCCGTCGGTGCGGGTGAGCTCCCCGTCGTACAAGGCTCCGAACACGAGCCCTAAGGAACCCAGCAACCACAGCGCGTCGCGGGTGCGCACGCGGCTTTCGATGGTGGCCGGCAGGATGACCGCGCAGGCCCCCAACACGAGGCCGAGGTTCGCTACGTTCGAGCCCACGACGGTACCCAAGGACTCCCCCGCCTTGCCGTGCACGGACGCCCAGGTGGTGATGACCAATTCGGGCAAGGACGTGCCCCAAGCCACGACCGTCAGGCCGATCGTTAGCGGACTGACCCGATAGTGCAGGGCGATGTTCTCGCCGCCGTGCACCAAGGAATCGGAGCCGCGCGAGAGCAAAAAGAAGCCGCCCACCAGGGCCAGCATTTCGAGCAAGACGTAGTCCATGGAAGGCCGTCACCGTGCCCGACCCGGCGGCCAAGTGCAATGCCCGGGCGGGCTTTCCCGCCGCTCCGACCGAACCCGATGGACTTCGAACCTTTGGGGGACCGCTGCGTTAAGCTCTGAGCATGCAACCCCAAGAACGGCCCCTCATCGCGATCAACGGGCTTCTGCTCACCGAAAAGAAGGAACGCCTCGCCCTGGACATGCGCTACAGCGACGCCGTTTGGAGCGCTGGAGGCTTTCCCGTTCCGATTCCGCCCCTGGCCGACGGCGTCTATCGCAAAGACCTGTTGGCGCGCGTGCATGGCCTCGTGCTGACGGGAGGCGACGACTTCGACACCGAAGTCCTCGGCCAGGGCCCGACCCACCCGAAAGCCGATGTGACGCCCCGCCGCAAACAGGACTTCGACCTCGCGCTGACCCAAGCCGCCCTCGACCGGGGCCTGCCGACCCTCGGCATTTGCTACGGCATGCAGTGCATGGGCCTCGTGGGCGGAGCGCGGCTTTTGCAGCACCTGCCAGAGGACCGTCCGGGCATCCAGGAGCACTCCGGGGGCGTCGAGCACGAGGTGAGGCTTGAACCGCAAACGAAACTGGCTTCTGAGATGGGGGTAAACCGTGTGCCCGTGATCTCCCGACACCATCAAGCCCTTGACCAAATCCCCGCCCCCTGGGCCGTGAGCGCCCGGGATGAGGAGGGGTTGGTGGAGGCCATCGAGTGGCCCGAGCACCCTTTCGCCATCGGCGTGCAATGGCACCCCGAGGCCTCCCCGAGCGACGGGCCCCACGGCCGCCTGTTCCGCGCCCTCGTCGCGGCAGCCAAGCGTTATGCTGCCCTAGCCCCCCCGGCATCCATCTCCTGATGGAAGCTGCGCGCCGCCCACCACGACCTTATGAAACACGTCCCCGGAAAGAAGCAGACCACGCGCATGACGCGCGAACAGTTGGATCAGATGGCTCGCAAGGACAAGCGCAAAGTCATCTTGATGGCCGTGGGATTCGTCGTGTTGCTGGGTGCCTTCCTGTTCACCACGGTCACCGCAAAGCAACGGCAGGCCGAAGAAGAAGCGCGCATGGCCGCCCGCTTGGCCGAAGAAAACGCCGCGCCGGATGTGCAGGTGTTTGTTCCCGATTTCCCGCAGCCGGAAGTGCTCGAATCGATCGAGGACAAGACCAAAGAAGGGCGCATTCTGCTCGATGAGGAAGCCATTCTGGCGACCCTCAAGTACGTGCAGAAGCTGACCCCCGCGCAACTGGACAGCAAAGGTCTGCGCGACTACTCGCTCGACGATCTCGACGCGATGACCGCCAACCCGGACGCTTACCGTCTGCAAGCGTTGCGCGCGCGCGGCAAGATCATCGACATCCGCCACCGGCCCGGCACCGAAACCACGCCGGGAACGTTCATCGGCACCCTGGAGAACCAGCGCGGCGAACGCGCCCACTTCGTCGTTTCGGGTGACAACGAAAACCAGGAACTGGGCTCGGAATTCGTGCGCGTCGACGGCTTGTTCGTGCAGATGTACGAAACCGAGATCGATCGGTGGTGGACCAACGGTCCCTTGATCGTCGCCCGCAGCTTGACCGATTCCTACGCACCGATCGTGCTGAACCAAAACCTCGACACGCCGGCCGTGGAAGTGGTGCGCGACGACAAGGTGGGCGAAGTGTGGGAGTTCCCCCAACTCGCGCAATGGCAATTGATGGCCAAAGCCGAGCAAGGAGAGGGGCGTATCGATTGGGAGGCCGCTCCCGTGCTCAACGACGAGCTCATCGGCCGCATGGTCGACGGGGATGACAGCTTGCGCGGCCAACCCTTCCGCATTCCCATCAAGCGCAACATGGGCACGCGCACCGTGCAGAGCGGGGAAAACCCGTTCTACCGGGACGAGATGATGCAGGGCTGGATGGGCGACTTCACTTCGCGCAAAGGCAACGGTTTGCTGCGCTGGGTGGGAGCCTTCGACAAGCCCGAATTGCACGACTTTGAAGGACAGGCGCGCCTCGTCACCGGCCGCGGCTTTTTCCTCAAGATGTGGATCTACGAGGACACCAAGGGCAATCCCAGCAAGGTGCCCTTCTTCGTGATGCAATCGGTCGACGTGCACACGCCTGCGCCGGACATGAGCCACACGAAGATCCTGTGGGCCATGCTCGGGCTGACGGGCATCATGGTGCTGGTGATCGCGTGGCTGCTCGCCCGCGACAAGCGCCAGACCGAAGCCCTGCAAAAGCGTTTGATGGAGCGGCGCCGTGCGCGCCGGGAACGGACCGAAGCCGGCTCGGCGTCCTAGGCCCTCCTTCCACCTCCCCGATGCACCCCATCCAAGAACTGGTGCCCTGGCAGAGCACCGAAAACCTCTTGGCCTATCCGGTGTTGACGGGGGCCGAGGCGCGCCTCGCGTGGCGCGACCTAGTGCGACCCTTCGCGCGGGTGGCGCTGGTCGCCGACGAGCATGTTTGGGCGCTGCACGGTGCCTCGATGCCGGGTTTGGAGGAGCTGCCGCGCCACTTGGTGCCGGCTGGGGAAAAGGCGAAGACCTGGGCCCAATTGGGATCCTTGCTGGACTTTTTGGCCCACGCGCAAGCTTCGCGCGACTCGTTGTTGCTGACGCTGGGGGGCGGTTCGGTCAGTGACCTGGGCGGTCTCGCGGCCTCCCTGTTCAAACGGGGCATGGCCGTAGCCCACATCCCCACGACGCTGCTGGGGCAAGTGGATGCCGCCATCGGCGGCAAGACGGCCGTCAACCTAGACGCCGGCAAGAACTTGGTGGGCACCTTCCATGCACCGCGCTTCGTTTTGGCGGATCCCGCCTTTCTGCGCACGCTTTCTCACGAGGAGTGGCGTTCGGGCTTAGGCGAAGTGGTGAAGTCCGCGCTGCTCGCTAAAGCTCCGGTGTGGCAGACCCTCGACCAACACGCGCAAGCCCTGCGCACCCCGGCCGGGCTCGGCGACGAGGCGCTGTCGCGACTCGTCGCCGGTTGCGTGGTGACGAAAGCCCAGTGGATCCAGCCCGACCCCACCGAAAACCACGCGCGCAAAGCCCTCAACCTCGGCCACACCTTCGGACACGCGATCGAACACGCGGCGGGGTACGGACGAGTACCCCACGGAGTCGCGGTCGCGCTCGGTTTGCGCCTTGCCGTGGAAGCCAGCGCCCGCTCGGGGCGGCTGGCCGACCCTCAACTCCCCGGTCGCGTGGAAACGCTGCTTCAACGGCTCGCCTTGCCCCTGTGCTGGGCGGATTGCGAAGCCGGCGCGTCGGAGCCTTTGACGCTCGACGCCCTGCGCACGGGCATGCACCACGACAAGAAGGGTGCCGCTGGGGCCGCGCGCTTCGTTTTGCCTATCGACATCGGCCGGGTCTTGTGGGACGTGCCGTTGCCAGCGGACGAGGTCGACGCGCTTTGGCGAGACGTACTGCTCGCCTAAGGATTGGAAATCGGCTCTAAAACGAAGCGCCGAGCCCGAACGAGATCATCGAGTAAGTCGTGTCCCGCGGCCCGATCCCCAAATCCAGCTCGGTATCGAAGGTCCAGCGCCAATCGACGAACAGGTACTGGCGCTCCCACAGGAAGACGCGCATGCCTCCGTGCACGTAACCGCCCAGATCCGCATCGTCGAAGGTATCGATGCCGCCGCCCTGCTCGATGTCGGAGCGCCCGATCAAAAGCGTCACGCCGCCTCCCACGTAGGGTTCCGCCACGGGATATTCCTGCCCAAAACTCGGCGACCAACCCAAACCCAAGTCGAATTCGTAGTAGCGCAGCCGATTCAGCGGTGCGGTACCTCCACCCTGGCGTTCGTAGGCAAACGACGCGCCGACCTCTAACTCCAACGGCTCCCAGTCGAGGTAGCTGCGGTACAAGAACCCGGTGGCGATCGGCGCATCGAGGTTGCCCCACCCGCTCGCGTTCATTTCGCGCGTTCCGACCCAGTAGTCAAAACCCGCGAAGTTGTCGGGGTAGGGGCTGTGATACTCCACCACCGGCGGCTCTTCTTGGTCGCGCAGGCCTCGGCGCGCATCGGTGATGCAGCTCGTGCCCAGCAGCAGGCACGCCAAGCCCAAGCACCCGAGGGCGTGTGGACGGGACCGAAAGCGCCTGCGCGCAACCGGCGGGAGAGGAAGCCATCGTTTCATCGTCGAAAACCGGGGCTACTCGCTTTGCACACGCTGCAACCCAGCGGTCGCATAAGCATCGCCCGGCAGGAATTCTAGCGCCGCTCGGAAATGGCGCTCGGCCTGTTCGCGCATTCCGAGCTGTTCGCAGCTCGTTCCGAGCTGCAGGCGGAAGGTGTAACGGTCGTGGCCTTGCTCCAAAAGCCCCAGCAGGATCTTGCGGGCCTCCTCGAAGGAGCCCTCCTCCACCAACCAGCCCGCCAAAACGTCCGCTGCGTAGATATTGAGGGGGTTTTCACGCAGGACTTCGCGCATCTGCTCGATCGCGGGGGTGCGTTTGCCTACACCAGCCAAAATCGCCGCTTGGTAAAAGCGCTGCAACTCGCCCACGCGCTGGTGCGGCGCGGGCCGGTCGCTCGCGTCCAGCGGTTCGGGCACGATCGCGTCCATGGAGCCCGCTCCCGCATAGCCCACCGCCCGCATGCGCGCGCTCGCATCCGCGTCGGTGGATTCGGTATCGACCTGCAAGCGCGGCAAAGCCGCCAGTTCGCGCAACGCAAGCTGGTAGGGCCGCACGGCTTTGGACTGGGGCTCGTAGAGGTTTTGGGCCTCTTCGGGGTCGTCGGGAAAAACAAACCACTCGGGCGCTGCGCTATGCAGGTACTTGCCCTGCGCGTCGGCCCAACCCGCTAATCCGCTCCAACCGTAGTTCAGAAAGCCGCAGTAGGATTCCATGTACACCCCGCGGTCGGCGGGGATCGGCTGCATCAGATCGAACCCGTCGACGCCGGGGGTTTCGCGCGACTCGGGCAGCCAACGCGCCAAGGTCGGAAAGACGTCGACCACGCTGGTGAGCTCCGTCCGGCGCGTGCCCGCGCCGTGCCCATCGGGCAAACGCAGCAAGAGCGGCACGCGCATCGTCGCGTCGTAGCAAAACACGGAGTGGGTCGGCTCTTGGTGACGACCTAAGGATTCGCCGTGATCCGCCACGACGCACACGAGCATGTTCTCGCGACCGACCTCACCATCCAAAGCGTCGAGTAAAAAGCCGATCTCGCGGTCCATGTAGGCCACCTCCCCCAAGTACGCGTTGCCCCCGGCCTGCTGTAGGGCGTCCTTGGGCGGGGCGTAAGGCGCGTGGGGGTCGAAGTAGTGCACCCACAAGAAAAACGGTCTTTCGGGGTCGCGCTTCGTCAACCAACGCTGCGCCGCGGCGGTCACTTCGCTGGCCGAACGCTCCAACATGTGCTCGCCGGCCCCTTGCATGCGCCCTTCGGGTTGGTCGAAAGTCTCAAAACCCTGCGCTAACCCGTAGGAATCCGCCAAGACGATGGCCGAGACGAAAGCCCCGGTTTGGTAGCCGTCGCTTTGCGCTCGCTCGGCCAAAGTGTCCGCCTCCGCCGGCAAGGCCCACAAACCGTTGTCGCGCACCCCGTGCCGCAACGGCACCAAACCGGTCAGCATGGATGCGTGCGCCGGCAGGGTCAGCGGTGCAACCGAGCGTGCGTTGTCAAACGTGATGGCTTGTTGGGCGAACGCTTGCAAGCGCGGCGTGATACCGCGATCGCTGCCGTACGAGTCGAGCGCTTCGGGATTCGTGGTGTCCAGCGTGATCAACACGATCGAAACGGGTTCGGACGTTGGGTTGCCGCAAGCCCCAAGCGTGAGCGCGCTCACAACTCCCAAAGCGAAACTCCGCCAGGCGCTGCGGCGAGGAGCGTGTTGGGTCGCGGGGAGTACCATGGCGCGTAGCTTACCCCAGCGGATCTTGCCGTGCACAAGGAGCCTGCGCTCTGCCTTTCCGCAACGCACAACGATTCGTTCCATACGACGTGCGCGGCGTCGAGTACCATGGGGCCGCTAATGCACGCGCCTCACGATGAGCAGCACGGGGAGCCACCCCCCCACCCCGGGGAGGATTTTCCCCGCGCCGAACTGGCCTACATGGTGGGCCGCGCGCAGGAGGCCCAGGCGCGCCGACGATGGTTGCAGGTTTGGGCCATCGCTTTCGGGCTTGGGGTCTTTTGCCTCGCGGCGCCCACCCGGCGTTACTTCACGGCGCTCGATTGGCTGTGGGGATTTGCGGGGACCGGGCCGACGCCCCACGGCCTCTTGGGTGCCCCCCTGTTGGGCCTCCAGTGGTGGTCCGGTTGGTCGCTGGAGCAGTGTGCCTTTTTGGTGAGCGCGAGCTTCCTGGTCGCTAGCTTTGTAGCGCTGGATGTCTTGTTGCGCGACCTCGGGATTCCACCGGAAAGGACCCTATGGGTCACGGTATTGGCGATTTTCAGTCCGATCGTTTGGTTGGGGGGCACCCTGCCCATGGATTACACAGCGGCGTTGTTCGGAGCCACGATGTTGGCCCGATCGCTGTTTCGCACCCAACAAACGCACCCCTACGGGTACTTGTGGCGGGCCTCCGTTTGGTTGACGGTCGCCTTCTTTCTGGCGGCGGAAAACCTTTGGCTGCTCTGTCCCGCGGTCTGGGCCGTCATGGACCAACCACGCGAACGGGATCAAGGGTGGTTGCGCGGGATCGGACTGCTGAGCGTGTTTGCCGTCGTGTTAGGAGCGTACGGCAGCCTGCAAGCCGAACCCCTGCAGGCCTTGCGCCGAGCCCTCTTCGGTTCGGGCGTGCGACTCACCGAACTGGGCTCCCTGATCCCCTTTGTGCTGTTGGGTTTCGGGGTCTTGCTCTTGGGTTTCGTGGAGCTCTTCGCAGGACGCCGCGAACCGGAGGAGAGCCCTCCCCCGACTTGGGTCTTCGTGTGGATCGCCGTCGCCCTGGGACCGCTGCTCGCGAGCGGACCAGCGATCGGGCCCAAAGCCGCCTTCCTCGTGCCCATGGCTGCCGTCGGCTTTGCGGTACGCGGCCAACGCTCTGCTTCGGAAGGGACCGCCTTGCGAAACACCCTGCTCGCGGTTTGCCTGCAAGCCGTGTTGACCGTCGGACTCTGGGTCCATGGGCACGAAGACTCCGAACAACCGGACTGGTCGTACCACGCGGCGAGAACCTTGGAGGCGAACGATGGGGTCATCAGTGACTCCCGCGCCCACGCCTACCTCAGCGCGTTTCGCTTTGAGGTGCCCACCCTTTGGATGCAGGCGGGGACCGTGCGGCATGCACGCTTCCTCGAGCGCGACCCGGGCCCCGCAAGGTGGGCTCTGGACGCGACGCAGACCCCTCCCGAACCGTTCTACGAGCAAGCCGAGCGCTGGTGGCAACAAAACGCTAGTCCCCCACCGGACGGCGTCGTTTGGCTGCAACCGATCGAGCTTCCCGACCGCCAAGAGCCGAGCCCGGAGTAACCCGCGGCCTGGGGGGCGCTGGGAGGCTGCCTGGGGCTGTGCGCAGCCCCGAATGCGCCGCGTGCGCCTCGACAGGGGGTAGGCGTTTTGGTCTACTTGGGCGCTTTGCCCGAACGAGAGCTTCCGGCACGGCCCCTCCCGTCTCTTACGGACCACTCCTATGCCGCGTCGCGACGACATCGAGTCGATCCTCATCTTGGGCAGCGGGCCGATCGTGATCGGCCAAGCCTGCGAGTTTGACTACTCCGGAACCCAAGCCTGCAAGGCCCTGAAAGAAGAGGGCTACCGGGTCATCCTGGTCAACTCCAATCCGGCCACGATCATGACCGACCCGGGCATGGCCGATGCCACCTACATCGAGCCGCTCACGCCCGAGTACCTGGAGCGCATTCTCGAAAAGGAACGCCCGGACGCGGTCTTGCCGACCCTGGGGGGCCAAACGGCCCTCAACCTGGCCTTGACGGTCGCGGAGAAAGGGGTTTTGGACCGTCTCGGCATCGAAATGCTCGGTGCCAAAGCCGACGTGATCCGAAAGGCCGAAGACCGCGACCTGTTCCGAGCGGCGATGGCCAACGCCGGCCTCGAGAGCGCACGATCGGGCATTGCCCACACCATGGAGGACGCCCAGCGCGTCCTCTCGCAAATCGGGCTGCCCTGCGTCATCCGACCCGCCTTCACCATGGGCGGCGCGGGCGGCGGCATCGCCTACAACGTGGAGGAATTCGAGGAGATCGTCGCGCGCGGCTTGTCCTTGTCCCTCAACAGCGAGGTCCTGATCGAGGAGTCTCTGATCGGTTGGAAGGAATTCGAAATGGAGGTGATGCGCGACCACGCCGACAACGTGGTCATCATCTGTGCCATCGAAAACCTGGACCCCATGGGGGTGCACACCGGCGACTCGATCACGGTGGCGCCGGCGCAAACCTTGACCGATCGCGAGTACCAACGCCTGCGCAACGCCTCGATCCGCATCATGCGCGAGATCGGCGTCGAAACCGGGGGCTCCAACTGCCAATTCGCGGTGGATCCCAAGACCGGGCGCTTGATCGTGATCGAAATGAACCCGCGCGTGTCGCGCTCCTCGGCGTTGGCGTCGAAGGCCACGGGTTTCCCCATCGCCAAGTTCGCTGCCAAGCTGGCGGTGGGCTACACCCTCGACGAGATCCAAAACGACATCACCCAGGAGACGCCGGCCTGCTTTGAACCGGCGATCGACTACTGCGTGGTGAAGATCCCGCGTTTCGCCTTCGAAAAGTTCCCGGGCGCCAACACCACCCTGACGACGCAGATGAAGAGCGTCGGGGAGACCCTCAGCCTGGGCCGCACCTTCAAAGAAGCCCTGCAAAAGGCCCTGCGCGGGCTCGAAACAGGGGAAGCGGGCTTCGGCTTGAACCCCAAAGCCGCCTTGACCCCCGTGCAACAGGCCGACCGCGGCCAAATCTCGGCCATGCTGCGTGTCCCCACCGCGCGGCGCTTGCTGTACGTGGGCGACGCCTACCGCGCCGGCTGGAGCACCGAAGAGATCCACCAAGCCACGGGCATCGACCCCTGGTTCCTCGAAAACATGCGCGAGCTCGTGCAGTTCGAACAAGAGCTGGGCGGCGCGTTGCTGGAGCCCGAACTGCTACGCAAAGCGAAGACCTTGGGCTATTCCGACGCCCAGATCGGCTTGGCGGTCGGTGCTACCCCCGCCGCCGTGCGCGAAGTACGCCGCGAGCACCACATCGAACCCGTCTACAAGCTGGTCGACACCTGCGCGGCCGAGTTCAACGCGGTCACGCCCTACTACTACTCCACCTGGGAGGACGAGTCCGAGCTGCGGCCCAGCGAAACCGACCGCATCATGATTTTGGGCGGCGGCCCGAACCGCATCGGGCAAGGCATCGAGTTCGATTATTGTTGCGTGCACGCAGCCATGGCCATGCAGGACATGGGGCACCGCGCCGTGATGGTCAACTCGAACCCCGAGACCGTTTCGACCGACTACGACACCTCGGACGATCTGTTCTTCGAGCCGCTGACGCACGAAGACGTGATGCACATCGTGGAGGCCATTCAGCCCAAGGGCATCATCGTCCAGTTTGGGGGGCAGACGCCTCTGAACTTGGCCGACGGACTGAAGCAGGCCGGCGCGCCGCTCATCGGCACCTCGACCGAGTCCATCGACCGGGCCGAAGACCGCGAACAATTCGCCGCGTTCCTGAACAAACTCGAGCTGTTGCAACCCCAGTCGGGCATCGCCGCCAACGCGGGGGAAGCCTTCGCCATCGCGCGCGAAATCGGCTACCCGGTCTTGGTGCGGCCTTCCTACGTGCTGGGTGGACGCGCCATGGAGATCGTCTACGACGACGAATCCCTGGACACCTACATGCAGAGCGCGGTGCAAGCCTCGCCGGACAAACCCATCCTGGTGGACAAGTTCCTCGAAGAAGCCATCGAGGTCGACGTGGACGCCATCTGCGACGGCCAGCGCGTCGTGGTGGGCGGCATCATGGAGCACATCGAAGAAGCCGGCATCCACTCGGGCGACTCGACCTGCATCCTGCCGGCTCCGACGTTGGCCCCCGAAATCTTGGCCGAGATCACCCGCGCTACCAAGCTGATGGCGTTGGAGCTTGGCGTGATCGGCTTGATGAACGTGCAGTTCGCGGTCAAAGAGAACGCGGTGTACGTGATCGAGGTCAACCCGCGCGCCTCGCGCACCGTGCCCTTCGTCTCGAAGGCCATCGGCGTGCCCCTCGCCAAGCTCGCCGCCCAGATCATGGCGGGCAAAACCCTCGAGGAGCTCGGCTTCACCCAAGAGATCACCCCCAAGGACTGGAGCGTCAAAGCCCCCGTGTTCCCCTTCAACAAGTTCCCGGGCACCGACATGCTGCTGAGCCCCGAGATGCGCTCGACCGGCGAGGTGATGGGCATCGACGAGGACTTGGGCATGGCGCTCGCCAAGGCCTACACCGCCGCGGGCATGCAACTGCCGCGCAAGGGCCGCGTGTTGTGGACGGTCAAGCAGGCCGACAAACGCGCCATCATCGCCGAAGCGCGCACCCTGGTGGCGCTGGGCTACGAGCTGGTGGCCACCGATGGCACCTGGAAGGCGCTGCGCTCGAACGGCATCCCCTGCGAGCGCATCCAAAAGGTGCACGAAGGCCGCCCCCACATCGTCGACGCCATCAAGAACCGCGAGTTGGATCTGATCTTCAACACGCCCTTCGGCAAGTTGCAGCGCCACGACGACTCCTACATCCGCTCCAGCGCCGTCAGCGCCGGCATCCCCTGCGTGACGACCCTGGCCGGCATCCGCGCCGTGGTCAACGCCCTCTCCGCTTTGCACCAGGGTCCGGGCCGCGTCGAGAGCCTGCAAAACCACCACGCGCGCTTGCCGAAGCCGCAGGCGCAAACCACCTAGGGTTCGCGGGACCTGGAAGGCGATCTTCGGAGTGCCCGTCGTGGGCTCGGGTGGACGTGCGAGTCTGACGTCACTTTGCGGTCGGCTTGGAACGAGACGCGGCGGCAGGAAGGGAGGCCTTCGGGTACCCTGAAATCCTCGGCAAGAATCGGCCGGGACGAATCTCATGCACCTTCCCTTCGCCCTGCTCCTTATAGCTCCCTTCCTCGGTTCGCTGCTGCCGCAGGAAGGCGCGACGAATCTCCAAGAAACCGCCGCACCGCAAACCCACGATAAGGGACACGTGTTGGTGGAGTTGGCCGCAGCTCCGGATGGTAGTCGTTTGGCGGTCGCGAACTACGGCGGCCAAGTGCTGCTCGTCGATCCCGAGAACGTGGACCGCAGGGTGCCTCTCGAACCCGCCCTTGGCGTTTGGCCCTGGGAGTTGGCCTGGGCTCCCGATGGCTCCGCGCTCGCGGCGGTAGATCAGGACGGCTTGCTCAGCGTGTGGCAGTTGGCTTCAGCCACGCAGGAAGCTTCGTTTTGGAAAGCCTCCGAAGGTGCCGTTCCGCCCATGCACGACGCGTTGCGCGGCAAACATGCCTTTGGTTGCCAAATGCGTTGGTCGCCTTCAGGAGATCGACTCGTGGTCGGGGACGACGAAGGACGCTTGAGCCTCTGGTCGGCGCAGGGAGAGTTGTTGTTGCGCTGGGAGGCGCATCACGCGGGCCGCGACTTGCTCGCCGCTTGGTCGCCGGACGGCGAGTGGTTGGTGACCGCGGAGCAGCAATTCGTGGTCTTCCGTGCCGCCGAAAGCGGCCAGCCCACCCGCGGCCCTTGGGGTGAAGCGAGGTTGAACACAGGCACCCCGATTTCCGGCTTGGACGTGAGCCCCGACGGGAGCCAGATCGCCACCGGGCATGCGGACCACTGGCTGCGGGTATGGGATGGGAGCTCCGGCGCGAAAGTCAACGAGGAGCGCAGACCACAGCTCTTCCCTTCCCCCGAGCACCAAATCTCCGTCGTGCGCTTCGCTCCGAACGGCCAACACCTGGCTTACTCCTCACGCAGAGGCTCGCACGTCTACGTGGTCCACACACCCACCTGGCGATTGGTTCGCGACTCGAACTACCTCGGAGCCCACTTCTTCGAGTTGATGCAGTTGGCCTGGTCGCCGGATGGCCAAGACCTTTGGTTCGCCTTCGAGTGCGGTGGCGGCGATCTGCGCCGCATTCACGTACCCGAACGAACCATGGCAGTCGTCCGCGAAGGTGCCTTTGTCCCGAGTTTTGGCCCCCACCGGGGGCATTACCTATTCCGCGGCACAATCGAAACAGCCGCGCAGGGTGCAGCGCCGAATCGGGAGCAAGGGCCGAAGGAACCGCGCTAGTTGTTCGGCTTGGAGCGCAACCGAATCTGATCGAGGGGTTTACGGTCGAGGTCGGGGACCTCGCAATCCTCGCTAGGAAACCCGACAGGGATCAGCAGGAACGGTTTTTCGTTGTCGGGCCGGTCGAGCAAGCGGCTCAAGAAGGCCATCGGGCTCGGAGTGTGCGTCAGGGTGGCGAGACCCGCGTGATGCAGCGCCGCCAACAAGAACCCGCAGGCGAGGCCGATCGACTCTTGGGTGTAGTAACACTGCTGCTTGCTGCCGTCGGGCGCGATTTGCCAGGCGTGGCGGAAAGCGACGATGAGCGCAGGCGCAATCTCGAGGAAGGGTTTGTCCTTCGTCGTGCCGAGCGGCGCTAGGTCGCGCAGCCACTCTTCGTTCATGCGGCCCGAGTAGTTCTCCGTCTCCTCTTCTTCCGCGGCGATGCGGATAGCCTTTTTGTGCTCGGGGTCGGTGACGACCACGAAGGTCCACGGTTGCTTGTGGGCGCCGGAAGGGGCCGTGCCAGCGGCTTCGATGCAAGCGTCGAGCACCCCCGCAGGGATGGGCTCACTCGAAAAGTGCCGCACGCTGCGGCGGCGAGCGATGTCCTGCAAAAAGGCCTGCGCCCGGGCCTGCATTTCGGCGGGCTCCAGGCGCTGGAATTCGAGCGGTCGGAAGGGAAACGCCGCGGCCGGATCGGTCATGGCCGGTTCGCGGACGACTCGGTTTTGTTCCGCACGGTGATCGCGCAGGTGAAGCCCCAGCGATCATCGGGGAAGTCTTCCGGCTTGAGCGGCTTGGGAGTGTCGATCTTGAAGCTCGTCACCTTCACCCGCTTCGACCCTTCTTCGAGGCGGTACATGAAGTTCGCCAACTGGGTGCGCTGGAAGGTCCGCGCTTGACGGCGCCCGGTGTTTTCCGCCTGGGGCACGATCGTGTAGATGTTGTCCTCGTAGCCGCGCTGGGAGTCGTTGCGGAAGTTGATTTTCACGCCACCCAACTGGATGGAAGGGTTGCTGGCCACGCCCCGGATGTAGGACTGGGGCGAGCCGTCGCCGCGCAGGTTGTCCCCTTCGAGCTGACGGCGCAGCTCGGTGTACTTGCTGGCCTCGGCCTGGATCTCGACGGCTTGCGTTTCGATTAGACCCGTCCGGTTCTCCACGATTTCGTCTTGGTCGTTCAGGCCGAGCGCTTGGCGCAGATCCTGCACCCGCTTGTGTTGCTGCCAGCCCATGTACCCGAGCACCCCAGCCGCGATCACGCACAGCAGGATGGTGGCTTTCATCGCCGACATATTCTTGAGGAAAGAAAACATGGTGGCTCCTAGCTGTTGGCTTGATCGTTCTCGGCCTCGGACTGCGTCACGCCGTCCACGTTCACCCCGATGGTCAAGCCTTCGATGATGATGCCCTCCCCGTTGCTGAGGGGCTCGGTCGGCTTTTGGTCCAGTCGCACGAACCAAGCCGTTTGCTGCGCCAGTTCTTGGCGGAACTGCTCGTAGTTGCGGGTCGCTTCGGTTGTGTTGGCACCGTAGAACACGATGGTCAGTTTGATCTCGACCAGGGAGTCGTCCTTGCGGTTACGACTCTCGATGTAATCACCGCTGATCTTGTGGATCGAGGTGCGCCAGCGCGATTGGTTGTTGCGCAGCACGTCCAGGACCAAGTTGCTGGCGACGAAAGCCGACTGGGGCTGGCGGATGCCGCCGGAGTTGCCGAGCTCTTCCTGCACCTGTTTGACGTGGCGTTTCACGAGGTTGAGGGTGTCCCCCAACGCCTTTTCGATGGGCTTCGCGTAATCGATCGTCTCGCCTTTGTCCGGGCGGAAGCGCTTGACGAAACGCACCACGTCGTCGGGCGGCGGCATCATCGTCGCGCGGTCCGGCTGGCGCTCGGTGCCCACCAAGAAGTTGTGGCTGGAGTTAACCCAGAAGCGCGCGGACTCTTCCAGCTTGGTGACGCGCTGCTTCTCCAGGAAGAAGAAACCCGCTCCGAGCATAGCGAGCAGCATGGCCGCCACCGCGAGGGGGAACTCGACGCGTTCCCACGCACCGGTGAACGCCAGGTCCTCGCGGCGCAAGCGCGGCTTCATGAGGCCGCCGCCGAGTTGGGTCACGGCCGCCCCGTACGCGGCCACCAATCGACCGAAGCCGTCGGCGGGCTGGCCGCCGTCTTCGTCAAAACAATCGAGCACGTACACCGGCACATCCATGATCGGTTCGCCGATCAGGCCCGGCATCTCGCTGCCGCACACGAAGATCGCTTCGATGGGATGCACCGTCTTGGCGGCGGACAGCGTTCGGCCGATTTCGCGGCGGATGCGCTTCAAGGCTTGCTCCACGCGGCGGGAGGCTTCCACCGGATCGACCGGTTGGTGCTGCGGCGGGGCTTCCCCCTCTTCAGGCTCCGCGTTGTTTTCGGCCACCAGCGCCACCTCGTGGGTCAACGCGCCGATGTGGATCACGCGCATTTCGCGCACCATACCACCGTCCACGACCACGACGCTCGTCGCCAAATCGCCCACGTGCACGAGCAGTTGCGCGTCTTCGGGGCCGCAGATGTTCGCCGAGGTGGCGGCGTTGACCATCGCGGAGGTTTCGAGCTGTACTTCCAAAGGCTCGATGCCTGCTTTTTCGCACAGCTTCAGCGAGGCGCGAATGTCCTGCTTGGGCACGGCGGTCACCAGCAGGTCCGTGGAGTGGTCGACTTCGCTCAGCACGTGGAAGTCCACCACCACGTCGTCGATGTTCCACTGGGGCAGGTCCGATTCGATCTCGAACTTGACGACCTGCTCCAGCTTGGCTTTGTCGGAGAAGGGCAGCTCCAAACGACGGAAGGCCGACGATCCGGTGTCGACCACGAGCCCCACGTTGTCTTTCGGGATGCGGTGCGCCTTGGCGGCGTCCTTCAGCAATTCGGTCGCGTGGGCGACCGGGTTCTCCGCATCCGCTTCAAATTCACCAGCGTAGTACGCAGTGATCTTGTGCTTTTTAGCGCTGCCTTCTAGGACCACCAGCTCGAAGCGGCGGGGACCCATGCGAAGGCCACAGGAACGGGCCATGGTCTAACGGGGTGGGAGGTCGGGGGAGTCTTCCGCCAGCATGCGATCGAACCGTTCGCGCTGGTCGGGGGGCAAGACTTTATCACGAATGTAGGCACGGTACTTGGCCGCAACCGCGTCCAATTCTTGCCCCAAACGCGTGTTGAGGGACGAAACGTAGAGGTCGCTGGCGGCCTGCTCCTCTTCGTAGTAGTAGCTGAGCAGCTTGCGCAGGGCGCGGGTCCGCGCGGGTTCCAGCTGGAACTCCTCGGTGAAGCGCTGCACCAAGGGCTCGTAGGGAGCCGCCTGGACGGGGCCGGGGCCCCAGATCAGGTGTTGGGTCGCCATTCCCGCCAGGAACATGATCGCCGCAAAGGCGAGTCCCCAGAGGTTGCGGGTCACCGCTGGCTCTCCTCAGGCTTCGGAGCGTCTTCGGTCTCGGAAGGAACTTGCTCTTGGTTCAGTTGATCCATCTCTTCGAGCACCGTTTCGAGGTTGCCCTCTTCCGCCACCAAACTGCGCTCGGAGACCGCGTTTTGGGAGTACAAGGCAAGCCCGAGCACCGCCAACAAACCGGCCGCCACGGCGGTCGCGCGCTTCAAGAAGCGGTCGGATCCGCCCAGCACCACGCCGCGGGAGCCTCCGCCGGACAGGTGGGCTAACACGGGGGCTTCGCGTTCGATGGTGCCTTCGGCGCCCGCAAACGCGAGCGCGGTCACCCGCGCCGCAAACCCGGCGGGGACAGCCGGCGCCTCGGAGGGCACAAACCAAGCCTTGCCAGCCTTGAGCTCCGCGTACAACCCGCTGCAAGCGGCGCACGCATCGAGGTGCTGACGCAACTCACCGACTTGCTTGACGGAAAGCTCTTGATCCACGTGCTGGTGGATCCACCGTTCCGCTTGTTCACAGGGCATGTTGCGTGCGTTCATGAGAGGCCCTCCACGAATTCGGGATGCTGTTGCATCAACTTGTCTTTGAATTTGGCCCGCGCGCGGAAAATGCGCGACTCGACCGTTCCGATGGACACTTCCAGGGTTTCGGCGATCTCTTGGTACGACAGGCCTTCGAGTTCGCGCAGGATCAACACGTCGCGGAAGATGTCGGGCAACTCTTCCAAGACCGCGCGGGTGACCGCGCTGATCTCGTGTTTCATCATGGCCGCATCGGGGGCCGGTAAACCGGTGGATCGGCCTTCGCCCATCCCGCCCAGGTTGTCTTCGGGATCCTCCATCGCCACGATCGGCGAGCGCCCTTTGCGCTTGAGATGGTCCAGAACCGAGTTCTTCGCGATGCGGTACAACCAGGTGTAGAAGCTCGAGTTGCTTTGAAAGGTTGAGAGCTTGGAAAAGGCCTTCAGGAAGGTGTCCTGGACCAAATCCTCTACCTCGGCTCCGCTGCGCAAGTAGTGCCGCACCAACCCGAAAACGCGGGACTGGTGGCGCTCCACGAGGAGCTGGAAAGCCTCACGGCGTCCGTCCAGGGTTTCCTGGACGAGCTCTTCGTCGGTTCGCTCGATCTCTTGCATACGGACTACGCCCATGGTCTGGCCTTGGACGTCGGAAACCAGGACCTATTCCTGCGAATTCCGGGGTAGGGCTCTCCCGGAGGGGTGAACGGCTCGATTCAGGGCTTCCCGCGGCCAGGGAGGGGCCCCCGCGGGCTGTCCTAGGCCTCTTCGCGGGGGCTCACGGGGCGTAGGATATGCCCCATCTTCTCCCGCTTCGTCTCTAAATACCTGGCGTTGCTGGGGTTAGGCTCCACCACCAACGGCAGTTGATCCAACACCTCCATCCCGTAGCCCGACATGCCGTGGATCTTTTTGGGGTTGTTGGTCAAGAGGTGCATGCGGCGCACCCCCAGGAAATGGAGGATTTGGGCGCCGATGCCGTACTCGCGCAGGTCGGCGGAGAAACCGAGGGCCTTGTTGGCCTCCACGGTGTCCATGCCCTGGTCCTGGAGGCGGTAGGCCTTGAGCTTGTTGGCTAAGCCGATGCCACGCCCTTCCTGACGCAGGTAGAGCAGCACACCCTTTTCCTTCTGGCCCAGGATCTCCAGGGCCGAATCGAGTTGCGGGCCGCAGTCGCAGCGCAGGCTGTGCAGTACGTCCCCGGTCAGGCATTCGGAGTGCACGCGCACGTGCACGGGCTCCTCGACGGCTTCGGGGGTGGCCCCCTCCGCGGTTTCCGGCAGGCCGCGGGTCAGGGCGATGTGCTCTTTGCCGTCCACCTTGCTGCGGAAGAGGTGTAGAGAGAAATCCCCGAACGGGGTCGGCAGGGGCAGGTCCTGCTCGATGCGCTCGATCAGCAGCTCGGTGGAGCGCCGGTAGGCGATCAGGTCGGCGATCGTGCAGATCTTGAGGTCGTGCTTTTTGGCGAAGACCTCCAGCTCGGGCAAGCGCGCCATGGTGCCGTCGTCGTTCATGATCTCGCAGATCACGCCCGCTTCCCGCGAACCCGCCAAGCGGGCCAGGTCGACGATGCCCTCGGTCTGGCCGCCGCGTACGAGCACGCCGCCCTCCTTCGCGCGCAGGGGGAAGATGTGCCCTGGTCGGGCCAAGTCCTCGGGTCCGCACTCCGGATCGCAGGCCACCTGGATGGTGCGCGCGCGATCGGCTGCGCTGATCCCGGTGGTCACGCCGGTCGCGGCTTCGATCGAAACCGTAAAAGCCGTGGAAAAACTCGAAGTGTTGCGCCGGGTTTGAGGCTCCAGCTTGAGGCGATCGCACAGCCCCCCCGCCAGCGGCATGCAGATCAGCCCGCGCCCCTCGCGCGCCATGAAGTTCACGGCTTCGGGGGTCACGAATTCGGCCAGCATGGCCAAATCCCCTTCGTTCTCGCGGCTGGGGTCATCCACGAGGATGATCATCTTGCCCGCGCGGAGGTCCTCGATGGCCTCGGGGATCGTCGAAATCGCCATAGTCTTTGGGGGATTGCTCGGTGGCCCGTTCGGGCTCCTGAGGTTCATAATACGCCAATGCAAAGCCTCACACCCCCGCCCATCTGCTCCCTTTTTGGTCGCCTCATCGCGGGGCGCTGGCCCGTGTTGCTGGGGGGGTCGCTGTTCCTGAGCGCCTGTGGATCCATGCGCATGCTGGAGGGGCCCATCGAGCCCAACCAGCCCGATCCGCTGCGCACCGGATTGACCTCGCCGACCAGCGTGGGGCCGGCGGCGCCGGTCGAGCCCATCGACCCCCTCAACCCCGCTGGTGCCGTGCATCCCGTGGCCGACGCGTTGGGCAGCATCGCGCGGCTGGAAGCAGGGCGCACGACGGGGGGCGGATACCTGCAAACCCTGTTGCGCCATCCCGATCCCGTCGTGCGCGAGCGAGCGACCCGGGCCTTGGGTCGCTTGCCGAAGGAGCGCTTCGGCCGCAACGTGAGTGGGCCGTTGCAGGTCGCCTTGAAGGACCTGGAGCCGAGCGTGCGCCAGGCAGCGGCCTTCGCGCTCGGGGTGCGCGGCGAGCGTTCCGTGTCCGAAGCTTTGCTAGAGGCGATCGACGATGAAGACGCGAGCGTGCGCGCCCAGATCTACCTCGCCATGGGTCGCCTGGGCGCCCCCGACTTGGCGCCGGCCTTGTGGCGCGCTCTGTCCGACCCGGATCGCCGTGCGCAAGCTGCCGCGGCCCAAGCTTGGTCCACCTGGCCAGCGGATGAAGAGCCCGTCGTCGACCCGGACGCCCCCGGTTGGGAGCCGGTGCGCCTAGCTCTGGCCGAGCGCAGCGTGCAAGGCCCCGAGGCCGTCCGCTGGCGGGCTCTGTTCACCTACGCGCGCCGCAAAGAGCTGCGCCAGGATCCTAGCCCGCTGCTCGCCGCCGCCGACCGGGAGGGGGCCACGACCTGGGAGCGTTTGTTCGCCACCCTGGGCCTCGCCCGTTGGTTGCGCGACCACCAGGAGCACCTGGGTCAACCCCAGGATGAAAAGCCGCAGGCATTCGCCGAACACGAACCCAAGGTAGCGCTGGCCTTGGCCCAGCGCTGCGCCGATGAAGACGAGCGCATCGTCGTCGAAGCTTTGCGGGGCTTCGCGGTCGTCGATCGGGGTTTGCCGCCCGCTCTGCAAGCTCGCGTCTTGCAACATGATTCGCCCCACGTGCGCGCGGCGGGCGTGTTGGCCTTGGGCACCCAGAACGCCGGCAGCGAACCGGCCGAGATGATGGGTCACGATGCCTCGTCCATGGTGCGCCGCGCGGCTTTCGAGATGTACATTCGACGCCAGCCCGCCGATGCCATCATGACCGTGCGGGAGTGGGGTCGCTCCCGGGATGCACGCCAACGCCGCGCCGCCGCCCAGGTCCTGCGCTACATGGGCACCGAAGAAGCGCGCAGCGTGCTGCTGGGTTTGACCGAAGATCGTCACCCGCAAGTGGCCGTCGAAGCAATCGGTCAACTGCAGCACTTCCAGGACGACACGACCCGTGCACGCTTGCACAGCTTGTGCGCTCACGAGGACAACGGGCGCAAACTCGCCGCGGTTTCGACGCTAGAGGAGTTCGAGTTGCACTCCAAAGACTTGCCGCCGCTGGTCGAAGCCTACGCCTCAGCGCACGGCGACATCGGGGTGGAAGTTTGCGCCCAAGCCCTGCGCACGGCGCAAGCGATCGAGGGCAGCGAAGCCACCGAGTTCCTCAAGGCTGGGTTGTTGCACGGGGATCCTTACGTGATGCAGATCGCCGAAGACGCTCTGCTCGAACGCGGCGCGGAGATTCCGTTGAGCGAATCCCCCGCCTTGGCAGGTCCCGACGAGTTGGCGCCCCTGCGCGACCCGGACCTGCCCAATCCCAAGGTCGCGGTCGAAACCAACCGCGGCACGATGGTCTTCGAGCTGTACCCCGCGGTCGCGCCGGTGCATGTGCACAATCTGCTGGCCCTGGCCGAGCGCGGTCACTACGACGGTTTGCGCTGGCATCGGGTCGTGTCCGACTTCGTGATCCAAGGGGGTTGTTATCGCGGCGACGGCAGCGGCGGGGGGACTTGGCGGGGGCTGTCCGATTCCTTGGGCCAAGAGTTCACCGAGCTCAGCTACGCCGAAGGTGCCCTGGGCATGCCTCGCAACGAGAACCCCGACAGCGGCGGCAGCCAGATCTTCGTCACGCACCGCCCCACGCCCCATTTGGACGGTCGTTACACCCTCTTCGGGCTGTTGACCGCCGGCCGCGATGTGTTGCACCGGGTCGAAGAAGGCGATCGCATCCTCTCGATCAAACGCCTGCAGTAAGACCGATCCGAGAGCCCCCCGCCTCACATCGAACCCTCATTTCGAGAAACGAAATTGCATTGAAGACGGGCCTTTGGCCCGGGCGATAGGAAGCCTTAATCCCCGCTGGGAAGCCGCAAATCGGTTTCCAAGCCGCTTCCTTCCCCGGAGCCCGATATGCAGCGTTTTCTGATTCCCTCCGCCGTTTTGCTCGTCGTGGGCAGCATGGGCGTCACCCACGTGCGTTCCATGCAGCGCAGCCTGGACAGTCTGGAGACCCTGCGCGAGCAGGTGCCTTCCCGCTTGATGGAGATGCGCGCGGAGCTGAACGCCAGCGAAGCCCGCTGGTCCGAACGCGTGGCGGAGTTGAACGCAGAACTCGGGCACCTGCAGGTGGACAAGCAGCTGCAAACCGGTTCGCTGACCCGGCAACTAGAAGAGGCCACCGCTTCCCTCGAAGACCAGCGCAACCACATCGAAGCCCTGCAAAACGCCCTGCAGAGCCGCGACGTGGAGAGCCGCTTCAACCAAGTGTTGGAGGAGTTCACCGGGCTTTCCGAGTCGATGCACTCGACCCGCAACCTGGTGGAAACCACCCGCGAGGACTTGGGCAAGATCGCCGAGACCCTGCACCCGCGTGAGGCCGAAGTGGCTCACCGCTGGCGCCGCATCGTCGGTCCCACCGTGCAACTCTCGGGCGCGACCACCGTCGGCAGTGGTGTGGTATTGCAGTCCACCGAGCGCGCTGATGGGCAGGGCCACGAGACCTTGGTCCTGACCGCTTGGCACGTGGTGCGGGACATCTTGGCCGACAAGGTCGACCCGCTCGACCAAAGCATCCCGGTCACCCTGTACTTAGAAGACGGCAACACGCTGCACCGCACGGCGAAGTTGCTGGGCAAAAACTCGATCATCGATGCCGCCTTGTTGCGCCTCGACGGCAGCGAGCCGGTCGCCAACGGGGCGACCTTGGCCTCACGCTCCTTCCTGGAGAGCCGCCGCATCTTCCATTCGATCTACGCGGTGGGTTGCCCGCTCGGCAACGATCCGATCCCGACCCGCGGCGAAATCGCCGACCTCGACCACTACATCGACGGCAGCACCTACTGGATGATCAGCGCGCCGACCTACATCGGCAACTCCGGCGGCGGCATCTACGACGGGTCCAGCAACCACCTGATGGGACTGTTCTCCAAGATCTACACCCACGGCAACATCCGCCCCACCATCGTGCCGCACATGGGCCTCGTTTCGCCCTTGGAGCTCGTGTACGAGTGGCTTGAGCGCGAAGAGATCGCCACCGTGGTGGACGAGGGCGACCAAGCGCACATCTTGGTGCGCTGAGCGCCAGCAGCCACCTACATCAAAACCAAGCGCCTCGCGAATGCGGGGCGCTTGGCGTTATTGCTCGGTTACGACCGCGTCCTAGTGGCGGAAGTGGCGGATGCCGGTGAAGACCATCGGAACGTTCTTGGCATCGCACGCGGCGATGACCTCGTCATCGCGCATGGAGCCGCCCGGTTCGACGATCGCGACCACGCCGCCGGCGATGGCCGTTTCCACGCCGTCGGGGAAGGGGAAAAACGCATCGGAGGCGAGCACCGAGCCCTGCGCACGGTCACCCGCCTTCAGGACGGCCATGCGCACGCTGTCGACGCGACTCATCTGGCCTGCGCCCACGCCGTACACCGTGCGATCGCCCGTCAACACGATCGCGTTGGACTTGACGTGTTTGGCGATGCGTTGCGCGAAGGCCAGTTCGTCGAGTTGGTCGGCGCTGGGAGCCGTTTGGGTGACCGTTTTCATGGCCGCCGCGTCTTCGCTCGCCAAATCGCGATCCTGCAGCAGGAAGCCGCCGGTGATCTTCTTGACCTCCACGTCGGCGGCTAGGCGCGCATCGGGACCAAACGCGCCGCAGGCCAGCAAGCGCACGTTTTTGCCCCACTTGGGACCGGTGGTGAGCAGCTCGAAGGCGTCCGCGTCGAAAGACGGTGCGATGATGGCTTCCACGAAGCGCTTGCCTTCCACCAGGAACTTGGCCACCGCCATGTCCACCGGACGCGTCATGGCGAGCACGGATCCGAAGGCCGAAACCGGGTCGCCCGACCACGCCTTTTCGATCGCATCGCCCAAATCCTTGCCGATCGCTGCACCGCAGGGGTTGGTGTGTTTGATCACGCAGCAAAACGGCTCGGCGAATTCTTTCGCCAGGGCCAAAGCCGCGTCCAGGTCGACCAGGTTGTTGTAGGACAGGGCCTTGCCGTTTAGCACTTCGGCCGTACCCACCGACGGCTCGCCCGTGTCGGGAGTGTGATAAAAGGCCGCCTTTTGGTGCGGGTTTTCGCCGTAGCGCAGCTCCATCACCTTTTGCCCGGTCATGCCGAATTGGTCCGGGAAATCCCCTTCGCTCTCCGTCACGCTCGCGAGGTAGCGGTGGATGGCCGCGTCGTAGCGCGCGGTGCGCGCAAAGGCTTTCATCGCCAAGGTCTCGCGCAGGTTTTGCGACAACGCGCCTTGGTGCGCTTTCATGTCCGCCAACACCGCGTCGTAGTCTTCCGCCGCCGTCACGATGCCCACCGCGTCGTGGTTTTTGGCCGCCGAGCGCACCATGGAAGGACCGCCAATGTCGATTTGCTCGATCGCTTCCGCGCGGGTGACCCCTGGCTTCGCTACGGTCGCTTCGAAGGGATACAGGTTGACCACCACCAAGTCGATCGGCGCGATGTCGTGCTGCTCCATGGCCTGCACGTGCGTATCCAGGTCCCGCCGCGCCAAAATGCCCCCGTGGATCTTGGGGTGCAAGGTCTTGACCCGCCCATCCATCATCTCGGGGAAACCGGTGTGTTCGGACACCTCGGTCACCTCGATGCCCGCATCCTGCAACTGCCGATAAGTGCCCCCGGTCGAGAGCAACTGCACCCCAAACTCGCGCAGACCTTGCGCAAAGGGCACCAAATTCGTCTTGTCAGAAACGCTGAGCAGGGCTCGCCGAACGGGAAGATTCATCGCTGGGGGGTCACAGAACGCCGAAGGGGGATTCGCGAGCGCCGCATCCTAGTCCGCAAGGCCCCAAAAGTCCCCCCCGGCCCGGACCTTAACCACTTGGTGGTGCTCGAACCGCCTGTCCTACGCGCTGCACCGAATGGCTTGCCCCCGATCCGCGCACACGGCCGTCAGAAGGCCACCTTCACGCCGTTCGACAGATTGGATTGCCCTCCAGGGGCGCGGTGCCAAAGTTGGAAGTAGTGTGCTTCGCCTGGGGCAAAGGGTGACCCCCAGGGCGTGGTCGGCGGCAGTAGGTACCCAAAATCGGAGTCGGAGGTCTGACCGGAATTCACAAAGCGTCCGTGCGCATCGAAGGAACCAATCGAATCGAACGGACTGCCTACGACGTTGTAGCGAGCTAAGCGCCCAGGAGCGGCTCCCAACAAGCAGAGTTGCCCCAAGCTGATGGGAATCCCTGGGTCTTGAAACCAGGTACCTCCAACCAGGTAACCAAATTCTCCTACCGGCCCGTTCACAGCGTCCCACTTGACCTGCCAATCCAACAACCACTCCTGGGTGGCCATCAGTCGCGTCGAACGTCCATCGGGGTTGGGTAGGCCCGGATCACAGAAGGCCGCAAACTCGACGAAGTCTAGACAGCCGCCCGAACCCGTGACGTAGAGCTGGTAGGGCACACACTCGGGAAAGCCCGGAGAGCGCAGCAACAGGTAGACCTTCTCGGCTGTCGGACCGTTGTTGTCGTACTGCAGGGTAAACATCGGT
>JAUHXY010000014.1 GCA_030426785.1 bacterium
ACGCGCCAAGAGCAACCCGCAGAAGAGGGTTCGCTCGATGAGCGCGGTGATGCGCCGGCGTCCCCCGACGAAAGCCCTCGCAAGGACTAGGGCCAAGATCCCCTCGCGGGCTGAGAGTCTCGCCCGCTTCTCGATCGATTCCACGCAGCAGGCCGTCCCACCCGGACGGTCTGCTGTGTTTTGGCCGGCATCATTCCGCCGGCGGGACCCCTGGAGGCCGGCGACCGAGCCGCGTAGGTTATCCCTATGAATCCCCTCGCTTGGCTTGCCCTGCCCCTGCTCTCCACCCCCGCCCTGGCCGCCTGCACCCCGGCTCAAGACCCCAGCCCGGTCGAACCGTCTTTGCAGCTCGTCGATGCGTTCCCGGAGCAGGAGTTCCGAGAGCCACTCTTCCTGACCTACCCCGAGGACGGCACCCAACGACTCTTCGTGATCGAAAAGAAGGGCCGCATCCGCGTCTTCGACCAAGCGCAACCAAAGCGCCCCAGCCAACTGTTCTTGGATTGGAGCGACAAGGTGTCCACCAAAGGCAACGAAGAGGGTTTGCTAGGTCTCGCCTTCCACCCCAACTACGCTGAGAACGGATACTTCTACGTGCACTACTCGTCGAGCGTCGACGACCAAGTGGGCTACGTCTCGCGCTTTCAGGTTTCCGAAGACGATCCAGACCAGGCGAACCCCGAGTCGGAGGTCGTGTTGCTGCGCCAGCCGCAACCCTGGCGCAATCACAACGGCGGGATGATCGCGTTCGGACCGGACGGGTATCTCTACATCTCCTTCGGGGATGGTGGTGCGGGCGGCGACCCCAAGAACAGCGGGCAGGACCTATCGACCTGGCTGGGCGCCATCCTGCGCATCGACGTGGACAAGGCGGGCGAGGATCGCCCCTACTCCATCCCCAGCGACAACCCGTTCGTGGATCGAGAAGGTGCTGCGCCGGAAATCTACGCTTACGGATTGCGCAACGTGTGGCGCTTCTCTTTCGATCGCGAAACGGGAGCCCTGTGGGGCGGCGACGTGGGCCAAAACCTGTGGGAGGAGATCGATATCATCGAAAAGGGCGGCAACTACGGTTGGAATCATTTCGAAGGCTTTTCCGACTTCGCGCGCAAGGTCGGCAAGGACCCGTTGCCCGCCGCGCAGCACAAACCGCCGGTCGCCGTCTACGGCCGCCGCGAAGGGGTTTCGGTGACCGGTGGTTACGTCTATCGCGGAAAGCGTCACCCCTCCTTGGTGGGCGATTACCTCTACGGCGACTACCGCACGGGCAACGTTTGGCGGTTGCGGCAAGGTGAAGACGGGCAATGGAAGAACGTCATCGCTTTGCAACCGCGCCGCAGCCCGTTGATCACTTCGTTTGCGGAGGATCGTGAGGGAGAAGTCTATTTGCTGTCGCAACAGGGCAAGATCTGGCGCGTCGACTTGGCGGAAGCCGCCTCCAAAGAATAGCCCGGCAGTCGAGTCACTCCACGAACGGGCAGTGACGGCAGCCTAGATCGCAGCAGTCGCGGCTTTGCCAAATCGAACGAGCGGTCTGCACCCAAAGCCCGGTGTAGGGATCGAGGTACATGGGGTCGCCGCGCCGCATGGCTTCTTCGTGGGCCTCCAAAATCTCCTCATACATCGGGTGATTGCGGGGCAACCGGCTGGGATGCGGGCGGCGCCGTTCAGCCGGCAACTCCCCGCGCGAATCCTCATCCATGTCGGTTTAGTCGATCCACTCGAGCTCCACCGGCCCGGCAAAGCGCGGTACAGCCACCAATTCGAACGGCATGGTCATCATGGTCACTTGCGCCGAGCCTTCTTCCGGCCGGGTTTCGCGCGCATAGACGCGTAGGCCCTCGCCCACCCGCTCGATGGTATCGATCTCGACGGCGTAGCCGCCCGAAGGGCGGTCGCCGCAGAACACGGCGATGACGCAGGACTCGCCAAAGTCCACTTCCGGGGCTGCCGGCGTCGGCAGCTGCAAACGGGTGTGCTCCGACCAGAAGCGCTGCCAACCTTCGTCATCCCGGCAGACGAACACGCCATCGGCTTCGACGCCACTGACCGTGCCCTGCAACACGCGTTGGACCAGCTCCGGAGCCAAAGCTCCATCGCGCGGCCCTTCCGGCCCATGCGCCGCATCCCGGCGACAGGCCGCAAACACCAAGCCGAGCAACAGCGCGGCTCCTACCATCCATCCCCAATGCATCATTGCGCTGATTCTCCTCGCTGATCTTTCGACCATTCCGGCCCGGACAATAAGCGAACTCCCTGCGGTCCATGGGAGGCACCACCGAACACTTCCTGCAACGGGAAATCCCGCGAGCCCAAGTTCGTGCCGCCGGTGACCGTCAACTCGGTCGGCAGCTCCAGGGAGGGGTAGGCACCGCACAAAGGCTCACCGGGATCGCAGATGAATCCGTCGTTGTCCTCGTCGGTGCCCGCCACGATGAAGTACGAACCCGCAGGCAAGTTCGCGAAGGTATAGTCCAGGGCCCCTTGCGACTGTACGGTCACCTGCGCCAACGTCTCGATCGTCTCCGAATCGACGGCCACGATGAAGACGGTGTAGTCGCTCCCACCCGTCGCGGCTCCGACCGACAGGACGACTTGCACGGTCACGTTGCCGCCGTTCGACATGATCGCCACGTCCCCGCGGTAGGTCCCGTCCGCCAACCCCGTCGGGTCGGCGCAGATGTCCACGGCCGTCGTATCGGTGCTGGTTCCCGACAATGCCGGCACCAGGCTGGCGCTGAGCCAGGGCCCGCCGCTTTGCGTAGAGGGCATCGCGGAGGTGACGTTGAGGGAGCCGCCCCCATTGTTGCTGATGCTAACGCGCCGGCATTGGGTGCCCGCGGAAGCGGCTCCGCTCAGCAACACGGTGGTGTCGCCGATCGCCAGCTCCGGGGCACCGCCACCGCCACCACTGGCCGCCAACACGGCGGCGTGGGCGTTGACGAGCCCCTCGCCATACAGATTGTCGCGCCCGGCTTGACCCAAGTCCGTCGCCGTCGAAGCCAAGATCGATTCCACGTCCGCGACGCTTAACCCTGGGTTCACCGAGAGCATCAAAGCCGCCACCCCGGCGACGTGCGGAGCCGCCATGGACGTGCCTTGATAGAAGCTGTAGCTCCCGTAGTTGATCGGGTTGACCTGATCGTCGGGTTTGGTCGACAACACGCCGTCCGCGTAGCCGTCGCCATTGAGGTCCACTCCAACGTTGCCGCCGGGCGCGGCGAGATCGACGCTGGGGTGGAAGTTGGAGTAAGGCGCACGCGTCCATTCGTAGCCCACGGCCGAAACCGAGATCACGCCGCTGTACGCGGCCGGGTACGAGGGCGTCGACGAGTTCTCATTGCCCGCGGCGGCGACGATGACCGTGCCCGCGCCGCGCGCCGCGGTGACCGCGTCCTGCATGGTTTGGCTGTAGCCCGGTCCCCCCAAACTGAGGTTCATCACGTGCGCACGCGCGGCAGGCAAGCTCCCCGAAGCGTTCGTGAGCCGCGCGGCGTACAAAATGCCGTTGGCGATGTCGAAGTTGGTACCGCCGCCGATGCCGAGCACGCGCACGTGCATGATGCCACCGGCCCAGGTGACGCCCGCGACGCCTTGGGAGTTGTTGGTCTCGGCCCCGATCGTGCCCGCCACGTGGGAGCCGTGGTAGCTCGAAGGCTGCGGTCCATTGGAATCCCCCACGTCGAAGGGATCGGAGTCGTAGCCATTCCCATCGCCCGCGATCGTAGGACTCGCAATCATGTCGAAGCCGCTGATCTCACGACCGTCCAGGTCGGGCGCCGGCGTCGACCCCGTATCGAGCACGGCCACGATGACGCTCCCCGAACCGGTCTCGATGTCCCACGCGGCCGGCAGGTTGATGGCTTCGTAGTGCCACTGCAGGTTGTAGAACTGGTCGTTCGGCCGGGTGTCGAAAGAAGGCTGGTAGAGATAGTTAGGTTCCGCATACGCGACGCCGGGACCGCCGTTCATCGCAAGGGTCACAGCGGTCGAATAGCGTCGTTGTTCTTCAGGGCTCAAACCCGCAGGCAGATCGAAGCGCATCTGCTGCAAGCCTTGTGCTCCCGCGTGTTGCAGGCGCACCCCGCGCCGATCGTGCGCCGCCGCACCGCTAGGACCAGGTTCCAAGCGCACCACCATCTCCCCCACCACGCTCGGCGCGGGATCGTCGGTGAAGCGGGAGTGCTCGGGGGCGTTCTTGATGCGCGCGCTTTCCAAGGCGGCGCTGGCCCGCGGCCGTGCACTGAGTTCGGCGATTTCGCCCGCCGCCCAGAAGGTCGACGGGTGGGTCAGATCCAGGCTCCAGTTGCCGCTGCCGGTCGCGATGTACACCTCCACCTGCACGAGAGTCATCGCGGGGATCGCCACGCTGCCCGTTTCCATGCTCGTCGAAGTGGAGGTGAAGCTCTGCAACAACGCCGGCGTGGCGATGTCCGAAGTGACATCGAAGACGCGAATGTCAAAGTCTTGCCCCAAATCGAACGTCAGGTCCAAATTCAGGTTCCCCGCTTCGGGGTAGGCTACCCAAAAGCGGTCGGTGACATCCCCACCGCCCAAACTGCCATCCACGGTCAAGCCGTCACCCGCGGTGAGCTCGCCCAGGTATTGGGCTCCGCTGTTCGCGTCGTTGGGCTCCACTTCGGCCAGCGGCGTCGCTGGGGCGTTCACCTCGACCAACAGGTCGTAGTCGGAGGTTCCCGACGCGGCATCGACGACCAAGTAGGCGGGACCCTTGAGGGTGAAGGTGCCGCTCTCGCTGGCGGCCAGACTCGTCAAACCGTCGATGAACTGCAGGCTGATCGGATCGACGAGGTACACGTCGAGATCCGCCGCCCCGTTGACTCCCGTCAAGGTCACATCCACCGAAGCGCGCTCGGTGAGGTTGACCTGGAAGCCATCGAAGTCATCGCTGCCATCGTCGGTGATCGAACCAAACACGCGCCGCGAATCGCCGATGCGCAGACTGCCGAGCCGGTGGGAGGTGGATGCGTTGTCGTTGGGTTCCGCTTCGACGGTGGTCTCTTCGACCTGAAGCACGGCGAGGGTTCCGGAGATCGTTCCGGTCGTAGAGCCGCCACCGCTGCCACCACCGCAGGCGGGCAGGGCCGAAACGGCGAGCAGGGTGCAGGCGAGCGAGCGCAGGGGATGGTTCATGAGCTTGGAGACGCAAAAATTGGCCCACCATTATTGACGATCGAGGGGCATCTTGCAGCGCGGCCCACGGGGCAACTCAGCGCGTGGGCGCGAACCCGTGCGGCGGGAGGCCCCAAGGCGCGTCGCAGGCGGGGCGGACTGCGAAACATGAACGAGGTTTCAGTCCGTGCGTGGTAGTTTGGGCCCCGATGGCGACCACCTACGTCACTTTGGAGGCCCCGTTCCGCTTCGAACCCGAACGCACGAAGGGATCGCGCTTCATCGCCGACCTAGGGCCGGCCGACACGACCGGCGAGGCCCTCGCCTTCGTGGATCGGGTGCGCCAGGAGTTTCCCGACGCCAGCCACCACTGCTACGCCTGGTCCTTGGGCCGCGATGGCCTCGAAACGCGCGCCAACGACGATGGGGAGCCGGGTGGATCCGCCGGGCGGCCGATCTTGGCCCAGATCGAAGGCCACGGGGTGGCGGGCATCGTCTGCGTGGTGACGCGCTATTTCGGGGGTACGAAGCTGGGCGTGGGAGGCTTGATGCGCGCCTACGGTGGGGCCGCCGGGCAGGCCCTCGACCGCGCCCCCCTAGTGACCAAGCCGATCACCGAGCGTTGGCGCATCGCGTTTCCCTACGAGTGCTCCGGCGCCCTCGAGGGGCTGTTCCACGCCCGCGGGCTCAGCTTGCTGGAGGCACAGTACGGAGAGCGCGTTGAGGGGGTCGTGGTCCTGCCGATCGCGGACGTGGAGGCCTTCCAAAGGGAGGTTCAGGAGGGCAGTGGGGGCCGGGCGAGGCTTCAGGGCCCCCTTTAGCCCACCGGGTCAGTATTATACCTCCTGGTATATTACAGACGTATCCCCTTCGGGAATCCCCCTATGACAAATCCGTTGGGGCATAGGCGCAGCCTCCCGGGGACGGCAGACTCGCTGTCCTGCTGTCGGGAAGCGCCCGAATGGCAGTTTTCTCTCAACCCCTGCCCCCCATCGACTCACGCCACGCGGAGTCATAGGGGTCTCCGCCTGCTAGCGGAATCCCGCAACCTCGAACCAAGGACATCCCCATGGGAATGATCAAGGAATTTAAGGACTTTGCCATGAAGGGCAACGTCATGGACATGGCCGTCGGCATCATCATCGGCGGAGCCTTCGGCACCATCGTGAAGTCGATGGTCGACGACGTTCTGATGCCCCCCATCGGAGTTCTCATGGGTGGCGTGGACTTCTCGGATATCAAGATTCCGGTGAAAGAAGCGTCGGAAGGTGCTGAGGCCGTCACCATCAACATCGGCAGCTTCGCCAACAACGTCATCTCCTTCCTGATCGTGGCCTTCGCCGTGTTCATGCTCGTCAAAGTCATGAACGCCGCCAAGAAGAAGGAAGAAGAGGCTCCCGCCGCCCCGCCGAAGCCCTCCGCGGAAGAGCAACGCTTGATCGAGATCCGCGACATCTTGGCCAAGAAGTAACTCCGCGGAATCCCGCGATGCTTTCGCCGCGCCGCGGGGGATCCGTCCCCTGCGGCGCGCTGCCCATTAAAAGCGCGAACCGCCCCATTTGACTTCGCTCTTCGGAGCGCCTGCCGGGAGTCGGATGGATCGAGACCTGACCCTCCATCCACCATGCTGCAGACCCTAGCTCTCCTACTCCAAGACTCCTCCACCGCGGAGACGACGGAACCAACCCCGACCGAACCCCTCAGCACCAGCGAGTGGCTCCTCCACACGCGCGCCAACGTGCAAACGTGGTTCCAAGATTCTGCCCCCGACTGGATCGAAAAGGGGGCTCTCTTCATCGGGATCGTCCTGGTCACGCGGTTGATCGGTGGTTGGATCGCGCACTTGGTCGGCAAGGCGCTCAACAACACGAAACCGCAGACGACGCAGTTGATGCGGACGTTTGCCGTGTCCATCACGCGCAAGTCGTTTTTGCTCTTGGGCATCGTGCTCGGCCTCGACGCGATCGGGATTTCGGTCGGCCCCTTCCTCGCTGGCTTCGGTGTGGCGGGCTTGGCGATCGGCTTTGCCCTCAAGGACACCATGTCCAACTTCGCCGCCGGGGTGATGATCCTCTTCTACCACCCCTTCGAGGTGGGCGATTTCATCAACGCGGGTGGTTCCTCCGGCAAAGTCGATGCGATGAACCTGTCCTTCACGACTTTGCTCAGCCCCGACAACCAACGCATCCTGGTGCCCAACTCCAAGATCTGGGGAGGCATCATCACCAACGTAACCGCCCTCAAGCGGCGCCGTCAGGAGATCTCCGTGATGGTCGACCGGTCGCAGGACATGCACACGGTCGAAAAAGTGCTGCAACGGCTCGCGTTCGAGCATCCCGCCGTCTTCCGCGATCCCGAGCCGATCGTGAAGGTCAACGAACTGACGGACACCGCCATCCAGTACATCTTGCGGGTATGGACGAGCACGGGGGACTTTGCCAGCGTCAAATGGGACCTCTTGCGCGACATCCAGCTCGCGTTTGAGGCCGAACAGATTCAGACGCCCGTGCAGCGCCGCGAAGTGCGCATGCATTCGATTTCGGGCTGATGTTCGTCGGAAGAGAACACGAACTGGCGGTGCTCGAAGAGCTCGCCGACTCCGGGCAGCCCGAGCTCTTCGTGCTGTACGGTCGCCGCCGCGTGGGCAAAACCGAGCTCTTGCAGCGCTTGTGCGATTCCAGGCGAGCGGTGTACTTCCTGGCGGCCCAAGTGCGCGAAAAGGACAACCTGCGGGCGTTTCGCGACGCGCTCAAGGAAGCCCTGTCGGACCCCTTGCTCGAAGGGTTGGAGTTCCCCGACTGGGCGACGGCCCTGGGCTTCGCGGCGGAACGGGCCGGAAAGGAGCGTTTGATCGTCGTCCTGGACGAATTCCCCTACCTGTGCGAAGCCAGCAAAGGCCTGCCCAGCCAAATCCAGCAGTTCTGGGACACGCGCGGCAAAAAGAGCTCCCTGATGATCGTCCTGTGCGGCAGCCAGGTGTCCTTCATGGAAAACGAAGTGCTGGCCGAGCGCTCGCCCCTGTTCGGACGCCGCACCGGCCAGCGCCGCTTGGTGCCGCTGGAACCGAAGGAGTCGGTACGCTTCTTCCCCGAGTGGCCAGTGGAGATGCAGGTGACCGCGTACGGGATCCTCGGGGGCATGCCGGCCTACCTGCGGCGTTTCCAGGACTCGCGCACCCTCAAGGACAACCTGCTGCGCGAGGTGCTGCGGCCGGAAGGCTACCTGTTCGACGAGGTCCAGTTCCTGCTGCGCAGCGAGCTGACGACCCCCGCCACTTACAACTCGATCCTGGCCGCGGTCGCGCGCGGGGTCGACAAGGTCGGCGACATCGCGTTGTCGGTCGGCGTCGACTCCCCCACGGCGGGCAAGTACCTGCACGTCTTGCGCGAGTTGCGCCTGATCGAACGGGAGGTGCCGATCACCGACCCGAATCCCCTGCGCTCGCGTCGCGGACGCTATCGGGTGGCCGACCGCTTCGTGGCCTTCCACTTCCGACACGTGCAGCCCAACCTGTCCTTGATCCACGCTGGCCGCGGCGAGCAGGTCTACCGGGACAAGGTCGAACCCGACCTGGAACGCCTGTACGACGAAGCCCGCCAGGAGTTTCTGCTAAGCCACCTGCGCCGGGAGGCCGCCGAACTGGTCGACGATGAAATCGTCGAGGTCGGCCGATTCGCCGGTCAATTCGTGCGCGCCGTCGGCCGCACCGCAAGCGACCGCACCGTCGCGGCCATCGTCATCCCGGACGGCAAGCGCTCCTTGGCTTCCCTCGAAGAGGAGATGCAGGAGCTGCAAAACTGCTTCCAATCCGAACCGATCAAGCTGGTCTACGGCCTGACCGATCGGCCCGAGGCCCCCCTGGGCGTAGAGCGCGTTCCCGAAGGGGAATGGCTATGACGGCTCTCGCGAGCGAGCCGCATCGGCCCTGAACCTGCCTGGAGCCGAATCGAGCATAGTCGCCGCGGGACTGCCTACGGTACGCTAGCGCCATGGCCCCCGAATCTTCTCGTGCACGTTCGCTAGCACAGCGCGCTTTAGGGTCAGCCCGCTTCGGGCACTTCACCAAGTGGGTCTTGTTGTCCGCCTTGATCGGGCTGCTGGGAGGCTTGGTGGCCTGGATCTTTCGGGAGATGGTCTACGGCTTTGAGCATTGGCTCTTCAAGCGCCCGACCGGGATCACGGCGGCCGGACTTGGGGGAGACCAGAACCCGGCCTGGTGGATCGTGCTGATCCCGGCGGCGGGCGGGTTGGCGGTGGGTGCGCTCATTCACCTCTACTCCCAAGAGTCGGAGGGTCACGGTACCGACGCCGTCATCCGCACCTTCCATCGCGCAAAAGGCGTCATGCGCGCCCGGGTGATCGCCCTCAAAGCGGTCACCAGCGCCTTCACGATCGGCACCGGCGGCTCGGCAGGTCAGGAAGGTCCCGTCGCCCAAGTGGGTGCGGGGATCGGCAGTTCGGTAGCACAAAGCCTGCGCCTCTCCGATCGTGACCGGCGGTTGTTCGTCCTGGCGGGCGGGTCGGCGGGGGTCGGCGCGATCTTCGGTTCGCCCCTGGGCGGCGCCCTGTTTTTGCCCGAAGTGCTCTACCGGCGGGCAGAGTTTGAGGGGGAGGCCATCATTCCCTGCATCGTCGCCTCCACCTTCTCCTACGCGACCTTCACGTCCATTGCGGGCGTGCACCGGGTCATCAATATCCCTACCGCGACCCTCAACGACCTCGCGTTCCAGCCGGGGCACCTTTGGATCTATGTGCTGTTGGGACTGGTATGCACCGGTGCGGGTTGGCTTTTTGTGCGCACGTTCTACGGGATCGAGGCGTTGTTCAAGCACATGAAGATCGTGCACCCCATCTTGCGCCCGGCCATCGGAGGTCTCCTGGTTGGGCTGCTAGCGCTGGGCATGGCACCCTACTGCGGGGAACACGGGGTGCTCTTCGGCGGCTACGAATTGATGGAAGCTTCGATCGCCGGCGAATTGGCGCCGAAGCTGATCTTGGTGCTGATCCTGACCAAGATGCTGGCCACCTCCCTTTCGATTTCGTCGGGAGGGTCGGGCGGCGTATTTGCGCCAGCCTTAGCGATCGGGGCCTTGCTGGGGGCGGGCGTCGGACAGATCGCGCAGGAGTTCGTGCCCGGAGTCACACCAGGCGCGTTCGCGCTGGTTGGCATGGGGGGCTTCTTTGCGGGCGCCGCGAAGACTCCTATCGCGGCGGTAGTGATGGTTTCGGAGATGACGGGCGGCTACCACTTGCTAGCGCCCCTCATGTTGGTCGCGGTGGTGCACTTGCTGCTCTCGACCCGCTGGACCATGTACCGCTCCCAGGTCGCCTCCCCCATCAACTCCCCGGCCCACGCCGGTGAGTTCGTCATCGACGTGTTGCAGTCCCTCAAGGTGCGCGAGGTCTTGGGCGAGATTAGAGCCCCCACCCTGATCCACGAAGACGTGACCCTCCATGGCGCGAAACGCATCGTAGCGGACTCCCACGAGACCCACTTCCCGGTCATCGACGACGAGGGACTGGTGGGCATCTTTTCGCTGACGGACCTGCGCCGCATCTTCCTGGAGGAGGTCGTCGAGGATATGGTCATCGTTTCGGACTTCATGTCCGAACACGTCGCGACGGTCAAGCTCGACGATTCCTTGCACGACGCCCAGCGCTTGATGACGCGCCGGGGCGTGAGCGCCCTGCCGGTCGTGGACTCCGAGAACCCGCGCAAGGTGCTCGCCCTGCTCGAACGCAACCTGATCGGCAAAGCCTACAACGAAAAGCTCAGCGAGCTGAAAGGCACGCATTCGCGCTAAACCGATTCCCCCACTGGCCTCCCTCCCACCCGCCGCTACCCTCGATGGAAAGCTGGTCCGTCCTCGTCGACATCGCTCTGCTGCTCGCGGGCTCCCTCGTGTTGGGGGCCCTGTGCGAGCAGTACTTGCGCAGCGCGATCGTCGGGTACCTGTTGGCGGGCATGATGCTGGGGCCCAACGCTCTGCGCTGGATCCAAAGCGTCGACGAGGTCACCCTGCTGGCCGAGCTGGGCGCCTCGCTGCTGCTATTTTCGGTGGGCCTTGAGTTCTCATGGCCGCGGCTGCGGTCTTTGGGCAGCATTCCTCTGCGCGGCGGCGTCACCCAGGTCATCGGCACCACCGTGGTGATGGGTCTCGGCGCGTTTTTGCTCGACCACTCCTGGAAGAGCGCGGCGCTCTTGGGCATGGCGCTAGCGTTGAGCAGCACGGCGTCGGTGCTGAAAGAGCTCGAGATGCGCGGGCTGCTCGAGAGCGTGCGGGGAGGTTATTCGGTCGGGGTGTTGTTGCTGCAAGACCTGGCGGTGATTCCGTTCGTGTTGCTGGCGACGACCCTGACGCAGAGCGCGGAGTCTTCGGCGTGGCTGGCGTTGGGTCGCTCGATCGGCTTTGGCTTGCTCGCGGTAGCCGGGCTGTACGTGCTCTTCATCCACGTGGTGCCCAAGGTGCTCGGCATCCTGCCGGGGCAAGGCAACCGCGAATTGTCGGTGCTGACCGCCATCGTCGGCGGTCTCGCTTCGGTGACCTTGGCCCACCAAGCCGGGCTTTCGCCGGCTCTCGGCGCCTTCATCGCCGGCATGTTGCTGGCCTACTCGCCGTACGCGGTGCAGGTACGCGCCGACCTATCCGGCCTGCGCACCCTGTTCGTCACCATCTTCTTCAGCTCCATCGGCGCCCTAGGCGATCCGGTTTGGATGGTGCAGAACGGCGTGCTCGTGCTCGGGGTTTCCCTGCTGATCTTTGGGGCCAAGTCGGTGTTGACCTTCGGTGCCCTGACCGTGGCGGGCGCGCGCGGCGTGAGCGCTTTGGCCGCCGGCATCGGGCTCGCGCAGATCGGGGAGTTCTCTTTCATCTTGGCGGGCATGGGCCGCGGCACCCTCTTGAGCGAGCGCATGTTCCTGCTGCTCGTTTCCGCCGCGATCCTGACGATGATGTTCACGCCGTTGATGATCGGCGTCGGGCCGCGCCTCGCGGTTTGGATCCTCGGCAAGCGCGGCAAGGAGTACCGCAGCCTGAGCTTCAGCCCCAGCCACGACCAACCGGAAGCGATCCTGATCGGTTTCGGCCCCGCGGGCGCGGTGGTGGGCGAGCAACTGCGGGAGGCGCGCGTGGCCACCGTAATCCTCGACCTCAACCCCAAGACCGTCGAACGGGCGCGCAAGTTGGGCTACCAAGCCATGGTCGGCGACGGCTTGCACACCGACATCTTGAACCACGCGGGCATTTCCGGCGCCAAGGTGGTCATCATCACGGTGCCAACCCCTTCGGTGACCATGCACATCGCCCAGCTCGTGCGCTCGGTGGCCCCCGAGGCTCACGTAGTCGCCCGCTCGCGCTTCCACCGGCACTTAACCGAGATCCAAGCCGCCGGGGCTCACATCCTGGTGGACGAAGAAACCGAGGTGGGCGCGAGCATCGCTCACGCGGTGAAGGGCTACCTACGCCCCGAAGAGAGCGATCCCGTCGACGCCTCGGAGTGAGGCGCCCTGGGAGAGGGTTCGGGCCTCCTCAGGCCTCCCGAAACCTTGCCGTGGACGGTAGAATCCGCCCCCTGAGCGGCCTACGCTGGCCCATCGCCGGAAGTGCGTACTCCGGCCCCGACCCGACTCGCGAGTCGCCCTGCGGCCCGCCGCCCCAAGCCAACCCACTGCCACCCCCGCTACTTCTATGTACGACCCGCAACTCGTCCAGCCGATGCGCGACGAACTGACCGCCCTCGGCATCCAAGAACTCCTGACCCCCGACGATGTGGACGCGGCCATGAAGGCTGACGGCACAACCTTGGTGGTCGTCAACTCCGTCTGCGGTTGCGCGGCGGGCAGCGCTCGCCCCGCGGTGCGCTTGGCCCTCATGAACGGCAAGAAGCCCGACCACGTGGTGACCGTCTTCGCCGGCATGGAAGGCGAAGCGACCGCGCGCGCCCGGGAATACTTCAAGCCTTACCGCCCGAGCTCGCCCCAGATGGCCCTCATGAAAGACGGCCAATTGTTGGAGATGCTCCAGCGCCAAGACATCGAAGGCAAGCAGCCCGATGCCCTGGCCCGCGACCTCTCCGCCGCGTTCGACAAGCACTGCTAGGCATCGAGCTGGGGGGCTTCGGCCCCCCACTCCGGCTGCATGTCCGAGACCACCGACCGCCCGACCTCCCAGCAAGCCCTCGCGGAGGAGTACCTGCAAGAAGCCGTGTACCGTTCGCGCGGTGCTCAGGCGGGTAAGGCGCTACTCGCCCCGGACAGCAAGGGCCAGTGCGGTTTGGGCCAGGAAGCCGCCGTCGTGTTGGACTTGTCCCCGCGCGGCGAAGCGCTCTTCCGCGCCCTCTGGCCGCAAGACCCGGCGGAGTCCGACGTGCAACGCATCCAAGCGATCATGACGGCTTGGATCGAAGAACAGGACCAACTGGACCGCAAGCGCAACCACTTCTTGAAGGCGTTTCGCGGGCGGCACGGTGCCCGGCGCGCCGACTACTCGCCGGAATTGTTGGCGGAATTCGAACAGGGCCTGGAAGCGGTCAACCAAGAGGTCAGCGCCGCCCGTCGCGCCGCCGCGCAGACGCTGCTCACCCTCGGGCGCGCCTAACGATTCTCGTCGCGGTAGGCCTGCCAGGCTTCCAGGCCGAATTGGGTGATCGCGAGGATGTGATCCTCGACGGGCAGGTCGTTATGGCCTTTGTCCGTCGCCGTAACCCAGCGCCGCGGAAGCCCACGCGCGGCCTCGAACAACGCCCGGCCCCGCTCGATGGGCACGATGCGATCTCGATCACCGTGGATTTGCAACAAAGGCACGTCGAGGGCTGCCAAAACCTCCACGCTTTCGAAGCGATTGCGCATCAGCAGGGAGACAGGCAACCAAGGCAGGTGTTCGCCAGCCACCCGCACCAAAGAATCGAACGTGCTCACGAGCACCAGCCCCAAAGGCTTGCGCTGCTGGGCCACCTCGATCGCGACCGCTCCCCCCAAGGATCGGCCAAGGTACAAAAAGGTTTCGCTCGGCTGCCCGGTGCGACGCACGAGCCAATCGACCGCCGCCACGCCATCGCGCACCAGCCCCGCTTGGGACGGCCGGCCCGCGCTCGCCCCATACCCGCGGTAATCGAACATCATCACGTCCGCGCTGAGCACATGCCCTAATGCGCGCAACCAAGCCGCACTCGTCTGCACATCCTCCGCGTTGCCGTGGAAGAACACGATCGTGTGACGCGGATCGGGGTGCGGGCAATACACACCGTGTATCTGCACCCCATCGGAAGCCGGGATGACAAAAGTCTCTTGGCCTGCGGCGGCCAGCGATTCCCCTCCGGATTCCGTCGCGGGCGCGGGATACACCAAGCTGCTCTCCAAGAAGAAGAGCAAGACCAACAAAACCGCGTAAGCCGCCCCCGCGCTGGCGGCCGTGCGCACCAGCGCGCGGCCCCAGCGGCGATCCGGGGAGGAGTGCGGCTTCGAGGTGGATTTCATCGCTTGCGGGGCAAGAGACGACCTTGGCTGCGCGCTCTTCCCACCATCTGGCTCATTGCAGACGGTCCGCGAGGAAGGCCCGCACCTTCTTCCAAGCGGCTTCCGCCGCCTCCGCGTCGTAGCGCGCGTTCGAGGGGTTGGCGAAGGCGTGCGGCGCATCGAATCGGTGCACATCGACGTCGACGTCCGTGACCGACATCGCTTCGAGCCACTCATCGACCGCAGCGGGCGGAATGCCCTGGTCCTGGTTGCCGAAGATGCCGACGATCGGACATTGGATCGATTGCAACGCTTCGGGGTCCGTGATCAGGCGTCCGTAGTAAATCACCGCTCCGTCCAGGTCCGGGGTGTGGATGGCGTGCTGCAAGGACCAATGCCCGCCGAAGCACCACCCCATGGTGACGCGCCGCGGAGCGCGCACGCGCTCATCCTGCGCCAAGAACTCATAACCCGCCTGCAGCATGGCCAAAGCAGCTTCCGGCTGGACAGCCTGCATGTTGGCCAAGGCATCCTCGCGCGTCGTCGCGACCTGCCCGCCATAGAGGTCCACGGCCAATGCCGCGTACCCCTCCGCCGCCAAACGATCGGCCCAATGCTTGACGTGTTCGTTGAGGCCCCACCACTCGTGAATCAAGAGCACCGCGGGCACCGGGGGCAGACGGCTGGCCGGCAACGCTAGGTAAGCTTCGCCTCCACCGACCGCCACCATCTCGCCGCGCAAGGGCGGCCGTTCTTGTTCGGACAGTTGGTGCAGCGCTTGGAAGTCCGCCTCGCTGATGCCGGGAGGCAATGCGCTGCCCCCCTGTGTCCCAACGGGTTCGGCCGATTGACAACCGGTTAGCCCCACAACGGCTAACCCCAGCATGCAAAGGAGGTTCTTCATGAGAACCCCATCCTAACAGATACGGTGTCAGGCACGTTTTTCCCAGGCCGCGCCTGACACCGTATCTACCGCTCGACGCCCAAGATCCCGAAGATCTTGTCTTTGAGGGCGCGGAAACCCGGATGGTCGGGGTCGCGCGGTCGCGGCAAGTCGTTTTGCAAAACCGAGTGCACGGTCGCCGGACGTTTGGTCATCACGGCGATACGATCGGCGAGCTCGACGGCTTCTTCCACGTCGTGCGTCACCAAGATGCAGGTCTTTTTGGTTTCTCGCCAGATGCGAATGATCTCGCTGCGCATCCCGAGCCGCGTGAGGGCGTCCAAAGCTCCAAACGGTTCGTCCAAATAGAGCACATCGGGTTCGACCGCCAGGGCGCGAGCGAATTCGACGCGCTGCTTCATGCCGCCGGATAGCTCGCTGGGAAAGGCCTTTTCGAAGCCCTCGAGCCCCACCAAGCGGATGTAACGCATGACGATCTCGTGTTTCTCTTCGAACGGCAGGTTGCCGAGCCCGAAGCCGATGTTGTCCCACACCGAAAACCACGGGAAGATGCCAGCTTCTTGGAACACGAAGACGCGCTTGCGCGAAGGCTCGCGCACCTCCGCACCATCGATGCGGATCGAGCCGGAGGTCACCAGCTCGAACCCCGCCATGCAGTTCAGCAAGGTCGACTTACCGCATCCTGAAGGCCCAACGATGACCAGGAACTCCCCCTCCATCACGTCCAGGTCGACGCCGTCGAGCACGTCGACGTCTCCCTTCTTGGTGGAGAATACTTTGTGCGCACCGCGCACCGTGATTTTGGTGCTCATGGGGGTTATCTCCGGCTCATCCCTCGGCGGGCCAAGGCCGCGGCTTCGATGCGCGCCATGCCCATGTCCAACAACAATCCGATCAACGCGATGACCACCATGGCCGCCGCCACGTAATCCATGCGCAACGCGTTGCGCGAGTCCATGACCTGATACCCCAGCCCGGACTCGACGCCTAACATCTCGGCCGCCACGACGACCACCCAAGCGATGCCCAACGCGAGTCGCAACCCGGTCAGGATCTGGGGCAACGTTGCCGGCAACATCACGCGCCGGAAAAAGGCAATGCCCCCCACTCCAAAGTTGCTCGCCGAGCGGATATAGCGCGGATCGAGCGACGCCGCCGCCGAGGTGGACGCGGTCACGATCGGAAAGAAGGCCGACATGAACAGCAGGAAAATGGCCGACAGGTCGCTGGACATGGGATAGCCGCCGAACAAAATCACCGCGAACGGCAACCATGCGATCGGGGAAATGGGTCGCAGCGCTTGCACCAGCGGGTTGAACACGGCGCGCAGGCTCGGATACCAGCCGAGGGCGAGCCCCAGCGGAATGCCGATGCCCGCTGCCAAGCTGAAGCCCCACGCCACGCGGAACACCGAAGCAACGATGTTCTCCCACAGGATGCCCTGCACGGCGATCTCGCCCAAACCGCGCGCGGTCAACCAGGGACCCGGCAAATCGCCAATCGCGTTGCCGTAGGTCTGCCAGTGCCAAAAGCCCAAGAAGAGCGCAAAGCCAATCGCGCCGAAGAGCAGTGTCCGCAGCTTCACTGCTCCACCTCCTGCAACGGCATGTCCGGAATGCGGGCGCGCTCAAAGCGCGGGTCGCAGTAGTCTTCGAAGCCGAAAGGATCTTCGGGAGTGACGGGCCGCAAGTCGAAGAAACCCAACTTGTCCGCCCAGTGTTGGATCTCCGCGAACTCCTCGCGAGCCAAGTCGAGCTCGGTGTACTTGACCCGGTCGACCGGCTTGGTGAGCACGAACTTGAGCAACTCGGGGTTCTGGTTGTAGTAGCGGCGCTGGGCCGCGATGATCGCAGCCTGCATGCGCGGCGTGCGCCCGAACTCGTTGGGCACCTCCACCAATCCCTGTTCGCGCGTGGTCTCGCTGGCCGCATCCTGCATGACGAGGCCAGCCAGCAAGCGCTCATCCCCTTCGTCCAGCCACTTGCCCGACGCGGTGATGCCCGTGACCAACTCCTGGACCACCTCGGGGTCGTTGTCGATCAAATCTTGCGTCACGATCAACACGCAGGAGATGAAGTTCGGCCAGATGTCTTTGGTCAGGTAGAGCACGCGCCCAAAGCCTTCCATTTCCGCTTTGGCCGCGAACGGCTCGCCGACGATGTAAGCATCGAAATTTCCGGCCAGCAGGCCCGCGGGCATTTCCGGCGGTGGGTAATCGATCAAACGCACGTCGTCATCCTTGAAGCCAAACTCGGCCTTCAGTTTTTCGATCAGGATGCGTTGGTTCGAGTAACGGTGCGGGATGGCGATGCGCTTACCGCGCAGATCCGCAAAGGTCTGGTAGGGCGAATCGGTGGGCACGATCATGGCCGTGCCGTCCCGGTGCCCCAAGTGCACGATCTTGACCGGCGTTTTTCCCTGGCGGGCCATCTGCATGGCGAGCGGCGCCAAAATGAAGGCGGCGTGCAGGTTGCCGGCGTCGATATCCTCGGTCATCGACGGCCAACTGGTGTAGCGCTTCGAGCGAAACACCGTGCCCGCATCGGAGTTTTCGGTCACCCAACTGGCGACGGGACAGGTGAGGTGTCATGTGACCGGCAAGTGCGCGACGGTCAACTGCTTGCGACCATCGCCCCGAAACCAATCGAGGTTCATCCAGCCGTGCAGCAGGGTGACGCTGGACAGAAACGCCAAAAAGGAGAGCAGGATACGAAGCGCTTGACTCATGGTCTGTGGTCTCGAAGACCTCCGGAAGCGCGCATCTTACGCGACCTGCCGGGTCGGGCGAGGATTCCTCGGCCGGATTCTGTGGCGGGAATTCCCCGGCCGGAAAGGTGTCTGCTGTCGTTCGGCGAAGGTTGGCCGGTCTGCAACGTCGGTCAGAAAGAAACCTGCACGTCGAGGCGCACGCGCAGAGGATCGTCGATCTCATCGTCGCCCTGCAAAGCCCACAGTTTGACGTTGGTGCGCTCGTTCCAGTTGCGTTGGTAGCCAGCGATGAAGCCGGTCAAGCCCATCGGCCCGGGCGCGATCGGCACGTCGTCTTGACCAAACTCCCACAGATTGGCGTTGGCCTCGAAGTCGAAGTAGTTCAAGAAAACCCCGTCGGTGTCGTTGATCTTGGCTTGGACCCCCAAAGCCCAGCCCAGGTCCTCGTCCGTGTCGTCGTCAAGGTTCTGGAAAGCTTCGGCGGACGCGGTCCAGGCCCCCTGGCGACCCGCAAGCATCACGTCCCACACCTGCGCCTCGTTGGGCCCCTCGTTCGAGTAGTTCCACAGGGAGGTGTGGAAGTCCCAATCGATGCCCCGCCAGGCCTGGGAGGCCAGGAACTGGAGCACCGTGACCGCCGGGTCCGAAGCGTCGCCAGCCGCGTTTTCCTCGTCCAGAATCCAGTAGCCGGCCCGGGCTCCCAAAGAAGCTCCACCATCCCAGATCGCGGAGAGGCCAGCGGGTTGGATGTCCGCGTCCCACAACCACTCCCCATAAACCGGGTTGACGGCCAAGGGATTGCCCATCTTGCCCGCCTTCCACGTCAAGCAGCCGTTGTTGGGCGAGTAGGTCAGGTTGATGCGATCCAAGACGATGTCGCTGCCGCTGACCGTGTCGCTGCCGTTGCTGGCGCCGAAGTCCCAGTGAGGATTGTTGGCGTCGCCCGAGGCGGTGCTGAGGCGCACCTCGGCGCGCAGCTCTTCGGTCACCTGGGCTTGCGCGCCCAGCCGGAACCGCAGGCGGCCGCGCGTGCGGTCTTCCCCATTGGGTTGATCGAAAGTCGATTCCGCCCGCAAACGCAGGTGCGCGGAAAAGTCGATCGACTCCTCCCAAGAGGCCGTCATGGCGGCGAGGTCGGAAGCGGTGGGCGTTTCCTGCGGGCCGAAACAGGCCAAGCCGAGGGAAGCGAGGAGCAGCATGGGGGGTGCGTTGGGTTGGTTGGGGGAACGGCAGGACGGGCGCAAGATCTCCCGCGCCATCCATTTGTGCAACCCCCAATCCCCATAGCCTCCCCAAATCCTGAGACGTTCCGTTCCCGTGAGAGGCCGGGTTGGGTCCCGCTGCGCGTCTCCGCAAGCGAGCCGGCGAGCGCCCTGGGAGTGATCTCAGGACGCCCGCCGGCGAAGGAGGCCTTCCGCCCTACCGTTGGTTCGCGTAGGGCGCGACAATGCGCTCCGCGAGGTTTTTGACCCCGCGCACCCGCGCGATGCGCTGGTAGGCGGCGGGATCGGCTTGCAAGGAGGCCGCACGCCGCGAGTAGACCGACTCCGCCGACCCGAGGGCATAGGGGTAACCCGTCTTCGCATCGAGCACCGCCCCTTCCAGCACCGCCGTCGACTGATACTCCGAGGTCGGCACCACCAAGGCGGGCACGAGGGCCAAGTCGAGCAGCGAGAGTAGGTTGGGCGTGACCTTGTAGGTGGTCCCCACCCGGGCGACCAAAATTGCATCGAGTTGACGAATGCGGGCCGCTTTCTGGCAGCTCTCGAGCACGTTGTCCTTGTCCTGCTCGATGATCATGCTCGGCAGGAACTCAAAGTGCTCGATCAAGCCGGCGGCTTGCGCGGATTGGGCCCACTCCTGAATGGTTTCCACCTCCTCATCGGTCCAAACATCGAAGGCGAACTTCGAACGTCGGTCGTTGCGGGCGTCCCTCGATATGGACTGGATGGGAGGGGCGATGCCGATGCGCAATGGCCCCACCACGGTAGGTTTGGGAAGGGACTCGCCCGCCACCTCCGCGGGCAAGATCGGAATCGATTCGATGTCGTGCACCAGATCGTCGGTCTTCATGCCCTGTCCATGAATGGACGAACAAGAAAACGAAACAGCGGAAACGAGTAGGGCCAATCCCCAGGATCGTAAGAGAGGTTTCATAGCTTGGTTGTGATTCGCAAGAAGCGTTCGGTTTGGCCCACCGATCCGGATGGTAGAGCGACCGCAATGTAGGAATGCGTAAGCGTCTGGTATGCACTTCCCAAGTCCGTCTCAAAGCCCCCTAGGCGCACGCGTTCTGGGAATTCAGAACCGTTTCCGGCGATCGCAAATGTTGTGTTCGCAACGGCCGGGGTCCTCCAAAGCCATCCAAACGCCCCAGATCGAGTCGATTCTCGTGTGGGTGTCCCCGGGGGTGTCACCTTGGCCCCTCCACGTCCTGTACGAGGCCCCCATGCTTACGATTTCGATTCGCCTTCTCCTGTCGCCCCCATCGTTTCATGCGCCTTTCCGTTCCCGCATCCGTAGGCCTGCTCTGCGCCGTTTTTGCCCCATCGACCGTGCAAGCCAATGACGAGTTGATCGTGATCTACAGCGAGGTCGCGACCGATGCTTCTTCGCAAGTGCTCGGCGCCCCCGGCTTTTTCATCGATGCCATCGATCGCTTCGCCGCGAGCCCTAACGGCCAAAACTGGGCCATCACTTTGCAGATCGACACGGGCAATTTCTTCGACGATGAATTGTTGGTCGTCAACGGGGTGATGGTCGCGCGCGAGGGTAGTTCTCCCAGCTTCGTGCCCCCCGGCCGGGCCTTGGAGGTCTTCGACGCCACCATGCGCATCAACGACCTGGGTGCGTACGCGTTTTCTGGCGAGTTCAACGGCAACACGGTGGACGATGACTTCGTCGCGCGGGGTGTGGTGGGCGGCGGCATTTCGTTGCTGGCCCGCGAGGGGGATCCCTTGACGGGCGCACCGGCTGGTTGGCTGGCGGATACCCTGGATTCTGCGGTGGTGACGAACGGAAGCGTGGGGTACGAAGTCGACTCCATCGACGGCGGCCCGGGGTTTGCGGACGACAACGCGCTCATGCTGAACCAATCGATCCTCGTCCGCACGGGCGTCGATGCGCCCGCAGGGCAGATGGGCGGCGGCTCCGAGACCTGGGAGACCTTCGATCGCGGCAAGTATTGGGTTTCTAACGATGGCCTGCACCACCTGATCCAAGGGGACCTGACCGGAAACGCCCAAGAGGACCACGTCATCGTGGTGAACGGTCAGGTGGTGTTGCAAGAGAGGTTCCCCATCCCCGGCTCCGGCTTGCCGGACTTGGTGGCGCTCAATGCGTTGCAACCGGACGCCTTCTTGGCGGACAGTGGGGACTGGATGGCCGAAGGTCAGTTCTTGGTCTCCTTCCGGGCCTGGGCGGTCTACAACGGCATCCCGGTCGCCTTGCAGGACTCCCTGATCCATCCTGGCGCCACCGAAATCTGGGACGCTCCCTTCCACGCGGTCACCTGCAACTCGGTGGGCGACTACGTGGTGGTCGGCTCGAGCGATGCCACCCCCGGGCAGGACCAAGTGGTCGTCTTCAACGGTCAACGGGTCGTCGCTCGCCAAGGAGATCCGGTCGATTTGGATGGCAACGGCCTGTTCGACGACAACGTTTATGTGGAGGCCTTTGGGGAGAACGACTTCACCCTCACCAACGATCGCAAACTGTTCTTCACGGGCCTGCTCATGGACGGATCGGGCGCGACGCAAGGCGATTTCGCGGGCTACATCCAGATCGACGGCACGCCGGTCGGGGTGCCCTTCTGCCAGCCCGCCAACCTGAATTGCAACGGCACCAGCACCACCTTAAGCGGCCAGTTCGGCACCGGCCTCGGCTCGGACCTGCACTTGTCCGCCACCCACGGTCCGAGCAACGAGTTCGGCTACTTCCTCGTTTCCGCCGGCTTCTCGGAGCCCGGCATCGCGCTCAGCCGCGGCCGTTTCTGCCTGCTGGATGGGGTCAATCCCTTTGGCCGCTACAACGTGAACAACACGAGTTTCAACTCCATCGGAATCTTCAGCGCCGATGGGCAAACCTTCAACAACCTCTCCGGCACCGGCACCTCCGCGGGCAACACGGGCTTCGACGTGCCCGCCAACGCCCCCGTCGCTGGCAATCCCTTGCTGAGCGGCTCCACCTGGAACTTCCAACTTTGGCACCGCGATTCCTGCGCGGCCGCGGGCGAGTCCAACTTCTCGAACGGCTTGAGCGTCACCATTCCCTGAAGGGCGACCCCAGCGAGCCGACGGGCAGGTAGCGATACCGCAGGCACCGTTCCTGACCGGTCGGTGGAAGAAGGCTGTCCAAAACGAGGCGTTTTGGGGTGAGCCGTTGCCTGGAAATGGGCAAGTCTTGCGTACGGCTCGATTCCCCAGGCTCCCCAAGTTTCCGGCGCCCCCTATCATGGGGGGGCTAGGCCCACTCCGGGCCGCCAAGTTTCTCCTCCTCCTAGCTACCATGAAACTCTCCTTGCTTCCGCTCGCCGCGCTCGTGACCACCAGCGCTGGATTCGCGCAACTTCCGGACATTGCAATCGCCGCCGCCTACTCCAACTCCTGCAACGTCAACGATGTACAAACGAAGCTGATCGCCTCCGGGCGTTTTGGCTCCGTGGACATCATCGAAGTAAAGGCCTCCACACCCGTTTTGGCGGACCTCACCCCCTACGACGCGCTGCTCACTTGGACCAACCTGAGCTATAACGATGGGATCGCTCTGGGTGATGTTTTTGCCGACTACGTGGACGCAGGTGGTGGCGTGGTCGTCGCCACCTTCGCCACCAGCACTACGACGAACAACCGCTACTTGGCGGGCCGTTGGATCACGGGTGGTTATGAAGTCATTCAAACGCAAAGCGGCAACACCGCGAGCTCCAGCAGCCTGGGCACGATCTTGCAGCCCGGCAACCCGCTGATGAACGGTGTCACTACGTTGAACGCCAACTCCGCTTTCCGTCCGACGGGTACGACCCTCGTGCAAGGCTCCGTCGTCGCAGAGTGGGCCGATGGGAAAATTCTCGTGGCCGAAGGCACCATGGCGGGTCGCGTCGATCTTGGCCTGTTCCCCCCGTCCACCGACTGCAGCACGGCGTATTGGGACGCCACCACCGACGGTGCGGTCCTGATCGCGAACGCTCTCGAAGTCGCTGCGGGCGGCGGGCTCGTGACCGCGAACTTCTGCGATCCGGCCTTCAACAACTCGACGGGCTTGCCCACCGTGGCGACCGCTTCGCTGTCCGCCTCGGCGACCTCCGGCGTGCGCCTGGAAGCCATGCAAGGCCCGCCTTCGGAGTTCGGCTACTTCCTGCTGGGCACCGCTGCGGCCGACCCGGGCATCATGCTCAGCAACGGTGAGTTTTGCTTGGCCGTGGGCGGTTCGAATCAATTCGTACGCTACAACGTGGCCGGCGGCGTCTGGAACTCCCTCGGTCAATTCGACGCGACGGGCGCTCTGCAAAACTTCGTCGGCACTTCGTCGAGCGGCTACGGCTTCGACCTGCCCGCCAACATCCCCGTCCTGAACCAAACCATCCAGGCGGGCGACACCTGGCACTTCCAGCTCTGGCACCGCGAAGCCGCGGGCGCCTCGAACTTCTCGAACGGCCTGTCGATCACCTTCTAGGTCGATAACCCGACACGGAGCGGCCCGGCAGCGTTCGACGCAGCCGGGCCGCTCTCTTGTTAGGCGAAGATCTCCCGCGCGACCTCGCAGCGCACGTCGGTGAGGCGGAAGTCGCGGCATGGAGAGACTTGCACTCCCGCTCCGGAAACGATTTGTGCCCCACAGCCGCCGGAACTGCGCTCCAGAATCGACTCAAGCGGCGGCTCCCCGAAGCCTGGGAAACCACCGCTTGCACTTTGCTTGGCCTTGGCCCGTACCAGCTTTGCCTACGGGAAAGTCACACTCACACCATTGGAGTAATTCCAACGCCCCGGGGCCGACCAGGTGTCCCGGTGCCATAGTTGAAAGTGCCAGGTTTCACCGCTTTGCAGCGTGCCGCCCAAGGGATTTTGTGCAGCTACATCGTAGCCGTAGCCCCCTTGCGAAGTACCCGTGCCTTGCAGGTTTCGGAAGTCACCGTTGGCGTCGAATTGCCCCAATGCCGTCATGGCCGTGTTCGCGATGTTGTAGCGCCCAAACGCATTACCGCCGGTGAGCGCGAGACAAAGTCGACCGTCGCTCAGGGGCAGCCCAGGATCGCTGACTCCCGTACCGATCACGAAGTAGCCGAACTCGCCAGAAGGGCCTGAATGGGCACTGAGGTGCAAACCGCTTTCCACGCCCGAACCCAGATGGCCCATAAGCCTTGTCGACATACCGGTGGAGTTAACATTCATCGGATCGCAAAACGGCACCCCAACCCCTGGGTCAGGACAACCGGCTCCATCGATGGTGAGCTCATAGACATTGCAGTCACTCAACGCAAACCAATAGACCGAGACCTTGGCATAGATCGTCTGCTCGAAGCCCGTCTGGTTTTGGTAGGTGTACTGTTGTTGGCCTAGCACAACGCCCCCCGCATCCGGTGCCCCTGAAGGTAGGCCTCCATAAATCGCGATCTCAAGGTCCGCGCCAGACGTCGGACAATTCACGCCAAATTGGGTGACCTGCCCGGGTTCGAGGCAGTATTGGTACCAATCGTCATCCTGCCGGTCCACCGTCAGGTTCAGGTGCGTCCCTTCGGAGAGTACCGCGGCCGTTGCCAGGGTTTGGTTGGCCTCAAAGGCATCTGGATAAAAACAGTCCTCAAACTTCACGAAGAAGCCATAAGCAATGCAGTCATCCGTATACGGAGGAATCGGGACAGGGTGAAACAGAACGACCTCTGTGACCGAACTCGTATTCGTATACGCAAAGCCACCTGACTCGATCGTCCCGGAGGCACTGCAATCAAGCCGATAGGACCAGTCTACGTCCTCCAGGATTCCATTGCCTTCGACGACCAGTTGCACACCCGGCTCCACCGACACCTTGTATTGGTCGAAATCGGTGACGTTCTGCATGCTTGAGGTGTAACTACCGGCGAACACCTCCGTGGCCAACGCACAGGGGTAGTTAGGCTCGTTCGGATCGTCAAAACACTCGAACGCGACCATGAATTGGTATTCGACGCAATAGTTGAACCCTGGTGAGCTTGACGCTTGGACGACAACAGGCTGTGGAGTCATCGAGGGGTTCTCGTAGGAAACCTCGGTACTACCAACAGTGACCAACCCTTGGCAATCGGTGGTATCCGTGAGCAAGTAAATCACTTCATCGAGCGCATCCTGCATCTCGGTCAGAACAAGAATCTTCCGAGGGGGAATCACGATGCGGTAGTAGTCCGGATCAGAGGAGGTTGACACTGCGGAATGGGTCCCTGCCCCGATCTCGAAAGCAGTGGCACAAGAATCATTGTCCTCATAGGGATCATTTGGGCCACAACCGATGTTGAGGGGTCCATCACCAGCCGGGAAAGGATAGTTGCCGACCTGGATCAGGTATTGCTGACCTTGAACCACGTTCGACAAAGTGATCGAACTGGCGTTGCCCACCCCGCTGTTATCGTCAAAAGCAATACAAGGCGCGGAGCAGTCGACGCCGTCGTAAACAGCGAGCCTGGAATCAAAGGTACAACCGTTGGTATCGATGAGGATCTCCCCACCCTGCGTCGCCGTGTACAACCAAAACAGATCCCCCGGCATATTGGGGCCGCAAGTCATTTCAGAGTTCGTGAACGCCGTCCCTTGATTGAGGTCGAAAGTGCCCTCATGGACCTGGGCCGGGTTCGTGCACGAATCGTTCGAGGCTTGGGCCATGGCCACGCCCGTTGGATACAAGGCGGCAAGCGCAAGAGAAACACAGATTTTCATGAGTGACAGCTTTGGGGAGAGCGAAAAGCACGTGACGCTGACGAAGAATGCCAGCGTCGCGGGTCTGCAGTACACCACGCCCTGTCGAAAACCACCAAGGGTGAAACCCGTCGATTCCACCTCGCCACCTGCCTAAGACGGATCGTCTCGCCTGAGGGTGCTCTCCATCGAACCAAACCTATCGAAGGTTCCAGCTAATCTGCCGACCGGCCCTCTCGTCGCAATCACGTTCGCTTGGTCAACAACTCCAAAAAGGCTCGACGCAGCTGAAAGGGAACAGGAACCCGCCTTCGACGCCAGTCGGTGCCCCCAAGGTCGAAACCTTCCTAGGCCAAAATGTCCCGCGCGACCTCGCCGTGCACATCGGTGAGGCGGAAGTCGCGGCCGGCGTAGTTGTAGGTCAAGCGTTCGTGGTCGAGGCCCAGCAGATGCAGGATCGTCGCGTGCCAATCGTGGATGGACATGCGGCCGCTGACGGCTTCGATACCGAGTTCGTCGGTGGAACCATAGCTCAGGCCACCCTGGACGCCGCCACCGGCCATCCAAGTGGTGAAGCCACGGTTGTTGTGGTCGCGGCCGTCGGTGCCTTGGGCGTACGGCGTGCGGCCAAACTCACCGCCCCACAGGACCAGCGTTTCGTCTAGCATGCCTTGACGCTTTAGGTCGGCCAACAGCGCGGCAATCGGCTGATCCACCGCGGTGCAAGCCGTGCGCAAGTCCTCGCGCAGGTTGCGGTGGTGGTCCCAGTTGCCCGTGCCCAGTTGAATGAAGCGCACGCCCGCTTGCGCCAGGTGCATCGCGGTCAAACACTGCCGCCCGAAGTTGTCGGTGCCCTCTTGGCCGATGCCGTAAGCCTGCAAAGTTTTTTCGTCGACCGCCGACAGGTTCATCAGGTCGGGCAACTCCGCCTGCATGCGGAAGGCCAACTCGTACGATTGAATGACCGCCTCGATGCCGTCTTCGCCCTTTTCGCGCTTGGCGTATTCCCGGTTGAGCCGCTGCACCAAATCCAATTGCTTGCGCTGCAACTCCGGCGCTTGGCGCGGGTTCTTGATGTCTTCCACCGGCTCCCCGGCGGCCCCCAAACGACCGCGCCCTTGGCCCGCCAAACCGATGCGCAGGCCCTGGTAGGTGGCCGGCAAGAAGGCGCTGCCGTAAAGCTGCGCGCGCCCCTGCGGCGGATTGATCGTTACAAAACCGGGCAGGTTCGTGTTTTCGGTGCCCAAACCATACAACGTCCAGGCCCCCAGCGAAGGCCGCACGAACTGGATGCTGCCGGTCTGCAACATCGTTTGCGCCTGCGGGTGCGCGGGCAGGTTGGTGTGCATGCCGCGCAGCAAACACAGTTCGTCGGCGTGTTTGGCGAGGTGCGGGAACAGCTCGCTGATCCACAAACCGCTTTGACCGTGCTGCGCAAAAGCAAACGGGCTGCCCAACAGCTTCGCGCCCCGCCGATAGCCCGACAGGGTCTTGCCGTGATTCGCCTTCAGCTCGGGCTTGTAGTCGAAGGTGTCCACGTGGCTGGGCGCGCCGCTCATGCACAGGAAGATGACCCGCTTGGCGCGCGCCGCGTGCATGGGGGCTTTGGCACCCAAAGTGTCTTGCACGACGCGCGGCGCCGCTCCCGCCATGCCGCGCAACGCGAGCAGCCCAAAGCCACACGAAAGGGCCCGCAGCGCTTCGCGCCGAGAAAGCATCGGCGGATTCCAAGGATTCAATTCGTGCATAGGGGTCCCTCGACTAGTTGAGGTGCCGGAACTCGGCGCCTTGGAACAAGGATTGAGCGAAGGCAGACCAAGCAGCCCGGCGCGGGTCGCGGATCGGTGCGGGTTCGGCGGCTCCGCCTCGCTGGCGCGCGCGGTCCCGTGCCCTCTGGCGGGCCCGTTCGCGGCGACCTTCGCGGTCGTTGGCGCCCCGGCGGGGGTTCGGGGATTCGGCTTCGGGCGTCCGGGTGCGCTCCACCTCGCGCGCGTAATCTCGCAGGAAGTTCGCCACCAGCTTCGCTTCCGCGCTCGAGGGCAAGCGCCCGTACGCCAACTCAAACGCCGCGCGAATGCGATCGCTGTCCTTGCCGTCGAGCTGCAACAAGCGGTCCGCGAACGCATCCGCCATCCGCAGCACCTCAGAATCGTTCATCAAGAACAGCGCTTGCGTCGCCACGGTCGTCTCGTCACGATCCCCGGTCACAAACTCGCTGTCGGGCGCGTCGAACGCCGCCAGGGTGTCCATCGTGAAGCCGCGCGGTGCCGGCAAGTAGACCGACCGCACGGGCTGCTCGCGCAGCATCAGATTGGCGAATTGTTCGTTGCGCAGGAGCCCTTCGAAGGTTCCCGTCACCGAACCCACCGGCGGTTGGGCCTGCAAACGCCCCGAAACCGCCAACATCGCATCGCGCAAGGCTTCCGATTCGAGTCGCTTCTTGGGCATGCGCCACAACCAGCGGCCCCCGGGATCGATCGCCTGGTTTTTGCGGTCGGGGCTCGACGACAAGCGATAGGCGCGCGTCAAACACAGCTCGCGCAGCATGGCTTTCGTCGACCAGCCCTTCTCCATGAACTCCACGGCTAGCCAATCGAGCAATTCCGGGTGCGAAGGAGCTTTGCCCGCCATGCCAAAGTTGTCGGGGGTCTCCACCAAGCCCGTGCCGAACAGGTGCAACCACAATCGATTGACCCAAACCCGGGCGGTGAGTGGGTTCTCGGGGCTCGCGATCCAGTTGGCGAGCTCCAAGCGGCCACTGCCCTCGGCGATCGGCGGCAAGTCCGCGTGGCGCAACACTTGCGGCATGTTGCGCTGCACCACTTCGCCGGGCCGATCCAGCTCGCCGCGATCGAGCACCGCGATGTCGCGCGCCTCGCCTTCGCTCACGCCCATGGCCAGGCGGTTGGTGGGCAGCGCCCGACCTTGGTTGTCAAAGCGTCCGTTCAGCTCGTCGAAAATGCCCTGCTGCTGCGAACGCCGGCGGGCTTGCAAGGCCTCTTGCCGTTGCTGCTCGCGCCGATCCTCCTCGCTCATGGACGCGTCGCCCATGTCGCCCATCCTTTCATCGTCCATCGCGGGCGCATCGGCCCCGGGACGGTTGCGGCCCCCTTGCCCATCGCGCAAGCGCCTTTGCCCCCGCTCCAAAAAGCGTCGCAAAGCCGCGTCCATGGTCGGCCCGTTGGGCAAATCCGCGCCAGCGGGAAGGTCGAGCAAGGTCGAAGGCTGGTTGTTGCCCAACGACCGCTGGGTGCCAACGCATAGTAATCCTCGATCGGAATCGGATCGAACTTGTGGTCGTGACAGCGCGCGCAAGAGACCGTCAAACCGAGCATGCCTTGGGACAAAGCATCGATTTGCTCATCCACCATGTCGAGCTGAAACTGCCGCCGATCGCGGTTGCCGTGGCCTTTCGAGCCGATCGCGAGGTAGCCCGTGGCGATCTGGTTCCAGGCTTTCTCCGTCGCGTCCGAAACCGCCATCAGGTCGCCAGCGATCTGCAGTTTGAGGAAGCGCTGGAAGGGCATGTCCTCGCGGAACGCCTTCAAAACCCAATCCCGATAGCGCCAAGCGTGCGGATAGAGCACGTTGCGCTCTTTGCCGCTCGACTCGCCGTAGCGCGCCACGTCCAGCCAGTGACGGCCCCAGCGTTCCGCATAGGCATCGGAAGCGAGCAAGCGGTCCACCACCACTTCATCCCGGGCCGCGCTGCGGTCGGCGAGGTACGCTTCGATTTCCTCCGGCGTCGGCGGCAAGCCCGTCAAGTCGAAGGTCACGCGCCGCAGCCACGTGCGATCGTCCGCATCGTCGACCGGTAGCACGCCGGCTGATTCCATCTTCACCCGCAACCAAGCATCGATCGGCCCGCGCGCCCAGTCCGCATCCGCCGGCGTGGGCACTTCCGGACGAACCGGCTGTTGGAACGACCAGAATTGGCGCCCCGCTTCGATGTCGATGTCGCGGTTGAGGCTTTCGGGCTCGGCTTCGTCGGCGCCGGTGCGCGGCGCCATTTCAAAGGTCCCCAAATCGCGCTCGGGCGCCCACGGCGCGCCCATCGCCACCCAGGCTTCGAGATCGCGGATCTCTTCGCTGCTGAGTTTTTCTTTGGGCGGCATGCCAAACTCCGGCTCTTCGTAGCGCACGGCCTGCAGGAACGCGGACTCTTGCACGTCGCCGGGAATCATGGCGGGCCCGTAGTCACCGCCCTTCAAAAACCCTTCGCGCGAATCGAGCTTGAGGCCACCGCGCAAACGCTGCGCCCCGTCGGAATGACACTGGTAGCAGTGATCCGAAAGCACCTGACGGATCTTCTTTTCGAAGAACTCGAGCTGCTCGGCGCTGCCGGTTGGTGTTTCGGCAGGCTGCATGCTGCCGGGCGTTTCTTCGGAGGCTGGTGCGGGTTGCTGCCCCCCTCGGCGCGCGTCAAACTCCGCTTTCGAAAGGAACCCATCGCCGTCGGTATCGAAGCGTCGAAACGCGCGGCGACCCCGACTGAACTCTTCCTCGCTGATCTTGCCGTCCAGGTTTTTGTCCAAGCGCGCCTTGAGCCGCTCGTAGGCCTGGTCGCCGCCCCGTTGTTGGGGAGCTGGCTCGGCCAGACTCCATCCCGCGATCCCGGCCGCCCATGCGGCCCAAAGGGCAAGGTGAAGGCTCTTCATAGGACGTTTCATCGGCTGGACGGCGCGGATTCGACCTTTGAAACCCTCCGCCGGGGCGGAAGTTCCGCTCCCGGGTGGGATTCTCATGGCGGACACCGACCGGGGAAGGGAACCTAGGGACCCTGCCCCGCCTCCCCATCCTACCTTCCATGACGCAAGCCATTTCCTGGACCCTCGATCTCGACATCCAACCGGGCCGCCAAGCCGACTTCACCCGCCTGATGAACGAAATGGTGGCCGCCGTGGAGGCCAAGGAGCCCGGCGCCCTGTTCTACGAGTGGAACACCACCGCCGAGGGCACCCAATGCCAGATCTACGAGCGCTACCGCGATTCCGAAGCCGTGCTGGAACACCTCACGCACTTCCAGGACCAATACGCCGCCCGTTTCTTCGAAATCCTCACCCCCACCCGCTTCGTCATCTACGGCGGCCCCAACGAGACCGTCCGCGAGGCCCTCGCCCCATTCAGCCCGACCTACATGCAATTCGCCGCGGGCTTCGCGCGCTGATGGTTCAAACCAGACCCCCTACCCGCAGCGCGTTCAGCGTTCCGCGCCTTCGGCGCCAAAGTGAGTACCTGCGGGTGGGGAAACTGGATCTCTATCTGCGTTAGTAGCGTGGGAACTAGAATTGGACAGAAAGACCGTTCGAAAAGTTGGAGTCCCCCCCATCTTCTCGATGCCAAAGCTGAAAGTTCCACGTTTCCCCAGCGAGAATTGTTTGATTGGTCGTTACGGGCAGCTCCGAAGGCACATCAAAGCCCGTCCCAGTGACCGAGTTTCCGCTCTGACTGACAAGCACCCCAGAAGTATCAAATGCACCAATTGAGTCTCGGGCATCACCGATCAAATTGTACCTTCCGATTGTTGAACCTCCCCCAGGAGTAAGACAAAGCCTGCCTTGCCCAACTGGGATGCCCGGGTCGTTGATCGTAGATCCAACGAGGAAGTATCCAAACTGCGTTGGAGGCCCGTCCATAGATTCAAGGTGCAGGCCGGACCCAGGAGTACCGCTCGCAAAACTGCCAGAAAGCACAGTTGGAACGCCAGTCGAGTTTGGATCCATCGGGTCACAGAAAGTCCCAATAATGTTCCCTTCACACTCCCCCAGGCCACTAACTATCAGATCGTAAGCAACGCATGGCGTTGGACCTCCGACATGTCGAACCTCCAAAGCTACGTTTACGTTTTGATTTGAGCCGTTCATCCAAACTATCTGCTCGTCGGAGTTGGTAGTGGTGCTTTCAGCAAAAGGCTAGGCAAGAACCCATTGTTCAGTGGTTTGGCCGTCGCGCACGAATCATTTTCTTCTAGGGAGTCGTCTATGCCTCCAGGGCAAGGATTTGGAAAGACTTCAACCTCGAAAGAGTATTGAGTGCAGCGCTCTGGGGCAGGAGCGAGCGATTGCGCTTCAAACCGAATAGAGTCTTGTGCTCCTGATTGATTATGGAACACCCATCCTTGCGCCCTGACTTGGCTGGTAGAGCAATCATCACTAAACTCCATGAACTGGAGTTCCCTCAGGCTATAAAGAAGACGCACTACCAAGAAGTAGTCATCCGGGACTCCCACAGAGTAGAAGTCACTATCAACGACCGAAGTGAACAAGCCCTGATAAGTCCCCGACACAATGGCCTTTGGGGCACTACATGCATCATTATCCTCCAGGAAGTCGTCTACAGCTGCAGCGCAATCATCTGTACGGATATACACCGCAAGATCGTAGTTCAGCGAAAAGGGGAGGTTGTCGACCGAAGGCCGTACTCCAAACTCAACCGCGAATGCACTAGAGGCCGGATTGCGGTATGAAAGAACATTCCCAGGTAAGACATTCCACGCGTAGAAGATGGGATCAAACTCGAGCAGACCCAGATCACTTCCAGACATTTGTACTTCTACGAATGAGTTCTTTGGGATTTGAATTGTGTAGTAGTCGTGATCGTCATCGCTCACAACAAGGTTTGGGTGAAAGCCGACTGGGACGGGGGTCCCTGCAAAAATGGTATCGTTTTCTTCAAAACAATCGTCTGGTTGAGATGTGCAAGGAGGATGCGCTTCCGAGACATTGATTCGCGCAATACCTGATAAGAGCCCATCTCCCCCGACCTGGAATAGAAACTACTCTCCAGTTGCTAGAGAGACGAACTCAATCGAGCTGGAGTTTCCAGTTCCACTGTCAAGATCCTGCCCTAAACATATTGCGTTGCAACTTCCACCCCGGTAGGCGGCTAAGATCGTATCGAACTCAGATAGGTTTGTGTCTACGACGTAGTTTCCAGCTGCAGGTGAGGTCCACCTCACAAAATAATCCTGATAAATCGGAACGGCACCTCCGCTACAGGTACCGCCGCCATTAAAACCACTACTAGTGGCCAAATGTGTATTGAATAGCACCGAACCGACTCCCGTAAAGACGATCGGATCTGAGCAACTATCCCCAATAGCTTGCATGCTTGCCATGTAGGCATGCAGTTTCGGCATCGATGCCATGGTCCCTAAGCAGAGTATAACTATCCTCAGTAGCTGTACGTTCATTGGATCACCAAAGGTCTGAGCGGTTGAAGACACTTGCCTGTGATTGATTTTCAGGCAAGTTAGCAGGGACTCCAATGCTAGCAGATCTCAATTGAGGCGTACTTTTTTCCATGGCTTTGTGCGGTGAGGAGTTTGGTTGCCCTTGGCTCAGAACACTCGAAGCGCACTCACCAATCGAGCCGCAACGTCCGCGCGACGTGGTCCTGGATGGGCTGGGGTACGCCGAGGTCTTGGGCGAGGGGTTGCCAAC
>JAUHXY010000015.1 GCA_030426785.1 bacterium
GCGTGCAAGCGGCCTTGGAAGAAGAGCTGCAAGACGTCGTGGATCTCACCCACGGTTGGGCCAACTGGGACGCATTGTTCCACTTCACCGCAGACCGCGATCCGGCTTTTGTGCTCGGCAACCTCTCGCCGGCGCGCCTCGAGAAGCAGAAGATCGACCTGCTCCTCATCGTCGGACCGCCGTCGGATGACATCAGCGCGCGCGGACCCGACGAAGCGGTCGTCATCACCGACCTTCCCGGCTATTTGCCCGTCCTGTGGAGTCGCGTGGATTTGGGTTCGGAATCGGGCTCGAACGATCTGGCACTCTTCCCGCGAGAAGCCCTCTCCCCCGGGCACCCGCTCGCTTCGGCCCAAAATCCAGACACCAAACACGCGGGGATTCTGCTGACCGAACATCGTCCGTTGATCGTAGCCAGCCAGCCGATTCGACGCAGCTCGGGGGACGGCGAAGGGCGTGGCACGCTGATCCTCGGCCGCTTCATCGATGCCGACCTGGGAGCGACCTTGAGTGCACAAACCCACGTCAACTTCGAGGTCTTCCAAGCGGATGGCCGGCACCCGCTTCCGCCCAGCGTGGAACAGCGCCTAGCCGCCATCACGTCGTCCCCGCAGCCGATCGTCGAGGTGGGCAGCGACGGCTTCTTGGACGCATTTGGCACGTTCAACGACATCCGTCAACGGCCCGACCTCATCCTGCACGCGCGCATTCCGGCCGACGTGTTGGGCACCGGTCAAACGGCGCTGCACTCGGGCATGCTTTCGAGCATCACCGGCGGCGCGATCCTGCTATTCGTGCTCTTGGCATTGTTGCGCCGCATCGTGTTGGCGCCACTCATGAAGCTCACGCGCCACGCCGAGTGGATCGGTAGCCAAGATGACTTCCGCGCGAAGCTGAGCATGGAGCGGGATGATGAGTTCGGCGTGTTGTCGCGCGAATTCGACCGCATGATGGAACAACTGGACGACGCGCGCGCCGCCTACGTGGAAACCGCGCGCTCGGCCGGTATGTCCCAGGTCGCGACCGGCATTCTGCACAACGTCGGCAACGTGTTGAGCAGCGTCAACGTGGCGACCGACCTCGTGGCCCAGCGTCTCCAAGAGCTTTCGATCGATGACCTGCAGCGCTTGACCCGTATCGTGGAGGAAAACGCGGACGACCTCGCTACGTTCGTGCGCGAGGACAAGCGAGGTAAACACCTGCAGCCTTTCCTGTCGGCTCTGACCGAACAACTAGCCGGGCAGCGAGCCGCAGCCCTGGAAGAAGTCAAGAGCCTTGCCCAAGGGGTGGAACACATCTGTGAGTTGGTCAAGTCCCAACAAAGCTACTCCACCACCAAGGACCTGCGCGAACCCACCGACCTGTCCAAAGTCATCGATCAAGCGGTGCATATCGCGGACAAAGCCATGTTCCACGACAAGGCTTTGGTCATCACGCGGCAATTCGAAGACCTTCCCGACGTCGAAATCGACCGTCATCGGGTGTTGGAAATCTTGATCAACCTCGTCACCAACGCTCGCCAAGCCATGACGAACAGCCCCGAGCGAGAACTGACCTTGCGGCTCTTCCGAGACGGCGATTGGGTCAAGATCCAGGTTTCCGATACCGGCATCGGTCTCGACACCGACCAAATCACTCAAGTGTTCAACCCCGGCTACACCACCAAGAAGACGGGGATGGGCTACGGCCTGCACAGCTCTGCCAACGCGGCTACGGAGTTCCAAGGCAAGCTGTACGCCGAATCCGAAGGCCCCGGCCATGGCGCCACCTTCATCCTCGAAATCCCCTTCGCTTCCCGTCCAACCCAACCCCAACTGCAAGCCTAAGCCATGCAACACCGCATCTTGATCGTGGACGACAACCAAGCCATCCACGAAGACTTCAAGAAGATCCTCGCGACGCCCGCCTCCCAAACCTCGGCGGGACTGCAGGATGCTCGCGCCGCGTTCTTCGGCGATGACGAGGTCGAAGAGGCCATTCCGAACTATCGCCTCGACTCGGCGTTCCAAGGCCAACAGGCTTTGGAAATGGTCCAGCAGGCGATCGAAGAAGGGGATCCATACCTGATGGCCTTCGTCGATGTGCGCATGCCCCCCGGCTGGGACGGTGTGCAGACCATCGTCGAGCTGTGGAAGGCCGCTCCCGACCTGGAGTGCGTCATCTGTACCGCGTTTGCGGACTACACCTGGTCGGAAATGGCCGCAGCCCTGGGTCAATCGGACAAACTCTTGATCCTCAAGAAGCCCTTCGATCCGGTGGAAGCGCGTCAATTCGCCTCGACTCTGACCACCAAGTCGGTCATCCGCACCGAGCAAACCCGCATGACGCAAGCCTTGATCGCCGCGGAAGCGCAGGCGAAGGCTTACGCTGCCTCCCTCGAGACCGTCAACCAAGCCCTGCGCACGTCCAAAGCGAGCGCGGACAAAGCAGCCGAAATGCGTGGCCAATTCCTGCAACGCCTGTCCGGGCAGGTTTCCGAAGACCTTTCCGAATTGCTGCAGGTGGCCGACCAGGCCGAGGACCTGGGCCCCGCTATGGAACGCTGCTTGGAACAGAGTCGCACGCTTTTGAACACGGTCACCGGCGTGGTCGACTTCACGCAACTGGAGAACGGTTCATATACGGTCCAGCAAGAACAGGTCGACCTAGCCAGCCTGATGACGTCGGCCCTCGGCCCATTCCAAGCGCGCGCCCAACACGAGTCCATCGACCTGCAACTCGACCTGGGTTCCGGCACCGAAAACCAGTACATGGTTGACGCCACCTCGGTGTCGAAGCTCGTGCAACTGCTCGTGGACAACGCCATGCGCCACGGCGGCGGCCAAGTGACGGCCAAAGCTTGGGTGGAGCGTAGCGGAGACTGGTCCAAGCCCAATCTCATGGTGCAGGTCACGGACGCAGGTCCTGGCTTGCCGGCCAGCTTCCAAGGCCAGCTCTACGAACCGTTGAGCGGCGCGCGGGAAGGCTCCCGCTTCGGCATCGGTTTGGCGTTGGCCAAACAGCTCGTCCAGATCCTGGGCGGAGACTTGAGCTACGAGCCCGTCGACCCCACCGGCACGCGCTTCACCTTCAGTGTGCGCTTGGCCGAACCGAGTGCGAAGCGTGCCGCCTAGCCCTCCTGTCGGGCTACCAAACAGACCCCGACCCGCCGCGTAGCAGGTCGGGGTCTTTTTGTTTCGACGCCTCTTTAGAACGTCTTGGTCGCGCCCACTTTGGGCAACATGGTTTCGAGCTTGTCCGCTGGAACGGGCGGACTGAAGTAGTAGCCCTGGATTTCGTTGCACTGCAGGACTTGCAGGAACGCGAGTTGATTTTCGTTTTCCACGCCTTCGGCCACCACGTTGAGCTTGAGGCTGTGCCCCATCAGGATCACGGCGGTGGTGATGGCGGCGTCGTCCGCGTTGGTGGTCACGTCGCGGATGAACGACCGATCGATCTTGAGAGAGTCGATCGGGAACTGCTTGAGGTAGCTCAAGGACGAGTAACCCGTCCCAAAGTCGTCGATCGAGATCTTCAGGCCGCGCGATTTGAGCTGCTGCAACGCCGAGATGGTCTGATCGGGATCGTTCATCAACATGCTCTCGGTCACCTCGAGCTCAAGCCCGTCGGTGCTCAGACCGGATTCCTCCAGGGCGGAGTCCACCACGTCGGTCAAAGCCGCATCACGGAATTGGACGGGCGAAAGGTTGACCGACACGCGAATCGGCTGGAACCCGGCGTCGCGCCAGGCTTGGTTTTGCTTGCAGGCTTGTCGCAGCACCCACTCCCCGATCGGAACGATCAAGCCGGTCTCTTCCGCCAAGGGGATGAACTGGGCCGGCGAAACCATGCCGAGTTGCGGGTGCACCCAGCGCACCAAAGCCTCGACACCCACGATCGAGCGGGTCTTGGCATCGACGCGCGGCTGATAAAACACCCGGAACTCCTCGTTCATCAAGGCGTTGTGCAGGCTGTCCTCCAAGGTCAGGCGTTCAAAGGCCCACAAACCCATGGATTGCGTGTGGAAAGCCAACGAGGTCACTCCCTCGGTGCGTCCGCGATCGGTGGCCCGCATGGCGCAATCGATCAGGGTCGAGCCGTTCGTCGCATCCCCAGGGCACATGGCGGCCCCTTGCGCTACGTTTTGGAACCAGCGCTCTACCCCTTCGCCGCCAGACGTTTGGAACGCGACCTGCAAGCCCGCGCCCAGCTTGGCCACGTCTTGCACCCGAGCGAGCCCAGGCACCAAAATCGCAATGCGATCGGGCCGCACCCAGGTCCAGTAGAGATCCGCCGAGGTGACACCGATGACCGATGACTGTCCCTCGCGCGGCCGCAGGGCTTCTTCCATCTGCATCTGCAACCAGCGTTCCACCTCGCGGCGATCTTCGGGCTCCATGCCCACCCAGTTTTGGCTGCTCTGTTCGCTGCCGAAGCCGAGGCACAAAACGGCTACGTGGCGTTCTTTCGCGCGCGCTTCGGTGATCGAACGGTCGGCTTGGCGCTGGAAGGCGTCCTGGGACATGAATCCGCGCGTATTGGCTTCTTCGCTGTCCATGGCGCCTGGATCGAGCTCGAGCAGGCACAGAACGAGATCGGCAGGCGCCGGCCAGGCGACGAAGCCCCGAGCCCCGGCGCGGCGGGCGCCGCGGAAGTCCAAGGTCCCTTTAGGCTCGTAGAAGCAGCGAATGCCGCCCTCCAGCCGTTGGTTGAGATCCCCGATCGTTCCGAGCGCTTGGGCTAACGGCTGATCGAGGCAATCCTCGTCGAGGAGCAGGCTCCAGATCGAACCGCCGCGCAGTTCGTCCAGACACTCCTCCAAGTCGCTCGCGCGCTTGACGGAGTAGCCCGCCCGCTGCAGGGCGAGAGTCAGTTCCGCCACCCGGGCTTCATGGGCGGTGGCGATCAGGATGGTTTTAGGCGTTTGCATGGGTCGACCGCGGAAAAAAGTTCATCCGCACGATCCCTTTCGGAGATCCGTCCCCCTAGCTAAATGCCCATCTGCTACCCGAAAGCGACTTCCTGCCAGGGGCGGGAATTCCTACGCCTGGGCGAAACGGACCGTACAGCGCGCCGACCGGCTAGCGCTGGCCCCCGGCTAGCCCCATTGGGCAATCTTGCGGCGCAGGCGACGCAGGTGCTTCTTCTTGGTCCCCCGCACGCGCGGCTTGGCTTCGCTCAGGAAGGACTGGTTCTCCTTCCTCTCCGCCCGCAGAGCGACGAGGTGCGCTTCCGCCTTGAGGTAGTGCTGCAAGGCCTTCTCGGGCTTGCCAGCAAGCTCCGCCCGGATGGCCCGGAAGCGAATTCCTTCGAGCGACTCCGAAGTCAGCAGAGGCTTCCAGTCTTGCTCGAGGATGGCCCGCACCAGCTTGCGAGCCTGTCGGCGGTCGCCGTCTCGGAGCCAGGCCTTTTCCAATGCGCGAGCCGCGGCCTGGATCCGCATGGCCTCGCTGCGCTGATCAACGTTCCCCATGGCGAGCATTTTAGACCATCGGGGAGCCGCTTGGCGCGACCAAGGGAGCAACCTCCAACGACTCCGCCCCCCGTACCTGGCTGGAGCCGCGGTACGGGGGGCGGGGGCGGACCGGCTCCATGCCGGTCTTAACATTCGGGGGCTTTAGCCCTTGGCCAAACGCCGCAACACGTAGGTCAAGATGCCGCCGTGTTGGTAGTAGTTGGCCTCTTCCGGGGTGTCGATGCGCACGCGAGCGGCGAACTCCTTGGTGGAGCCGTCGTCGGCGGTGGCGGTCACGGTGACTTCCCCGCCAGCGGGATCGCCCGAGGCGAACTTCTCAGCGATGCCGGAGATGGAGTAGGTCTCGTGACCGGTCAAACCGAGGGAGTCGATCGACTCGCCGTCTTTGAACTGCAGGGGCAAGACGCCCATGCCGACCAAGTTCGAGCGGTGAATGCGCTCGTAGCTCTCCACGATCACGGCGCGCACGCCGAGCAGGGCGGGGCCTTTGCCCGCCCAATCCCGCGACGAACCGGTGCCGTACTCCTTGCCACCCAAAACGATGCTCGGCACCTTGTCGGCTTTGTACTTCATGGCGGCATCGAAGATCGACATCTGCTTGCCGCTAGGCATGTGCACGGTCACGCCACCTTCCACGCCGGGCACAAGGCGGTTCTTGATGCGCACGTTGGCGAAGGTGCCGCGCATCATGACCTCGTGGTTGCCGCGGCGGGAGCCGTAGGAGTTGAACTGCGCCTTTTCGACGCCGAGAGACTTGAGGTACTGACCGGCGGGGCTGTTTTCCCCGATCGAGCCAGCGGGCGAGATGTGGTCGGTGGTGATGGAGTCGCCGAAGAGGCCCAAAACCCGCGCACCCGCGATGTCGTGCACCTGATCCGGCTCGGGGCCGATGCCCTCGAAGTACGGGGGGTGCTTGATGTAGGTGGAGTCCTTGTCCCAGGCGAAAGTAGCCCCTTCGGGCGCCTCGATCGCTTTCCAGGCGTCCGGCCCCTCGAATACGTTCTGGTAGATGGCCTTGAACTTGTCGGAGTGGACCTGCTCGTCGATGACGGTTTGCACTTCCATGGGGGTCGGCCAGATGTCCTTCAACAGCACGTCGTTGCCGGCCGAATCCTGGCCGATCACGCCGTCGGCCACGGGAACGGTCATGTTGCCCGCCAGCGCGTACGCCACCACGAGCGGCGGCGACGCGAGGTAGTTCGAGCGCACCTTGGGGTGCACGCGGCCCTCGAAGTTGCGGTTGCCCGACAGCACGGAAGAGACGACCAGGCGGCCTTCTTCGATGGCGCCTTCGATCTCTTTGGGCAGGGGACCCGAGTTGCCGATGCAGGTCGTGCAGCCATAGCCCACCACGTGGAAACCGAGTTCCTCCAGGTACGGGGTCAAACCCGCGCTGTTGAGGTAGTCGGTGACCACTTTGGAACCGGGGCCGAGGCTGGTCTTGACCCAAGGTTTGCTGCGCAGTCCACGCTCCACGGCCTTCTTGGCCAGCAAGCCGGCCGCGATCATGACCGAGGGGTTGGAGGTGTTGGTGCACGAAGTGATCGCGGCGATCACCACCGAGCCGTTGCCCAGAGCGAAGGACTCGCCCGAGCGGGTCACCATGACCTCGTGGTCGTGATCCTCTTCTTTGGTGCTGGCGAGGATCTTGCGCTTGGACTCCACGAATCCCTGGGGCACGTTCTCGAGGTAGATGCGGTCTTGGGGGCGCGCGGGACCGGCCAAACTCGGACGCACGGTGCTGATGTCGAGCTCCAACACCGCCGAGTACTTGGCTTCCGGCGTGTTTTCATCGAACCACAGGCCTTGGGCTTGTGCGTAGGCCTTGACCAACGCGATCTGCTCGTCGTCGCGACCGGTCAAGCGCAGGTAGTCCAAGGTCGCTTCGTCGAACGGGAAAATACCGCAGGTCGCGCCGTACTCGGGCGCCATGTTGGCGATCGTGGCACGGTCGGCGAGCGGCATGTGCGCCAAGCCGCTGCCCATGAACTCCACGAACTTGCCCACCACACCGTGCTCGCGCAGCATTTCGACGATGCGCAGCACCAGGTCGGTGGCGGTGGATCCGGCCGCGAGCTTGCCCGTCAAGCGCACACCGACCACTTCGGGGATCAACATGGAAACGGGCTGGCCGAGCATAGCGGCTTCGGCTTCGATGCCGCCAACGCCCCATCCGAGCACGCCCAAACCATTGATCATGGTGGTATGGCTGTCGGTGCCGACCAAGGTGTCGGGGTAGGCTTCCCCTTCCTCATTGACCATCACGCAGCGCGCGAGGTACTCGAGGTTCACTTGGTGCACGATGCCGGTTTCCGGCGGCACGACGCGGAAGTTCTTGAACGTGCCTTGGCCCCACTTCAGGAATGAGTAGCGTTCGGAGTTGCGCTCGAATTCGCGCTCGCTGTTGACGCGCAAGGCGTCGGGGCTGCCGAAGGCGTCGACCTGTACGGAGTGGTCGATGACCATCTCGGCGGGCTGCAGCGGGTTGATTTGGGTCGGATCGCCGCCCAGCGCCTTCATGGCGTCGCGCATGGCCGCCAAATCGACCACCGCGGGCACTCCGGTGAAGTCCTGCATCAGCACGCGACCGGGCCGGAAGGCGATTTCGCGGGTGACGTGATGGGCCGGGTCCCAGCCGGCGACCGCTTCGATGTCGCCCTTGTCCACCGAGGAACCGTCTTCGTAGCGCAACAGGTTTTCCAGCAGGATGCGCATGGCGAACGGCAGGCGACCCACCTCGAACCCGTGCTTTTCCAGGGCGGGGATGCTGGCGATCTTGTAGGTCTTGCCGCCCACCTCCAGGGTGGTCCGGGCTCCAAAACTATTGTGCATAAGGCTTCCTCAGTCCTTCGGGGCGGGGCTCGCGGGGCGCTTAGCGGGCAGCCCGGCCAACCTCTAGGAAATCGGCCAGCCAGGATACCCGCATCCCCCTTGGGGATCGATCCCCACCGGGGGGAAAAGGAGCGCGCGAAACCCTCCATGCAGCGGAATCACGCTGCAGGCAGCACGTCCGCGACGACTAGCGGTCCGAAGCGATCGGGCAGTACGTGCGGACCTCGACGCCCGGCCCCTCCGACCAAGACTCCCAGGGCTCCCAGGCATGCACGTGCTCTGCACACAGGTACACCCGGTCGTTTTGGGAGCCGATCGTTTGCTGACGCAGGGTGCTGAGCACCCCTTCGAGCTGCACGGTCTGCACCCCTTGGAATCCGACCGCGGCCTCCAGAATCGCGCAGTCGAGCAGACCCACGTACCCGCCGCGCTGGCCTTGGAACAAGGTGCGCTCTCCGCTGTCCAACGTGCAGCGCTCGAGCACCGCGTAGCCTTGGTCCCCGAGCAACAGGCTGCCCGCGCGCCAGCGCGTCCCACGAGCCAGGAGCAGGCTCGGACCCATCAAGCGCGCCGCAAAAGACGAGGGTTTGCCCGCCCCCATCTCCACGCGGCAAGCCTCCAACTCCACGATCGAATCCTGCAAGGACAACACGGTTTGCGCGCCGCTCAACGTCACGTTGCGCAGGCTCGCGGTCGCACCCGTCAAACTGAGCGCGCTGCCGGTGGCATGGTCCAAGGCTAAGTCGGCGAGCACCAAATCCCGCACACCGGTGACGCGCAAGCCTGCACGCAGTTGCACGCCCCCTTCCCCGATCAACGCGAGGCCCGGGATTCCGACCTCGATCCAGGTGTCCTGCTCGCTCTCCGCGCCGTAAAGACCGCTCGGCAAGATCAAGGTCTTGTTCTTGGCCCCTGCCACCTCCCACTCCGCCAAGGTCTGTTGCAGCGCGGTCAAGCTGGGTTCCTCCAACCGCACCACCTCTCGGTCCAGCTCGGCCGGGTCGCTATCGTCCTGCGTGCGAACGTCCATCCAATCGCGCCAGGCCAACAGCGAGGCGCCCGGCGAGACCACGCTGGAGCGCAGCGCTTCGAGCAGGATGGCGCGCCGCTCCTCGCGGTGCAGCCCGACCAGCCCCAATCCGAGCAACGTGCGTTCGTCGGTTTCTAGCGCACCGGCGGGACGAGCGTTCTCCGCCTCGCGCGCGAGAGCTAGTAGCGCGTGTCCGGCCCACGCATCCCCCCCGTCGACTTGCCGGCGAATCGTCGCGCCGGCATCGCCGGGCGGCAACCCATCCAACTCCCAACGCCAGTCCGGCCAAGGCCCCGGCGACGAGGCCTCGGTGCCGCGCAAGGCCCACCAACCGGCGACGCCGGACGGTACGATCGGTGCGGGTCGCTCGGGGGTCGCCAGAAGCAACTTAGCCATCGCGCGCACGCGTTCATCGGGATCGAGGCGGGCCATCAACGGCAACCAGGAAGTTCCCTCCGGTCGACCGTGGTCGAGCAGGATTTGGTAGAGGCGCCAGGTGGGATCTGGGTGGGCCCACAGGCTTGGTACGCTTTCGGTCAGCCCCTCCCGTTCGCCCGCTGCTTGTAGCACGCGCTGCCATTGACCTCCGGCGAGGCCTTCAGGGGATAACAAGATCTGACGAGCCGCATCCGCCGCGACGCCCTCTCCGCTGCGGTACATCGCGAGCAACGCGTCCCACGCCAAAGGTCCCAAGCTGCGCAGCACGCGCTCGCCCAAAACACGCTGTTCGAACCGTTCGGAAGCCAACGCTTCCAGGGCGGCTGCGCGCACGCGGGCGGCCTGCTGCGGGTCCGATCCATCCAAGGCCAGCACCGCGATCGGTTCGCTCGGCAAAGAAAGCGCCTGACCGCGGTAGCGGTGGCGGAAGCGCAGCGGCACTACGGGCAAGTCTGCGTGCAGAACGGTCAAAGCGACCGAACTCGGGTTGGGGTCCAGGGGCGTGATCGCGAGCACTTCCCAGCGCCCGCTGCCGGGTTCGGGTTCGAACTCCACGATCCGCTCGAGATCTTTGAGCTCGACCTGGGCACGTTCAGAAACGGCTTCGAAGGTCAAATCCACTTGGGATTCCGAGCTGGACCAGTGGGCCAAGCGCGGGGGCAATGGCAACACCCGTCCACTGTGACCGGCCAACTGGCGGGTCAGTTGTAAGCGACCTTGTTCGTCACGATCGATGCGCAAGCGGCCGTACAAGCCGGACGAGCGCAGATAGAAGTACGCCGTCGATCCCACATCGACCGGTCGCATGTTGGGGGCGTAACTGCGCTCTTCGAAGACCGGTGCCCGCCAGGAGTCGTCCCAACCGGGCCCTGACGTCGGCAGCACCCAGCAGTCGTCGGCGCAGCGCAAGAACACCCGCGCACCGGAAATGGTCTGCACCACGATGTGCGGATCGAGGCCGTGCAACTCGCCGGTGACGAGGTGCAAGCCGAGCCCCGGTTCCACTTCGACGGGCCACTCGGGAGGGTGCTCTTGCCGCACGAGACGCACGCGGCTCGGCAAACTCGCCACGGGACCCAACGCCGTCACGGCGTACTCCAACAGCATGCCGCGCGGGGCTTCCCCGTCGAAGAAGTGACTCCCTTCGATGCGCGCGACCTCTTCCGGCGGCTCGGTAGAACCGACCACCCAGCGACGCAGCAAGTAAGTCGTCCCGGGCTCGGCGTTCCACTGCAAGTGGTAGCCGCCCGGTTCGGACGCCCCGCGCAAATCGAGGGCGTCCGCCAAGATCAGTTCCTGATCCGACCCCAGGGGCAGGAATTCCAGCGCCACCGCTGCGGGGGTTTTGTGGAGCAAACGGACATGTCCCCATGCGCCTCCCGGCCAGCGCACGACCCACGCATCGCCCGCTTCGGTCCCCGGGTGGCCGGGGCCCTCCCAACGCGCCACCTGCGCACTGCGCAGCAACGGCGGTTCAGGTCGCTGAACGGGGCCCCATTCAATCTCTTCCCCTTGGGGAGCCTCGGGGGACCAGGCCTTGCCGAACCAGCGCATGGCGTAGCCCTGATCGGGGTCTAGGGTCAAAGCTTCCCCTACCGGCAGCCAAGCCCAACGCGGGATCGCGGCGACCGGGACTTCAGGTCCCTGCAACGCGGCCGAAACGGGCTGCGCCGCTACGGGGCGCGTCCACCCTCCCGCGAGCAGCGCGAGGGCGATAGGAAGGAACGAGATAGGCATAGGGGAACCCCTCGAATCCTATCCGGTTCTGCGGGTCGGGGTCGGTGGGGCCCGCCCCGATCGTTTCCAGCCTCCTGCCGGCGCCCCGCAGGCCGCATTTCAGCGGAGGATTCACGCCATCCGCCCCTTGCAGTGGCTTGTCCCAAAACTACAATCCCTGCCCCGGCGGGGAAGTAGCTCAGTTGGTAGAGCGTCGCGTTCGCAATGCGAAGGTCGAGGGTTCAAGTCCCTTCTTCTCCACCATTTCCACTTCGGCATTTCCTCTTCGGCATTTCCCCTTCGGCCATTTGGCCGGGTGAGCCCCGCAGCAGCCCCGATCCTCCTCGGGGTTTTTTTGTGCCCGGCGCGACCGTTCCGCCCGACCGGCGCTTTAGCGGCTGCGCCGACGCCGTCCGCCCGAACGCTGGATGGCGGTGCCGTTCGCCAGATCCCGTTCGAAGCGGTCGATGCAGCGCAGGAGGTCGTCAGCGAACCACTCCATCTGCCAATCTTCCAGGCCGGCGACCCGTTGCAGGTCCGACTCGCTGGACGGCCGCTCGATCGCGGTGCGCGCCAAGGCGGTGCGGTGGAGCAGATAGGCCGCCTCGATGTTGCGCGCCTCCGCTGCTTTCTTACGCACCTGCTTCAAGCGGTCGTGCAGCTCGGAAGCCTCCTCGTCCATCGGCTCGACCCCCGCCTTGCGCGGAGGCGCGGGCATGCGCTGGATCGGTTGGGCATCCAGACCATCTTCGATGGCGTCCAAAATGTCATCGCCGTAGCGCGAACGCACTAGCCCCGAACAACCTTTGATCTTGCCGAGGGCGGCCAGGGACAAGGGGCGTTGCTGGGCCAAGTCGATGAGCGTGTGGTTGCTGATCACGCGGAACGGCGGCACATCGCGTTCCTGGGCGAGGCGATCGCGCAAGATGAACAGTTCGCGCAAAATGGCGCGCGCTTGCGGTCGCAGGTGGCGCGCGCCTTTGACGCGCACCCAATCATCCGGGCGAAAGGCATGGGACGGCGGTTCGATGCCCTCCAAGCGGCGGCACTCGGTGTCCAACACCATGGTCAAACCTTGGGCCTCCAGCTCTTCGGCTTGCCGTTCGTACAGCTCAACCAAGTAGTGCGTGTCGAGGCGCGCGTAGGAGATTTGCTCGGGGCTGAGGGGTCGTTTGGACCAATCGGAGCGCTGCATCGACTTGTCCAGCTCCACGCCGAAATGGTCGTGCAACACCGACGCGAGCCCCGGTGACTTGCTGCCTAAAATGGCCGCAGCGACGCGCGTGTCGAACAAAGCGGCAAACGAAAACCCGAAGTCGCGCTTGAGGATCAAGACGTCGAACTCGGAGTCGTGGAACAGCTTGATGCGCTTCGGATCGGCCAGAACTTCGCCCAACCCGTGCAAATCTACCTCAGCGAGCGGGTCGATGATGTAGTCGCGCTCACCCGCCGTCACCTGCACGAGGCAAACGTTTTCGCGATAGCTGTGGAAGCCGTCGGCTTCCGTATCGATCGCCACCACGCGCTCCCCGTCCAGATCCTCCAACAGACGCTCCAAGGCGCGATCGTCTTCGATCAGCGTGGGGGGAGCGAGGTTGCGCTGGGTCATGGGCAGGGTTTTGGAAGTGGCGGGAAAGGGGAAAGTCCGAGGTAGAAACGAGAGGAGCCCAAGGGGACAGGAAACGCCGCCTTGGGGCCTTTGCGCGCCAGTGTAGCACCCACGTGTGCTTCGAGCTGCTCAGGAGTTCTCACCAGGGGGCGAGAGGAGCCCCACAGGGCAAAGGGCCCTAGCAAGCGTCCCTTTTTGGGTGTAGCCCAACCACACGAGGAGTCCCAGTGGAGCGACACGAGCCTGAGCACGGGCATCCTTCGACCTGGCATTCCCGGCTTGGAAGGCAGTGCGATTCCTGCGGAACGCTGGCTTAGGTCGCCACAAACGATTTCGCGGAAGACCCGATCCGTGGCGGGGAACTCCTGGGAGAGACAGGAGTGGCGAGGGCGACGGGACTTGAACCCGCAACCTCCGGCGTGACAGGCCGGCACTCTAACCAATTGAGCTACGCCCCCGCACGGGGACCCCCATTTGGGGGACGCGGAGTATAGCCAGGGACCGGGGGCTGTCCAGGGCCAACCGGTGGCTTTTTCGGGTCGAGCCGGCGTGGGCTGCGCTCCCCGACGGGCGTGCCAGGGGGGTTCCGTGCCCTGCCGGGGACCCTAGCGAGTCTGGCGCTTGGCGGCCTTCCAAGCGGCTTCGAGTTCGGGAACCGAAGCCCCTTGTAGACGCTCTCCGAGCGTCTCTTCCACCACGCGGAAGCGCGTTTCAAAGCGGCGGGCGGCTTCGCGGCAGGCCCGCTCAGGGTCGAGGCCCATGTAGTTCGCAAAGATGGCGGTCGCGGAGAGCAAGTCCCCTAACTCCGCTTCGATGCGTTCGCGCGCGCCCGCATCGAGCTCCGGTTTGCGTTCAGCGGCCAAAGCTTCCGGGGGCAAAACTTCGCGTAGTTCGCGCCACTCCTCCTCCACCTTGTCCCAAGCGCCCTGCACGTTGGACCAACGAAAGCCCGCCGAAGTGGTCTTCGAAACGATGCGCGCCATGCGCGTCAGGGCCGACAAACCCTTGGGCAGTCCACTCAAAACGCTTTGGTCCTGTTGCCCTTGGGCTTCCCGCTCCGCGCGCTTGATGTCCTCCCATTGACTGAGGACCTGTTCCGATTCGGTTTGCACCTCGTCCCCGAACACGTGGGGATGGCGATGCACCAGTTTCTGCGCCGAGCGCAAGGCCGCCTTCCCCAGGTCATACCGGCCTTCGTCCTGGGCGATGCGACACATCAACAAGGTGCACATCAACACGTCCCCCGCTTCGACGGTCGCCTCGTCCCGGTCACCCGTTTCGATGGCTTCGATCCACTCGCAGGCTTCTTCCACCAGGGAAGGGCCCAAACTCGTTTCGGTCTGCTTGAGGTCCCAGGGACAGCCGTCCGCGGGCCGCCGCAAGCGATCGATGACCGCGAGCAGCATGCGAAACGAGGTGATGCGCTCGTCGTCCGGGGCGACCGGTTCGAGGGGCCAATCGGCGAAAGCGTCGTCGGGAGAACTCATGCGGGGCGCGTTTGGTAAGGAATCGGGTCGGTCCGGCCCGCCTCGGCAAAGCCTTTCAGGCGCAGCAAACAAGCATCGCAAGCGCCGCAGGCCAGCACGCGATCGCCCTCGACCAACGGGTCGTAACAGGTGTGCGTCAAGCCGAGGTCCACGTTGAGTTGCTCGGCGCGGCGCACGATGTCGGCTTTGCTCATGGTCAAGAGCGGGGCTTCGACGTGAAAACGTTGCCCGTGCTCGGTGCCGGCGGCGGTGGCCTTGTTGGCCAGGGCTTCGAAGGCGCGCAAAAACTCCGGCCGGCAGTCGGGGTAGCCCGAATAGTCCACTTGGTTCGCACCCAAAAAGAGGTGTCGCGCACCGAGCACCTCGGCCCAACCGAGCGCGATGGCCAGGAAGATTGTGTTGCGAGCTGGAACGTAGGTGGAGGGCACACCTTGGCCGATGCTTTCGGGGGAGCGCGCCTTGGGAACCTCCAGATCGGCGGTCAGGGCGGAGCCTCCGATGGCGGACAAGTCCACCCGCACGCGGCGCAGGTCGGCTACCCCCTGGGCCTTGGCGACCCGTTCCGCGGCCGTCAGCTCGACCCGGTGACGTTGTCCGTAATCGATCACCAAGGCGACACACTGGAAGCCCCGCGCCCGGGCCTCAGCCAGGGTGACAGCGCTGTCCATGCCACCGGACACCAAACAGACGGCCAAGGGGGCGTCGCTCATAGGAGCAGCAGCCTACGGGGGGCTTTTTGGGGTCGCTAGCGCCCCTCAGGTCATTTTCTGCCTGATTTTTGGGGAGATAGGCCCCTTGACTGTTCTGCCTGCACCGATACAGTTAGAACAGTTCCGCCATGTTCCGCATCCAGCCGCAAGACCCCGAGCCCCTGTTCCAGCAGTTGGCTGGCCAGGTGAAAGAAGCCGTCGGACAAGGCCTCCTGCAGGAGGGCGACAAGCTGCCCTCGGTGCGGGAATTGGCCCGCCAAGTCACCGTCAACCCGAACACGGTGGTCAAGGCCTACGACCTGCTCGAGCAGGAAGGGGTCATCTACCGGCGCCAAGGTGCGGGCTGCTTCGTGACCGGCAAAACCACCAACCTGGGCCTGCCGGAGCGCCGCAAACGCCTGGGGCAAATCATGGCGCAGGCTGCAGCCGAAGGCGGCCTGCTGGGGTTTGACGGCCCGGCCATGCAGGACGCCCTCGCCGAACAGATTCGCAAGTTGCACAAGGAGTAGGAAACCCATGCAAGTCGTCACCCAGACGCCCGCTATCGAATTCGACAACGTCTATCGCCATTTCGACGAGGAAGAAGTCCTGCGAGGACTGAGCTTCCAAGTTCAGGAGGGCGAGATCTTTGCTTTCCTCGGGCGCAACGGGACGGGCAAGACGACGGCCTTGCGCATCTTGATGGGCCGCTTGGCCGCCCACCACGGAGAGACGCGCGCCTTGGGGAAACCGAGCTCCCGCTTCGGCCCGGCCGATCGCGCGCAAATCGGTTACGTGACCGAAGGGCACCAACTGCTTCCCGAGCTCGACCTAAAGAGCACGTTGGCATTCGAAGCGGGCACTCGCCGCAATTTCCAGCGCCGCTTCGCCGAAGAGGCCTTCGGCCGCCTCGGTCTGAAGCTCAACAAGAACATCTTCAAGCTCTCCCGCGGTCAACGGGCGCAGGTTTCCCTCATCCTGACGGTGGCCAGCGGACCGCGGGTGTTGGTGCTCGACGACCCGGCGTTGGGGCTGGACGTGGTGCTGCGGCGCGAGTTCCTCGACGCCATGATCGACTTCTTGTCTGGCCAAGGCACGACGGTCCTGTTTTCGTCGCACATTTTGACGGACGTGGAGCGCATTGCGGATCGCGTTGGCATCTTGCACGCGGGCCGATTGTGCGTCGATGCGCCTTTGGCCGAGCTCAAGCAACGGGTGCGGCTCTTCGAGTGGCAACACCGTAACGGCGCCGAACCGCCCGCCTTGCCCGAGGTCCTGCGCAGCGAGCGCACCCCCAGCGGCTTCGCGGTGAGCCTCTTGGACCCCACGCCGGAGATCCTCCAGCGCTTAACCGTGGATGGCGCGCGGCTGTCCGAAGGAACGACGCCGACGCTCGAGGAACTGTTCCTGCACCTGACCATCGACGAGCGGCACACCGGACTGCTCTCCCCCCTCCACGCGGCCTCCGAATCCCACGCCTAGGCCCAGAATTCTAGGAGTCTCCCATGCGCGCCCTCTATCTCAAGAACTGCATCGTCGTGCTCTTCTTCGTGCCGGCCGGTCTGGCCATCCTGACCGCGCTCGTCTTCGAACAAGGTTTTCACGACACCTTCGTGACGCCCGATCCGCGCTACTTCAACTCGCTTGCGTTTGCGATTCCGATTTGGGCGGTGCTCTACGGCTTAGCGGCCGGGGTGCAAGACGAGCTGCGCGGCAAACAGGACTACCTGTACCATCGCGGATGGTCGGCCGCCCGTATCTTCTGGGGCCAGATCGGGGTGTACGCGACGAGCCTCTTGCTGTGCATGCTCTTCCCGTTCCTCTTGATGGCAGTGATCGGCGACTCGCCGTTCCCGGCGGATTACTGGGGCGAGGGTCTCGTACGACTCGCTGGCATGTCCTTGCTCTTGCCGTGTTTTGCCGCGGGCTTCTTCGTGACCCAGTTGCCGCTGCCCGCCGTCGTGCGAGGAATCCTGTTGATTCCGATGGTCTATTGGGTGATCGGCCCGGAAATCGATAAGACTTTGGGGCACCAGATCGTCTCGGACCCCGCAGGGCTCTTCCTGGGCCACCTCGGTGTGACTTTGCTTTTGTTTGGCGGTGCATGGCTGGGGTTCTCAGGGGGTCGGGATCGCGACTTGCCGATCGCACGCTGCGCCTCAGGACCATTGATCCTCGTGCTGATCGCCGTCGGTTGGTCCGTGCATTCGTGGGCCAACATCGGTACCGAGGAGATTCTGTCCGAGGCCAATCGGGTGCACCTTTCGGTTGCTGCGGACGGCAGCGTGCATCCCACGCAGCGGGTGTATGACCGTAAAGCGCAAGTGATCCGGCGCTATCGGTTGGATCCGAAAACCCACGCGGTGTTGCAGGAAGATCCTGATCTGCAACCCATCGATCGGTACAGCGATCCGAATCGGTTGAACGCGCTCGCCACCCGCCAGAGGGTCTACTCGGGTGCCCTTGAGGTGGAACACGCGCAATACGTCGAGTCGTTTGCTCACGATCCGCAAGGGTCCGTGACCCACCTGGTACAACATGCCCGCGGCGAAGGAACCAAGCTGGTGCTCACCCGCCCCGACGGTCCGTTTTCTCCCCAAGCCTCGATCGTCAACAAAGACCGACGCTCATGGGACGCAACCGTGTTCGTCGGCGATCCGGCCGATGGCACCCTCTGGTTCGTCGACTTCGCAGATCGCGACCCCGCCTATCAACAGTTCGCACTTCCCGAGGGCGAGTCGTTCCAATCCTGGAGCCATTTGCGTAGCTCCCTGGAAAAGGAGGCCGTAGCGCTAGCTGGCTTGGCTCCGGAAGATGCGGATCCGGAAACGGAGGGGCAGCGGCGCTCGGTGGCTTTCCTGTTGACCGACGCTGGTCTGCGGGGCCTAGACCTGCGCACGCGCCAACTCTGGAACGTGCACGAGTCCGTGGTGCAACCATGGCGCGAGGCCGGCTACCGCACCGACGCGCACCTGTTGGTGCATCGTGTCGACGACAACCTGCTCACGCCTACCGACGAAGTACGCGATCAGCAAGGCGAGGTGGTGTTCCGCTACACCTACGCCCCACGCGCCAAAGCGGAGGTCGGCTCCGCTGCCGTGGTGTGGGGCCTGAGCGTGTTGCGTTCTCCCCTCCTGCACCCCAAAGCCTTCGGCAACACCCGCACGATGTACGCGGGTAGCGCACAGGACTCGGAAGGCATTCAGCCCCTTCGAGCGCTGTCGGTGCGGCCGCTCACGACGGGCGTCCTTCGCTGGGAGGGCTGGAGCCGATCGGCTTGGCCGGCTTGGGGTCTGCTGGGCCTTGGCATCGTCGGCGCTGCGCTGGTTTTGCGTCGCCGGGGCGTGCCCGTCACGCGGTTAGCTTGTTGGGGTGCGGCCGTGCTCCTATTCGGATGGCCGGCCGTGCTCCTCGCCCTGCTCGTGGAAACGCGGCGCGCCTATCGGCCGGTCCACCTTCTGTCGCCAGAAGAGATCCCCAAGGCTTGGATTCGAGCCGCCGGGTAGGGCCTTCCGACAGCCCAAAAAACGCGGGGGCGGCCGTTCCAAGCCGCCCCCCATGGCCTACCCTACCCACCATGAGCCAGCCCACCGAAGCCGCCGTTCTCGACGCCCTGCGCCAGGTCATCGACCCGGATCTGCACAAGGACATCGTCACCCTCGGATTCGTCACGCGCACCGAGATCGACGGGGGCCGCGTCGCGGTGACCATCAACCTGACCACCCCCGCGTGCCCGGTGAAGGATCAATTGCGCGATCAGGCGCGCGGCTTGCTCGAAGCCCTGCCCGGCGTAACCGACGTGGAAGTCGAGATGACCGCCGTCGCGCCCCCCGAGCAGAAGCGCCCCGAACTGCCCGGCATCCGTCACGTCATCGCGATCTCCTCCGGCAAGGGCGGCGTGGGCAAATCCACCGTCTCGGTCAACCTAGCCTGCGCCCTGGCCCAGACCGGCGCCAAGGTTGGGCTGCTCGACTGCGACGTCTACGGCCCCGACATCCCGATGATGATGGGCTTGTCGGGCGCTCCCGACCAAATCGCTCGGGAGGGCGGCGTCGTGCTGGCACCTAAAGAGCGCTTCGGCATCAAAACCATGTCGATCGGCTACCTCATCCCGGCCGACAAACCCGCCATTTGGCGCGGGCCCATGGTGCACAAGCTCATGCAACAGTTCTTGTCGGACGTGCAGTGGGGCGAACTCGACTACCTGTTGGTGGACATGCCGCCGGGCACGGGCGATGCGCAACTCAGCTTGGCCAACCTGGTGCCCGTCACCGGCGCGGTGCTCGTGACGACCCCGCAAAACGTTTCGTCCTTTGACGTGGGCAAAGCGGTCACCATGTTCCGGGAAGTGAAGATCGATCTGCTCGGGATCGTCGAGAACATGTCAGGGCTCGTGATCGAAGGGCAAGTCGACCCGCAAGCAGCCGGTTCGAAGGTGCGCCTCAACGTGGGCTTGCGCGAAGAGGAGCTTGCGGTGGACGCCGAAGGGCGCTTCCAAACCACCGTGGATCTTTTCGGGCACGGCGGTGCGCACGATCTGTGCGAACGCTTCCAACTCAAGCACTTGGGGGCGATCCCTTTGCACCCCGACGTGCTGCTGGGCGGCGACGGCGGCTCCCCCATCGTGCTGTCGGCCCCCGATTCGGCGCCGGCCAAAGCCTTGAAGGAGATCGCCGGGCGCGTAGCTCAGCGCGTGGCCATCAAGGCGTTTGGGGATCTGCCGGTGCTGCAGTAGCGGCGTTCACTTCGTCCCGGAAGGCTCGCGCGTACGCGACCAAAGCCGCACAGCTGGCGGCCGGGTCGTGGATCATGGGTGCGAATCCCGGACCGGGCAGGTCGGGTAACACCGTCACGTCAAAGTCTTGCACGAAGGCCTGTGCGGACGTCTTGCGCGTCGGGCGGAACGCTCCGTTGATGGCGCGCACCGGCATGCGCAGCTCCTTGAGCGCGGGTCGCAGGTCAAAACCGCCTAAGCCGCGCAACAAAGCCACGGCGGGCCTCGGTTGCGCCGCGCCCATTTGTTCCTGCACAAAGCGTCGCACCGGCGCTGTGGCTTGCTCGGAGAGCATCGCGCTGGAAAACGCGCCCATCTCGTGGGAGAAGTTTGCTTCTAGGGCGCGCGCAAACGGCTCAAGAGCCGAAGGCTCGTACGCTTGGCTCGGATCGTAAAGGGCGTGGAACACCACGACGCCCTGCACTTCCCGATCGTCCTGCAGTTCCCTAGCCATCTCCACCGCCACGGTCGCGCCGTAGTTGTGGCCGACGAGCACGATCGATTCGAGTCCCTGCGCCCGCACCCACGCACTCAATCCTTGTGCGATGGCTTCCGGGTCCATGGCTCCGCCATGCGCCTCCGAATCCCCGTGCCCCGGCAAGTCGACGACCCACGCCTGCGCTTCGGGCTGCGCCGTTTCGAGTTCGTGCAACAGGGGACTCCAAAAGCGCCGGTTCTCGCACCAACCGTGCACGAACACGTAGGTAGGCCCGCCTCCCGGCTCGCCGCGCACATCGAAGGCCAAAGATGGCCACTGCCCGCCGACGGGCACCCAAAACTGAGGCCCCGCAGCCACTTCGGTGTGGAACTCCTGCGCAGGATGGGAAGAACTCTGGCAAGCGCCGAGCGCCACGCTGCCGCACAAGATCAGTCCGGCCCAAAGGCCTCGATACGAGGAGAGCGGTTGCATGGCCGGATTGTAGCGCACTCGCCCGCTGCTACGCGCGAGTCCTTGCAAGCGCGTTTCCATGCGGCTTGGGCGCGCATACCCGGAGGCCTCCAGGACCGGCAGAGGCATGCCAAGCGTCCGAACCTCAGCCTGCGGTACTTTTCCGGCGCGAAGCGAGCGCCCCCCAACGAGCTTGCTTATCATCCGCGTTCATCCAGTACCCCTACATTGCTCCCCTATGTGGACCCACACCCTACTCGGCCTTGCGCCCCTTGCCCTGCTATCCGCTTCAAGCCAGATCGCACCGCAGCCTCCCGCTGCCGCGAGCACCAGCCTTCAGCAAGAGCGGCAGCAGCGCTTGGTAGACCTAGTCCCCGCCGAGGCCTTTATGGCATTCCACTGGAACGATCCGGCCGCAATGATCTCCGAGGGAGAAGATAGCGCGTTCGTCAAGATCTTGGTGGACCCACGCTGGGCCGATGCTTTCGGATTCGCCACCGACGAGCAAGAGACCGCCGAGGAAGACCTTGAGTCGCTGCATACGGCACTTTCCGGCATTTCTGAGGTCGTGGTTTGGCTCAACGTCCAGGATTGGGAGTCCGTGGAGGATCCCGTTTTCTTCGGGATGATGGTAGGTGAGCCGAGCGCTTTGGACGCCTTGCAAGGACTCCACCTTGGGTTGGAAGAGGTGGAATCCTGGGATGGCATGACCCTCTACCGTTACGAAGAAGGCATGCTCCTCCGGGAGGGTTCGTGGATCGGAATTCTGTCGAGCACCGAAGCCGAAGGGGCTCGGGCAACCCTGGAAGCTTTGCGCGACCTCGCTTACCAAGATGAGGTACCAGCGGGGTTCTTCCAGCAACCCGGATTGAGCTCCGAACGCTCGGGTGCCCACTTCGAACTTGGGATCCATCTCGAACCTTTGTGGGACGAGTTGATGGCGGAGTCCGGCGGAGAAATGCCGCAGTTTTTGCAACACGACTTGCAGGCCATGTCTTGGATGTACGGCTCGGCCAACTTTGGGTCAGGCAACCAGTCGGATTGGGAACTGATCTTCCCTTTGGCCAAGGACGGATTCTTTTCGAGCTTGCTCGCCACCGTGGACGCGCCTACGCGCGAAGACCTCGCACGCATCCCGAAGGCGGCGATGACCTACAGCGCCGGCTCCTTGGATCTCCAAGGCGCCATCGATGTCATCATCGAAGCCATCAGTGAGATCGTCCCGGACCCCGAATCCGAATGGGAAGCTGTGTTGGAACAAGGGTCGCAAATGCTTGGGGTCGATTTGCAAGGGGATTTCATCGATCAGATCGAGGGCACGATGATCGCATTCGGTCTGGAAGATCCCTCGATCGAATTCGATGGATTGGTTGCTTATGGCATGACGTATGTTTTGGATGTCCATGATGCTACGGCGGTGGGCAAGACCCTCGACGGCGTGTTTGGATTCCTGGGCATGATGGGACTGGGCGAAGATGTCGTGGAAGAAGAGGAAGCGGCATGGGGCCGCTCTTGGCTGGTCAATATCGAAGACATGATGGAAATTGTGGTGGGCTGCGACAGCTCCGCCATGATCTTCAGCATGGACGCTGCCGGAGTGGACGCCTATCAGGCCCTCAAGAAGGAACCGAATCCCGAGCATTCCATCCTCGCCCATGAGGGCTTGCAGTCGATCCTGAACGCGTTTGATGAACTCCCCATGAGCGTGGGAAACACCGATTGGACATTACGCGCCGGACTGGAATCGATCGAGAGCGCTGCCGAGCTCGAAGAGGACCCGGACTTCGAAGAGATTGCGGAGTTCATGACCATCGGCTTTGACATCGCGACCGACCATCTCAGTGGCTGGACCGGCTACACGATGGAAACCAGCAGCGACCGTCTGCGAATCTTGCTGAAGACTCGCTAGAGTCCTGCGCCATGGCTGAATGGATCGGCTCAGGCCTCGGCATGAGCTTCGGAGCGGCACCGCTGCTCGACAACGCGAAACTGATCATCGACCAGGGCGAGCGCATCGCCCTGGTCGGTCGCAATGGGTCGGGCAAGTCGACCTTGCTGAAGATCATCGCGGGGCTGCAGGAGCCGGACGCTGGGGAGATCTCGGTGCGACCGGGGTTGACGATCGCGGGCCTCGCCCAGGACGTGCCCGCCGACCTCGCGGGCACGGCGGCGCAATACCTCGCTACCACCCTGCGCGAACACGGCGTGCACGAGGACTGGGAGATCGAGAAGCGCAGCGAGCAGAGCCTCGCCGCCGTCGGCATCGCCCCCGAAACCTCTATCGCGCATCTTTCGGCGGGCAACGCGCGCCGGGTCTTGCTGGCGCGCTCCTTGGTGCTTGAGCCGGATCTGTTGCTGCTCGATGAGCCCACCAACCACCTGGATTTGGAGACGATCCTGCGGCTGGAAGCCTTGCTCGCCCGTCGCCAAGGCGCCTTGGTCTTGGTCACCCACGACCGCATGTTTCTGCGCAAGGTGGCCACGCGCATCGTGGACCTGGATCGCGGTCAGCTCGAAAGCTACGACTGCGATTACGACACCTACTTGGATCGGAAGGAAGCCAAGCTAGAGGAAGAACAGCGCCAAAACGCCCTGTTCGACAAGAAACTCGCCCAAGAGGAGGCCTGGATTCGGCGCGGCATCAAAGCCCGCCGCACCCGCAACCAAGGCCGCGTGCGCGCCCTGCAGGCCATGCGCAAGGAGCGTGCGGCCCGGCGCGAGAAAGTCGGGCTCGTGCAAGCCGAACTGCAAGAGGCCGACCGCGGCGGCGAAATCGTCCTGCGCGGACAAGGCCTGACCCACGCATTCGGCGACGGCCCGCCCCTGTTCCAAAAACTCGACTTTACGCTCTGGCGCGGCGATCGCATCGGTGTGCTCGGTCCGAATGGCTGCGGCAAGTCGACGCTCTTGCGCATCCTGCTGGGCGAGTTGGTGCCCGACTCCGGCACGGTGAAACGCGGCACGAGCGTGGCTCTAGGCCGCTTCGACCAGCTGCACGGCCAACTCGACCCGGGCAAAACCGTGCAGGAAAACGTGTGCGACGACGGGGATCAGATCACCGTGGCGGGTCGTTCGCGCCACATCATGGGGTACTTGCAGGAGTTCCTGTTCACCCCCGATCAGATCCGCGGCCCCATCACGCACCTCTCGGGCGGCGAACGCAATCGCTTGCAACTGGCCAAAATCCTGGCGACGCCCTGCAACCTTCTGGTGCTCGACGAGCCCACCAACGACTTGGACGTGGAGACCTTGGAGCTGCTCGAAGAGATCCTGCTCGGCTTCCAGGGAACCCTCCTGATCGTCAGCCACGACCGCGAATTCCTCAGCAACGTGGCCACGGGCGCGTTGATCTTCGACGGCCAAGGCGGCGTGCGCGAGTACGCGGGTGGATTCGACGATTGGTCGCAACTCTCGGCCGAAGCCGCGCCCGCCAAGCCCAAAAAGGCTCCCGCATCCAAACCCAAGACAGATCGCCCCCGCCGACTGACCTACAAAGAAACCGAGGAGCTCAAGGGCCTGCCCGCACACATCGAAGCCCTCGAAACCCAAATCGGCGACCTCAACACCTTCTTGGCCGACCCCGAGACCTACCAAAACGCGGGCGACCAAGTCGCGGACGCCACCAGCCAACTGCAAACCCTGCAAGCCGACCTCGAATCCGCCTACGAGCGCTGGCAGGAGCTCGAGGCCATCCTCGAGGCTTCGGGACGTACCCTATAGTCCCACGCGATGGCTGCGCGTGCCTGAGCTACACTCCCCAGGAATACCCATGCGCCACTCTTGCATTCTGGCCACCGTCTTTGCCTTGGCCCTGGTTCCCTCGGTCGAGGCGCAAGGATCCGCGCAGGACTACGCACGGGCCGCAAGCCTCAGCGAACGCTACCGCAACAAGGTGCGCGCATTCCGGCCCGAGGTGCGTTGGCTGGAGGATGGGTCTGGGGCTTGGTGGGTGCAACGGGAAGAGGATCGATCGCTGCGTTACGTGCGCATCGATTTGCCCTCGGGGAAGAGGCGCAGTTCCGCGCAGCCCCAGGAGCTGGGGCTGCCCGTCGCCGACTTGCTCCTGACCCCGCAGCGGGGTTGGAAGCCTTCGCGCAATGGGGGTGAACCCTCCTCGATCGAGTTTGTCAACCGCTTCGATCGACCGGTGCGGCTCTTTTGGGTGGCGAACGACGGTCGCCTCGTGGCGTACGGCGAGATCCCGGCCCAAGGCCGCCGCGACATGAGCACCTACGACCAGCACGTCTTCGTGCTCGACTTTGCCGCCAACGATTTAGCGGGTGTCTTCACCGCCCAAGCGGAACCTCGCCAAGCCATCCTCGACGAAGAATCGCGCCGCATCGCGATGTCGCCCGCGGAAGAGTCCACGACTCCCCCGCCACCCGTGCACCTTGAGATTCGCGACCACAACGTCGTGGCCGTGCAGTCCGGTGGCAGCACCCAAGCTTGGACAGAGGATGGGTCCGCCGACGATGCCTACGAAAGCACGTTTCACTGGTCGCCGGATGGGCGCCGGGTCTTGGGTTTTCAGACAACCCGGGTCGAAACGCGCGAAATCCCGCTGATCGACTCGCGGCCAGACGACCAAGTTCAGCCGCGGCTGAGCATGACGCGCTACCGCAAACCGGGGGACCGCATTCCGCAGCGCCGCCCGCGGCTCTTCGACGTGGCCCAAGGCCGAGCGATCCCGGTGGACGACACGCCCTTCCAGGATTCGTTTTCGGTGGGTCGCGTGCACTGGTTGCCCGACAGCTCGGAGGTGACCTGTCTCACGAACCAGCGCGGGCACCAACGCGTCTCCCTGCACGCCATTCACGCGGAAACCGGCGCCGTGCGCACGATCGTCGAGGAACGCAGCAAAACGTTCGTCGACTACAGCCAGAAGCTGCGCTGGCATTGGTTGAAGGGCGGCAAGCAGCTCCTGTGGGCCAGCGAGCGCAGCGGCCACAACCACTTGTACCTGGTCGATGCGAAGCGCGGCCAAGTGCTGCGCGCCTTGACCCAGGGTCCCTGGCAAGTACGCGGTATCGAAGCGGTTGATGAGGAACGCGGGGTGGTGTTCTTTCGGGCCCTGGGAGTGCACGCGGGGCAGGATCCCTACTTCGTGCACGGCGCGCGGGTGGATTTGGATGGTTCCAACCTGCGCTTCTTGACCGAGGCCAACGGGTCCCACCGTTGGACCTTGAGCCCCGATCATCGCTGGTTCCTCGACCGCTGGTCGCGCATCGATCAGCCTTCTGTGACCGAACTGCGCAGCGCTGAGACGGGGAAACTCGTGGCCGAACTCGGTCGCGATGACGCGAGCGAACTCTTGGCCGCCGGCTATGTCCCCCCCGAAGCGTTCGTGGCCAAGGGCCGCGACGGAGAGACCGACATCTACGGGATCATCACGCGTCCTTCGAACTTTGATCCCAAGCGACGCTATCCCGTCATCGAACAGATCTATGCAGGGCCTCACGATCACTTCGTGCCCAAGACCTGGGGTTTGCAACTCAGCCAACGCCGGCTCGCCGATCTGGGGTTCCTGGTCGTGCAAATCGACGGCATGGGCACCAATTGGCGTGGCAAGGCCTTTCACGACGTTTGTTGGCAGAACCTCCAAGACGCCGGCCTGCCCGATCGCATCGCTTGGATGCAAACGGCCGCCAAAGTGAAGCCCGAAATGGACTTGGAGCGTGTCGGCATTTACGGCGGCAGCGCGGGAGGCCAGAGCGCCTTGGCCGCGCTGTTGCACCACGGCGACTTTTACGACGCCGCGGCGGCTGACTGCGGTTGTCACGACAACCGCATGGACAAAATTTGGTGGAACGAGGCGTGGATGGGTCGCATGGGCCCCCATTACGCGGACAACTCCAATGTGACCCACGCGCATCAGCTGCAAGGCGATCTCCTGCTGACCGTGGGCGAGTTGGATCGCAACGTGGATCCCGCTTCCACTCTGCAGGTGGTCGATGCCTTGATCGCCGCGGACAAGGACTTTGAGTTCGTTTGGGTGCCCGGCGCAGGCCATGGAGTCGGCGAAAGCCCCTACCTGTTCCGCCGCCGGCAGGACTTCTTCGTGCGCGCGCTCTACGGCCTCGAGCCGCGCCATTGACCCCTACGGTTCCAGCCTCGGACCGGCTTTGTAAAACCGCTCGGCTCACCGAGTTTGGTTCCTAACATGGAGGGGCGGGGCCCGTAAGGCCTCAAGACCCAGTGGGAAGCGCCAGCACCTCCCACGCAACCCCCTTTCCCTCATGAAGATCGCCTCTCCGCTCCCCTGGGCCGCTACGGTAGCCCTGATCGCGGCTTGTTCGAATCCGCAACAATCCGAACCCGTCGATCCGTTCGCAGACTTTCGGGGCGATGCGGGTGTCGCTCGAGCGGCGGTCACCCAGTGGGTGGAACGCGGGGAAGCCGCGATCCCCGAGCTGCAGGCCGGATTGCGCGAAGACAGCGCGAAAGTACAACGCTACTGCACCGAAGCGTTGGCCAAGATCACCGGCCAATGGGGTTGGAACGACGGTTTGCTTTGGCAGCGCAGCGTGGAAGACGCCAAGGCGCTCGGCAAACCGATGATGGTCTTGCACCTGTTCGGCAACTTCGACGAGGAGTTCTGCTGAGCCAACGGGAAACTCGCGAGAACCGTGACGTTCTCCACCCGCTCCGTCTGCGACGCCGTGCGCGAAACCTTCACCCCGGTTTGGGAAACGGTCTCCCCTACCACCGTGGCGGAGTTTCAACTCGATGAGGGCGAGTCGATCACCGGCACCATCGGCGGCGAGATCATGTTGTACTTCTGCCGTCCCGACGGAGTGGTCTTCGACGCGCTGCCCGCCTTGCAATCTCCCGGGGTGGTCAAACAAGCCATCGCACGCGCGTCGCGCTTTTGGAACGAATCCAACGGTGCGCCGGACGAAGCCATCCGCGAGTACAACGAGCGGCGCGTCGAACAAATCGGCTTGTCCCAAGGTTTGACGCCGGAGCGGGCGAAAGAACGCGTAGCCCGCGCGCACCGCGAGATGAATCGGCGCCTAGGTTCCGGCCCGCCGGCCACCGACGCGTTGACGACTTCCGCGTTTTCGAAGACCTTGATGGTCGCTCCGGCGGAAGACATCACCGTGGTAGAGCCGGGCGGGCTGTGGCTCTACGGCATGCAAGTGCACGACCAGTTGGCCAAAGGTGCGCTGCAAACCCCCATGCAGTGGAAGCACGTCATGTTCGAGGGCATCCTCGACCAGAAGCTGGGTGGTGGCCATCAGGTTTACGACCCCGATTCCCTGCAGCCCATGCAGGTGTTTCCGCCTTCGACTGGGGTGCAGGAAGCCGACTTAGGCGGCCACCGCTGACTCGCTTCCCCCTTTCCCGATGGCACCGGCGGGTCGTTTCGGCTTAGCCGTCCCCGCGACAAAACTCCGAGCCTACGGCCTTCCCCCCCGGTGTGCGACGTTGGTGGGCTCGATGGCCACAAGCATCCTTGCCAAGGGGACCGTCAGCGCAGGTTCCCTAGCAAGATCGCGGGCCCATCGTGCGGAGCCAGTCCCTCGGCATGATCGACCATCCAGCGGGCCACCGACCGGCGGTGGATCGTGCTCCATGGGCGGTAGCGGGGCACCTCCCCAACGACTTGGTCCTTGGTTCCGCGAGTCAACGTCACCGGGCGCACCGCAAGGCTCGGGAAATCGGCTTGCGCGAGGACCTTTTCGGCCTCCTCCAAGTCGGCATAGGCTACCCCCACGTTGCCTGCGCGCACCATCCATCCGAGCGGGAACGCAAGCTGCTCGCGACTCGAACCAACCCCACCCGCGCTGATCCAAATCAGTTGCCGCAAGTTCTGACCTACGAGATGGCGTGCCACGGTTTGCACCAAATCAGGCGGGGACAGTCGCTTTGACCAAGGCAGCAAGCTCGCCCGGCGCTGGCCGAGGCAGCTCAAAACCACGTCCTCGCGCAGGTCGAGCGAGGCGACAAACTCGGGGTCCGTTACCTCGCCGCGCAACACGTTTACGCCTGGTGGCGGCTCGTAGGTCGTGGTCGGTCGCACGATCGCTCTGACCTCATGACCCCGCTGCGCTGCGCATTGCACCGCCCAACGTCCGCAGCCTCCCGAGGCCCCTAAGACCGTGACTTTCATGTTCGAACCCCTTCGATCCCGAGCCGACGGGTCGCCAAACCCCAGGGACCTGGCAGAAGGGCCCCGCAGGCCATCGAACCGCTCGGTATCACCCACCCAAGTTTTGGGCGCGCTTGGCGGGCTCTTCGACGGTGCGAGCCGGACGGGCGAGCTGCAGCGGGTGGCGCACGGCGCGCTGGTAAACCTCGAGGGTCTCGCGAGCCGTCCGTTCCCAGGTGAAACCGGCGGCGTGCCGCTTGGCGGCCGCGAGTTGCTCTCGGCTGCGATCGAGAGACCGCGAGATGGCGAACGCGATGCCGTCCACGTCCAGAGGATTCGCCAGGTCCGCGTGGCCGTCCGAGATCTCGGGAACGGCTCCCACGGAGCCCCCCACCACCGCCGTACCGCAAGCCATGGCCTCGAGCACCGGCAGGCCGAAGCCCTCGTAGAGGGTCGGGAAGCAAAACGCGTCGGCCCCGGTGTAGAGCGCGGGCAAATGCCGGTCCTCCACGAACCCGGGCAGCAGGATCTTTTCCTGCAGTCGGTGGCGACGAATCTCTTCGAAAACGATTTCGCTCTTGAAGCTCGCCTTGCCCGCCAACACCAATTGGTGTGTCTTGTGGAATCCGCCGGCAGCGTAGGCTTGGATCAATCGCACCAAGTTCTTGCGCGCCGAAAGTTCGCCCACGTACAGCAGATAGGGCCGCTTGACGCCGAGTTGCAGTTGCACTTCGCCGATGGCCCGTTCGCTGGCGGGCTGAAATTGCGGCTCGACCCCTTCGTAGACCACGTCCACGCAATCTTCGGGAAAGTCGGTGAAGCGCAGCAGGTCCGCCTTCGTGCGCCGGCTGACCGTGATGACGCGCGTACAGCGCTGCAGCACGTCCTGATAGACGGCGATGCGGCGCGCGCGGAATCCCTCATCGGAGAAGTCGGGGCTGACGTGCGCGAACAGGTCGTGCAAGGTGGCCACCTGGGTGATGCCCTTCCAATTGGGCACGCGCACATCGGTGCCGTGCACCAAGTCCACGCCTTTGACGAGTGGCCACCAGGACTTCTCGATCCAGCGCAAGCGCGTTCCGGGCACACGCGGCAACATGCTGCGGCTCCTCCAACGGGAGCGCCGACAGAGCACGTCGAGCCGGCCACCACGCTCGGCGATCAAATCCGACATCCCGCACGCCAACTGATGGGCATAGCGCGCCACCCCGCCCTGAATCGGGTTGCACAGCGGGGTCAAGTCGAGCGCGACTCGCAGAGGTGATGCGGCAGAAGCCATTGCGGTCCTATCCCAAGAGCCCGAACTGGATCGCGGCCGCTCCGCCGCCTCCGATCGTGGGGCGCAGCGATCGCCCGGGTCGGAAACTCCAACCGGAAGGGATCGCGAGGCCGCGACGGAGGGTCGAAGACAAAAACATGTCCTGTTCGAGGTGGTGGGGCAGGTTTTTAGGTCAGGCTCCGCAAGGCTGCCAAGATGCCTCGTGTCGCGTGACTGCGGTTGAGAGTGTAGAAGTGCAGGCCGGGGGCGCCCCCCTCGAGGAGCTTGCGGCACTGGTCGATGGCATGTTCGATCCCGATGGCCATGACGGCCCCGGGGTCGTCCTGGCTGCGGTGCAGCCGGTCCAGCAGGGGTTCGGGGATGGTGGCCCCACACATCTGGGTGAAGCGTTCCACCTGGCCCACGTTGGTTATGGGCATGATGCCGGGCACGATAGGGACTTCAATGCCCAAAGCCCGGACCTTGGCCAGATAGTCGAAGTACTGGGAAGAATCGAAGAAAAGCTGGGTGATTAGAAAGCGAGCCCCCCTCCGGACCTTCTCGGCCGTCCAATGCAAGTCCGCGATCTCGTCGCTCGATTCGGGGTGGCTCTCGGGGTAGCAGGCCGCTCCGATGGAGAAATCGAACTCCTCGGCCAGGAGGTCGATCAAGTCGGTGGCGTTGCGGAAGCCGCCCGCGGCGCTCACTTCGCCGTCCTGCGGCTTGTCGCCTCGCAGAGCCAGCACGTTTTGCACGCCGCCATCGGCCAAGCGACGCATGTTGCCGCGGATGCCCTCCTGTGTGTCGGCCACGCAGGTTTGGTGGGCCATCGCCGTCACCGCTAACTCCTTCTGCAGGCGCACGACGACGTTGTGGGTGCGCTCTCGGGTCGAACCGCCGGCCCCGTAGGTCACCGAAACGAAATCCGGTTCCACGGACTCCTTCAGCTCGGCGACCGTCTGCATGAGATTGTTTTCGCCTTGCGGCGTCTTCGGCGGGAAGAACTCGAAGCTAAAAACAGGAGCTCCGGCGTGGTAGCAGTCGTGAATCTTCAAACGCGGTGTCACTCGGTGGTGTCCGAGCGTTCCTCCAAGAGAGCCTCCAGGGCGGTGCGATAGGCCTGAGGCAGCGCACAGCTTTTCATGCGGTCCATATCAATGCAAGCCGTGGTCATACGGGCGTCGAGGGCTACCTCGCCTGCGAGAAGGAAGCGGTAGCGCAGCCGGATCGAGGATCGGCCCAGATGCTGGCAGGTCACCCGGATGAGCGGGCGGTCCCCGAAGTGCAGGGGCCGGTAGAAGTCCACCTCCGAGCGAACCAGGGGAAATCCAAGCCGCTGCTTCATCATCAGTTCGGCGTAGGGCACCCCCACGTAGTGGGTCCACAGGTCTTCGAACACGTCGTGGATCATGTTGTAGATGCTGGGGAAATACGCGATGCCAGCGGCATCCACATCCCCGAAGCGCACCAGTACCTCGACCTCAAACACGCTCATCGGGCCAGCTCCGGCCAAGTTTCAAGCACGGTATCCGCAAGCATCGTGCCCAAGCGCTCGATCAGATCGGCGCCTTCGTCCGAGGTCGCGGCGGCCGGGTCCCCGCAGTAGGCCTCGTCGGCGCCGCACTGTTTGAAGTTGCGCGCGCCGGCCTGGATTTTTTGCACCAAGTCGATGCGCTTGGCCGGCAAAGCCTGCGCCGCGTCGCGCCGCACCCCTTCCGGGTCGGCCTGCAACACGATCGACGTTTCGTAGCGACCGGCGTGGCAATCGCCGCTCGCGAACTCTTCCCCCAAGGTCTGCGCCCATTTTCGGCGCGTGTTGTCGGGGAAGATCGCATGGGCTTTTTCGAAGCCGCGTTCGGCATGGTCCAGGATCACCCCGCGTAACACCTGCACGTGTTCGGGTTCCAAGTGGCCGTTGGAAAACACGACCTGCTTGACGCCGTTTTCCGCGAGACCGTTGATGATGTCGTCCAAGACGGCCCACAGAGTGCCCGGACGCAAACTGACCGTCCCGGCAAAACCATCGGTGAATTGGGTCAGACCGTAGGCGAGCGGCGGCAGCAGCAAACAAGGAATACCGCGGGCTTCGAGGAGCCGCGCGCCAGCTTCCGCTTGCGCTTGAGCGATCGTCACGTCGGTGTCGAGCGGCAGATGCGGGCCATGGGGCTCCGTGCTGCCGATCGGAAGGATCGCGACGGTGCGGTCGGTCAGGAAGGCTTGGACTTCAGGCCAAGTGCTTTTGGCGAGATGCAGCATGTTTCGGAAGGGGTTCGGACCCTACAGGGGCACGGTCAGGGCCTCCTCGCGTAAGCGAGCGCGGGCGACTTTGCCACGATCGTTTTTGGGCAAATCGGTGCGCCACGCGAAGAAGCGCGGGTACTTGTAGGGGGCCAAATGGGCTTTTGCGTGGGTTTTGAGGTCTGCCGCCAGCGCCTCGCCCTCCTGATGCCCTTGGGCGGGCACGATGAAGGCCAACGGTTTGACCAACCCGTCGGAGTCCTCCTTGCCCACGACGCAAACCTGTTCGACGGCGGGGTGCGCTAGCAGGCAGTTCTCGATCTCGAGGGGCGAAACCCAAATGCCGCTGACCTTGAGCAGGTCGTCCGTGCGGCCTTCGTAGTAGAAGTAGCCGTCTTCGTCCTGGCGAAAGATGTCCGCGGTCGTGCAAGCAGTGCCCTGAAAAGTTTCGTTCGACGAAGCCTTGTTCGCCCAATAACACAGGGCTGTCGAGCCCCCGTGAATGCGCAGACGCCCTGAGGAACCCACCGGGAGCACCTCCCCATCGGGCCCCAGGATCTCGGCCCAGTACCCGGGCACCAGCTTGCCCAAACTGCCCAGCTTCACGTCGCCCGGGTAATTGGAGATGTAGATGTGGAACATCTCGGCCGAGCCGATGCCGTCGAGCACTTCGACCCCGGTACGCGCCATCCACGCCTCGTAGACCTCTTGCGGCAGCGCCTCTCCAGCGGACAGACACACCCGCAAGCTCGACAGGTCCGCGCCATCGATGCGTTCCGATGCGAGCATGTTGTTGAGCAGCGTGGGCACCCCCGTCATGAAAGTCGGCCGGTGTTGCTCGATCTGGTCGAGCAGCGCCTCCGCGGTAGAACGCCCCTCGAAGAGCACCACCGTCGCCCCCACCCGGAAGGGAAACATCAGGTTGGTGCCCGTCGCGTACCCGAAGAATAGTTTGGGGACGGAAACGC